>NZ_JAYTLQ010000053.1:0-23331 GCF_043729335.1 Crenothrix sp. | reverse complement strand
TTTTACTTGCGCATGGATGTGTCCAAGCCCGAGTATTACGTCACCTTGGCTGAAATGTTGAACGCGCGCCATGCCGACACGGTGGTGATGTACGTGGCCACAGCGCCGGGCTTGTTCACCACCGTGTGTGAGCAGATTGCTGCTGCGGGATTGAATAGTCCGAAAACGCGCGTCGTATTAGAGAAGCCACTGGGACACGATTTGGCGTCGAACCGCGCCATCAATGAAACCGTGCGCCGAGTTCTCACAGAAAACCAGGTGTTCCGTATCGACCATTATTTGGGTAAACCCTCGGTGCAAAACTTGTTTGCCCTGCGTTTTGGCAACGCGCTGTTTGAACCGTTGTGGCGCAGGGAAAACATCGCCAACATTCAAATCAACATTGCGGAAGACCTGGGCGTCGAGTCACGCGGTGCGTTTTACGAAAACACGGGTGCGCTGCGCGACATGGTGCAAAACCACGCGCTGCAACTGCTGTGTGCGATTGGCATGGAGCCACCCATCAACGCGCATGCGGATGCGATTCGTGATGAAAAGCTCAAGGTGCTGCGTTCGCTGAAACCCTGGACGCCTGAAACTTTGCGTCAGCATGTGATTCGCGGGCAATACAGCGCGGGCACGATTGCGGGGCAATCGGTGCCAGGCTACCGGCAAGAAACCGGCGTCAACCCCGATAGCCAGACCGAAACTTTCGTCGCCCTGCGCTGCGAGATTGCAAACTGGCGCTGGGCGGGTGTGCCGTTTTATATTCGTACCGGCAAACGCATGCCTAAACGTGCCAGCGAAATTGCTATTCAATTTAAAAGCGTACCGCCTATTTTGTTTAATGCCAATCACGATCATCCCTTAGAACCCAATGTTCTGGCGCTCAGTATTCAGCCCAATGAAGGCTTATCGTTGCGTATTGCCACCAAACTGCCCGGCACTAAATTACGCATTTTTCCAGTGAAGATGGATTTTCGTTATGGTTCCACGTTTGGCGAGCAATCACCTGAAGCCTATGAACGTTTATTGCTGGATGTCATGGCCGGTGATGCCACGCTGTTTATGCGCCGCGATGCAGTGGAATCTTCCTGGGCTTGGGTGGATAATATTCTTAATATTTGGGCCAGCAGCCGCACGCGCTGGATACCCGAATACAGCGCAGGTACCTGGGGGCCATTGGAAGCGGACCGGCTTATTGAAGCGGACAACCGTCAATGGCGGCTATTATGATTCCCGCCATTACTGCGTCTACCATTATTAATCAGCCGTTAAAACGGGTACGCATCAGTAGTATTGAAGCTGAACTGGGCATCTTGTGGGCTCAGTTTAATCGCGATAGCGGTGGCCATACGGTCATGCGTGCCTGCATGTCTAACCTCATTATCTATTGCGACACCGCTGAAGAAGCGTTGGTGGTAAGCCAGGAAATCACCGCCATTGTTGATGTACATCCGGCTAGAGTGCTTTTGCTGGTAGGCGACGGACAACCAACTGAAGGCACAATGGAAGCCCTGATTACCATCTACTACACCGCTTTGGATGAAGATTGGCAAGTCTGTGCTGAACGTATTGATGTGATTGCGTCGTCCGCCTCGGCTGATCGATTGCCATCTGTGGCACGATCACAACTCGTTGGCGATTTACCTACCGCCTTATGGTGGGTATCTAGACGTCCGCCGCCAGAAGTGGGCGATGTTTTCTTTCAACTCGCTGAACTTGCCGACCAGATTATTTACGACAATATGGGCTGGATCAATCCCATAAAAGGCGTATCGGCCATGACGCGCTGGGTGGCTGCACAGCAAAATGAGCAAGTGGTTTATAATCTGGCGTGGCGACGCTTTGCCGTATGGCGAAAACTGTTAAGTCAAATGCTGGATCCGCAAATTGCGCCAGGCGCACTTGATGGCTTGCGCGTTATTGAAATAAATCATGGCCCGCATGCTTTAGCGATGACCTGGTTATTGGTCGGTTGGCTAGCGAGCCAGCTAAAATGGCTACCTGTGGATGGCAAACAGCTGTCTAACTCAGAACTGGTGTGGAAGTTTCACAATCAGCATCATGAAATTAAGATTACCGCGAAACGCTTACCCAAAGGCGAACCTTTAATATATAAATTATTGTTAGACTGGAGTCTGCCCAAACAAGAAAACAGGTTGTGTTTTGAGCGTCTGGATAATGAGCGGATTAGTATTGTAGAAGCACTGTCTACTGTACCTGCACAGGTATTCGCGGCACACGTTCCAGATCGCGCCACATTGGTTTCGGCGCAGCTTGCCCACCGCAACCGCGATAAAATATTTGAAAATGCCTTAAAATCCGCGAATGCAATGACGGCGGTTTTTCAGTTGTGAGTCTATAATAAATATTAAATACCAACGATTAATATCTCTTAAAACGTATTGATCTTTAGCGTGTAACCTCAGACAATGGCTGAGTTTTTAGCCAGCATTACTTTTTATAATGAAACTCATCTGCTTTTTTTTATTATCTTTAACCCCGCTATCTGTGTTTGCAGGAAATAGTGCTCCAGAAAGACTATTTCTTGCGCTGGGTGATTCCTATACGATTGGTGAAAGTGTGGCAGAAGGCGCACGCTGGCCTAATCAATTAGCGGATGCCCTCAACCGAAAAGGTGTAAAAGTCGCTAAACCCAAGATTATTGCAGCGACTGGATGGCGCACGGATGATCTAAAAGATGCCCTGAGCAGTGAAGCGCTAAAAAATGAATATGATCTGGTGTCCCTTTTAATTGGTGTGAACAATCAATACCGGGGCAAATCTGTAGATGACTATGCCATAGAATTTGAAGACTTATTGTTAACGGTAATTCAATTGGCCAAAGGCAAAAAAGAAAACGTCTTTGTTGTTTCGATTCCAGACTACGGATTTACGCCTTTTGGGGAATCCGAGCAACAAGACATTTCAAAAGAGATTGATACCTTCAATGCTATTAATCATGTGATTACCCAGAAGCATGCCATCAATTATATTGATATTACCGATATTTCAAGGGAGGGCTTAAAGGACACCAGCTTGCTTGCCGATGATGGTCTTCATCCCTCACGAAAAATGTATGGTTTGTGGACAGAGCGAATGACAATGGCATTAAATATTCGTTAAGTAAACCTATGGTTAACGGAGTGCCGGGGTATCCAGTACTTAGTCAATGTAGTTTTGTCGGATGTACACAAGACCACGACAGAACAAAATTGTGGATTCGCCGCTAAGCAATCCGCCACAATACGTCTACTGGACATTGGCATTGAGCGTTGATTGGCGGTTTGCTAATGTGAAACCACCCACGAGTTACTCCACACTACGCACAAGTCTGGCACAGCTTGCCAAACATATCTCAGTTCTTTCTTCAATGCTCCGCTATAAAACCATACCTTCCAATGCTATCCACACAGTCTGCCGCCTAACATCTTGCCGATCCCCATCAAATTTTTTGCGTACAACAACCGCCTCCCGATTACGCCACTGCCAGGCAATAAAAACCGTGCCCACCGGTTTCTCCAACGTGCCACCATCCGGCCCTGCAATGCCAGTTACCGCAATCGCACAACCGGCATTGCTGTGCGCCAATGCGCCGGATACCATCTGCGTGGCAGTCTCTGCACTCACCGCCCCGTATTGTTGCAAGGTTTCTGGCTTAACTCCCAACAGGTCAATCTTGGCCTGATTGCTGTAAGTGACAAATCCCCGGTCAAACCACGCCGAACTTCCCGCTACCTCGGTAAGCGTTGCGGCAATCAACCCACCCGTACACGACTCAGCAAGCGCAATAGTCGTGCCCTGCGCTACTAAAAACTGCCCTACCCTTTGGGCTAAAACAAATAATTCTTTATCCATGATGGTGACTCGTAAGACTTCAGATAAAATAGTACCATGAATAAAGACATCACATCCGCCACTCCGCACACCCCAATGATGCAGCAATATTTCCGCATCAAGGCCGACCATCCCGACACCCTGCTGTTCTACCGTATGGGCGATTTTTACGAATTGTTCTTCGATGATGCCAAAAAGGCTGCACAACTGCTGGATATTACCCTCACCAGTCGCGGCAACTCCCAAGGTGCACCGATTGCAATGGCCGGAATTCCCTATCACGTCGCCGAAAGCTATCTCGCCAAGTTACTGCGACAAGGCCAATCGGTAGCGATATGCGAACAAATCGGCGATCCGGCCAGCTCCAAAGGCCCAGTGGAACGCAAGGTAGTACGTGTTGTCACCCCCGGCACGGTAACCGATGAAGCCTTACTGGAAGAGCGCAAAGACAACTTGCTGGCTGCCGTGTGTGTGCTGGATAACACTCAATACGGCATTGCCCATCTGGATGTCACCAGCGGTCGTTTTGTATTGCAACAAGTTTATTCGGATAATCAATTGTTCAGCGAGATTGAACGGCTTAATCCCGCCGAATTATTGTTCAGTGAAGACTGGCCATTACCTGCCGATTTAAAACGTCGCGCCGGATTGTGCAGAAGAGCACCGTGGCATTTTGAACCGGAAAGTGCCAGACAACAAGTGCTAAAACAGTTTAACACCCTGGATTTAAAAGGCTTTGGCTGTGACAATCTGCCTGCCGCCATAGCCTCTGCTGGTGCTTTGCTGCATTATATAAAAGATACCCAGCAAAGCGCCCTGCCACATATTCAGGGGATATGCACCGAAAGCAGTGATGACACTATTTTATTGGATGCTGCAAGCCGCCGTAATCTGGAGCTGGATTTTCACCCATCAGGACAGTTGCAATACACCGTGCTGGGCGTGTTGGATAAATCAATAACCGCAATGGGCAGCCGGTGTTTGCGGCGCTGGCTTAACAGGCCGCTGCGCAGTCACGATGTGCTCAACAAACGTTATAGCTGCATGGATAGCTTGATCGAATCAAAAGCTTATCGGGACATACAAACCACGCTGCGCTCAGTGGGTGACATTGAACGCATCAGTTCACGTATTGCCTTAAAATCGGCACGGCCACGTGATTTATGGGTGTTGCGTCAAACACTGGCAGCATTGCCGGATTTAAACACAACACTGTCCGCAACGGAGAACGCAGAGCTTGTGTGGCTGAGCGAGCAGATAGGTGAGCATCCGAAGATATTAACGCTGTTACAAACGGCCATTGTCGATAATCCACCCGTATTGATACGCGACGGCGGCGTAATTGCCCCCGGTTACAACGCCGAGCTGGATGATTTAAGAAACCTGAGCCAAAATGCCGATCAGTTCCTGATTGATATGGAAAACCGCGAAAGAGCCGCGACCGGTATTTCGACACTAAAAGTCAACTATAACCGCGTACACGGCTACTACATTGAAGCCTCGCATCTGCATACCGAAAAGATTCCCGCCCATTATCAGCGCAAACAAACATTGAAAGGTGCGGAACGTTATATTACCGAAGAGCTAAAAGACTTTGAAGATAAAGTGCTCAGTGCCAAAGATAAATCATTAAGCTTTGAAAAAGCCTTGTACGAAGCTTTGCTCAATCATCTTGCCTATGCGTTGGAAGCGCTACAACGCTGCGCGGCAGCTTTGGCGGAACTGGATGTATTGGCTACCTTTGCCGAACGTGCCGAAACTTTAAATCTGTCGCAACCCACATTAACCCACAAAGTAGGCTTACAAATTGAGCGCGGCCGGCATCTGGTCGTCGAACAAGTGTCGGATGTTCCGTTTGTTGCCAATGATGTGTGTTTTTCCAATCAGCGCCGCATGTTGATGGTAACCGGCCCCAATATGGGCGGTAAATCAACTTATATGCGTCAAACTGCGCTTATTGTGCTGTTGGCACACATCGGCTGTTACGTGCCAGCCAAATCTTTTACCTGTGGGCCTATCGATAAGATTTTTACCCGCATTGGCGCGTCGGATGATTTGGCCAGTGGGCGCTCAACCTTTATGGTGGAAATGTCGGAAACCGCCAATATTTTGCACAATGCAACGTCAAAAAGTCTGGTTTTAATGGACGAAATTGGCCGTGGTACCAGTACCTTCGATGGCTTATCGTTAGCATGGGCGTGTGCAGATCATCTCGCTAAAGAAATCAAAGCCTTTACCTTATTTGCGACGCACTATTTTGAGTTAACCACCTTGGCCAGCGAACAAAAAAATATCCATAACGTACATTTGGATGCCATGGAACACGGTGACAAGATTATTTTTTTACATGCGGTAAAAGATGGGCCTGCTAGCCAGAGTTATGGTTTGCAAGTAGCCGCGTTAGCGGGTGTACCGCATTGCGTGATTGATAATGCCAAGACAAAATTACGGCATTTGGAAGACACGGTAACGCTGGAAAAACACAGTGCTGCAAATGGTTTTAACCAATTGGATTTGTTTTTATCGAATTCTGAACATCCGGTTATTAGCTTACTTGAAGATATCAAACCGGACGAACTAAGTCCTAAACAGGCATTGGAATTGCTTTACAAGCTTAAAGCGCTAAGCTAAAAAGGCACTTATGGAATGGGTAAAGACGCAAAGTTTTGCGTCTTTACGTAAGCGATACCTAACAACAGCTATTTTATTTTGCTCTCTTCTTCTAACGCTTCGACCAATTGTTTTGCCGGTAAATAACCTGGGAAAATATTGCCTTTTGCGGTGACGATCATGGGCGTACCTTTGGCATCAAAATCGCTAGCCAATTGCATGTGCTCGTCAATCGGATTATCACAGGTTTTCATGTCAATTTTCTGATCTTTTTTAGCGGCTGTTAATGCCGCATTGCGATCTTTAGCGCACCACACGGCGACCGCTTTATTATAAGAATCAGATCCTTTGCCAGCTCTTGGGAAAAGCAAATACTGAATTGTAATGCCTTGAGCCATGTATTGATCGATTTCCGAATGCAATTTACGGCAATAGCCACAATCAATGTCAGTAAATATGGATACCGTATACTTAGCAATTTTAGGCTTAAAAATAATCATATTATCTTTGCCGATTTTATCAAGTGCCTTTAAACGGCTACCGCTTAATTTTTCTTCGGTTAAATCTTTGCGTGCAGCAACATCAATCAATTTACCTTGTAACAAATACTTGCCATCGTCAGAGACATAAAATATATTTGCACCGACCATGACTTCGTAAAGCCCCTTAACTTCAGAGGGCTTAACAGATTCAATTTTTGCTTCCGGCATAGAGCTTGCCAGGGCTTTTCTGATTGCAGCTTCATCAGCATGGGCAATCGGCTGAGCCAGTGCTAATACGGATAAAACCGCTAGGTTAATAAGTTTTTTCATGAATTTCTCAGTGAGTTTTAAATTTAAGTGTGCGATTAGAACAGGGACGATGTCTTTTCTGTGATTTTACAAAGCAAGCCTAATGTTAATCAAATAATCGTTGTACATCCAGCACCATTGCCAATATCATCAGCGACACCAGTAAAGTCATGCCTATCTGTTGAAAGAAAAGTTGCACGCGATCTGAAACCGGCTGACCTTTGATACCTTCAACTGCAAAAAACAGCAAATGTCCACCATCCAAAACAGGTATGGGTAGTAAATTTAATACACCCAAGCTGACGCTGACCAAAGCCATAAACTTTATAAAATGTACCAACCCCATGCTGGCAGACTGCCCTGCATACTGAGCAATGCTGATAGGACCACTCAAGTTTTCCACGGATGCTTTGCCAATGAGCATTTTTCCCATCATTTTTAGCGTGGTAAAAGAATAATAATAGGTGGTTTTCAGTGCAGCGGGTATGGCTGCGAGGGGCGAAAGCTTGTATTCAGCAGTCAGTGATTTTAGCAGGCCTTCCGGCACGAAAACAGTTGCCCCAATTTGCCCTTCAGTTTTATTACCGGCAGGTATGCTTTTAGGAATAACCGTAAATTCCGCACGCGTGCCCTTGCGTTCAATCACTATATTAATAGCAGTACCGGGATGTTCTTTTACATAGGTGACCCATTGCATCCATTCTTCGATGGGTTTGGCATCGGCACTGATAATTAAGTCATTTTTTTGTAAACCGGCTGCAAACGCTGATCCATCCGGAAGCACGTCGCCTATTATAGGCTTTAGTTTTGGCGACCACGGCTTAAGCCCTAAGCGTTTATAGAAAAAGTCCGGGCTTTGGGTATCATCCTCTGATACCGTTATTTTTCGGGTACTTTGCAACTGATTGGCATCTTTTACGGTAACGCTAATGTCCTGATCGCCATCCAATGCCTTGGAAATAAGCACACCCATGGCTTCAGACCATGTCGGTGTTTCTTTATCCCCTATGGCAATGATTTCCTCACCTTCAACAAAACCGGATTGCGCAGCGATACTTCCCAGCTCAACCTTACCTAGAATGGGTTTCATACCGGTTTCACCGATAACCAGGACGCTCCAAAAAAACACCACTGCCAGCGCTAAATTAAACATAGGCCCCGCTGCTACTATCGCCGTTCTTACGGGCAAAGATTGCCTATTAAAGGCAAAAGGTAAGTCTTCTTTTTTGACTTCACCTTCCCGTTCATCAACCATTTTAACGTAGCCGCCTAACGGGATAGCCGATAAGACATATTCTGTGCTATCAGGTGCTTTTTGGTAAGACCATAATATTTTCCCAAATCCCACCGAAAAACGGATGACTTTAACACCGCATTTACGCGCGACCCAAAAATGGCCAAATTCGTGAAAGGAAACCAATATGCCAATGGCAACAATGAAATAGAAAACAGTATGCAATAAATCCATTAACGTAGCTCAGCAATGATTTTTTGGGATGCCACCCTGGCCTGCTGGTCGACAGCCAGAATAACATCCAGCGTATCGGCACAGGTTGCGTCAAACTTATTCATACAAGTTTCAATAACAATAGGAATGTCGGTAAAACGAATCTGGGCGTCTAGAAAAGACTCTACCGCTATTTCGTTAGCGGCATTTAACACGGTTGGCATAATACCCCCTGCTGCGATGGCTTTATACGCGAGCCGCAAACACGGAAAACGTTCCATATTGGGTTCTTCAAAATCCATGCGCCCTATTTCGAAAATATTTAAAGGCTTCGCACCCGATTCAAAACGCTCTGGCCAAGCCAACGCATGGGCAATGGGTATGCGCATATCCGGATTACCTAATTGCGCTAACACAGTGCCGTCAACATAATCCACCATTGAATGAATAACACTTTGCGGGTGTATGACTACTTGAATTTGCTCGGGTTCCATTGCAAACAGCAAACAGGCTTCAATCATTTCTAGGCCTTTGTTCATCATGGTGGCGGAATCTACAGAAATCTTCTTGCCCATGGCCCAGTTAGGATGCGCTACAGCTTGCTCAGGGGTAACCTGCGCCATTTGCTCAATAGGCATTTGCCTAAAAGGGCCACCAGAGGCGGTTAACAAAATGCGTCTAACCTGTTTTTCGGATGCGCCCGTTTTATAATGGGCAGGCATACATTGAAAGATAGCATTATGTTCGCTATCTATAGGCAGTAACTGTGCGCCTGATTCGCTCACCGCCTGCATAAAAATATCACCGGACATGACCAGAGCTTCTTTATTAGCCAGCAATACCGTTTTGCCGGCTTTTGCGGCCGCTAAGCTGGGCAGCAAACCTGCCGCTCCGACAATGGCGGCCATCACTGAATCGACATTCTCAAGTGTAGCCACTTGCTCCAGCGCATGCGCGCCCGATAAGACTTTAATGTCAGCAATAGCGGTGCTTTTAAGTTTACTTTTAAAAAGCGCGGCTTTGCTTTCATTAACCACAACCGCATATTCGGGCCGATGTTGCAAACATTGATCAAACAAAGTGTCGATATTGTTATTGGCCGTTAATGCAATCACTTTATACAGGTCTTGATGCCGGGCAATGACATCTAAGGTGCTAACACCAATTGATCCGGTTGCACCCAGGATGCAGATACCCTTCATGGCATTGCCCTATAGATGAGATAAATTCCCGCATAAAAGAAAGGCACGGCTGCGATTAAACTATCAAGCCGGTCTAAAATTCCACCATGACCTGGCAAAATAGCACCGGTATCTTTTACGCCACGTTGACGCTTAACCACACTGAAAAATAAATCCCCGTAGATTGAAATCAGTACAGTAACGACTGACAGCAACACAAAGTCCATAATGAAAACGATATTAAACTGGAAAATCAGGCCGAATACTACCGCACACATTGCAGCCGCAGCTAATGCCCCATACATACCGGCAATGGTTTTACCGGGGCTAATTTCTGGTGATAACTTGGTGGTACCATATTTTTTTCCGACAAAATAAGCTGAAATATCCGCGCCCCAAATCAGAATAAAGAAATATAAGGTCATTTCGGGGGCGTTCAGTATTCTTAATCGGGTCAAAAACATCCACGCCGAAAACAATATAAATGCGCCCAGCAATACCTTGTTGCGTGGTTTTAACTGAAGATTAAGCACGCTTTTAGGTGCGTTTCTAATTAAAACCATGGTCAGTATCCAAAATAATACCGGCGGTACTACTAGCCATTCAATGATACCGGAATAATCCCTGATAGCAGGCAGGTCAGCTGTTAGGGACACGAGTTCGAGAATTTGTGTCCAAAAATGTATGACTAACATAGGTAAAATTAACAACAATAGAAACAATACCCGTTTAAACACGTTGGTTATTTCTATAAGGTTAGTCCATTCCCACGCACCCAAAAGCATTATCAGAGCAAAAATCAATGAAAAATAATCGGTTGGCAATTTAAATATGGCCAGTACAATTAATGGAATGAGGATTGCTGCCGTTATAATTCGCTGTAATAACATGCTATTAGTTCACATTTAAGTTATAGGGTAACTGATTTGTTGCGGACTTGTTCACTGGTATGCCCAAAACGTCGTTCGCGCATTTTAAAGCTTTTAATCGCTTCTGCCAGTGAATGTTGATCAAAGTCCGGCCATAAGGTCGGTGTAAAATAGAGCTCCGTATAGGCTAATTGCCACAGTAAATAATTACTGATACGCTGCTCACCACCGGTTCTGATAAATAAATCGGGCTCTGGCAAATCGGCTGTCGTGAGATATTGGCTGACCAGCTGCGGGTTAATATCTTCAATCGCTAAAGCGCCAGTAGCCAGCTGTGTGGCGACTTGCTGAAAAGCTTGGCACATGTCCCAGCGTCCACCATAATTTACCGCAATCACTAAGGTTAATGCCGTATTGTCCTTGGTTACCGCTTCTCCTTCGGTCATTTTCTCTTGTAATCTTTCTGAAAATAACGATCGGTCGCCGATAAACTTTAAACGAATATCGTTGCGTTGAAGCTTACTGATTTCACGGCCAAGGGTTGCCATAAACAGATCCATTAGCAGTGACACTTCATCCTGGGGACGACGCCAGTTTTCACTGCTAAACGCAAATAACGTCAACACCTCAATATTGTGCGTCGCACAATATTCAACAATTTTCCTAACCGCCTTCACGCCCGCCTGATGGCCAATAGCGCGTGGCATAAAACGCTTTTGTGCCCAGCGACCATTACCATCCATAATAATGGCGATATGACGTGGATTATCATTTTTCGACCCTGATGGATCAATATCATCAGCCGACATTGTTTAGTTCCTCTCTAAATCGAAAGTAAATCGGCCTCTTTTGCGTCCAACAATTTTTCCACATCTTTTATATATTGATCAGTTAATTTTTGAATTTTTTCTTCGCCAGCGTGTGCGTCATCTTCAGAAATCTTTTTTTCCTTTAAAGCTTCTTTTATTTCCGAATTCGCATCGCGACGAATATTTCTGATGGCGACACGACCATTTTCAGCTTCATGCTTGACTACTTTAACGAGACTACGACGGCGTTCTTCTGTTAACGAAGGCAGTGGAATACGAATCACCATACCATTAGTAGCCGGATTTAAACCTAAATCTGATTTTAAAATGGCTTTTTCGATAACGCTCACCATGTTTTTTTCCCATGGCGTAATAGTCAATGTGCGTGCATCTTCAACAGCAACATTGGCTACTTGAGAAATTGCTGTGTCTGTACCGTAATAAGATACATTAATTTGGTCTAAAAGACTCGGATGCGCGCGCCCCGTTCTTATTTTTGAAAACTCATGCTTCAACGCATCGATGCTTTTGCCCATGCGCGTTGTCGCACTGAGATGAATATCATTAATCATTGTGTGTTCCTCATTGAATAAGCGAGCCGATGTTTTCACCGAGCATTAATCGCATTACCGCGCCTTGTTCAAAAATATTCATGACACGCATGGCTATGTGATTATCCCTGCACAATACCAGAGCCGTGGTATCCATCACGTTAAGACGTTGATCCAATGCCTCGTTATAGGTTAATTGAGGATAAAAAACAGCATCTTTTACTTTTTCAGGATCAGCCGAATAAACGCCTTTTACTTTAGTGGCTTTAATCATGAGATCGGCTTTGATTTCAACGGCTCTAAGACTGGCTGCTGAGTCTGTGGTAAAAAATGGATTGCCGGTGCCGGCCGCAAAGATGACGACGCGGCCTTTTTCTAAATGACGAATGGCACGGCGCTGGATGTAATCCTCGCAAACCTGGTTGATTTTTAATGCCGACATAACTCTAACGGGTTGGCCGTGTTTTTCCAAGGCATCTTGCATAGCCAGCGCATTAATAACAGTGGCCAGCATACCCATGTGATCGCTAGATACTCTGTCCATACCTTGCGCGGCCCTTTCTGAGCCGCGCAGGATATTGCCGCCACCAATGACCAAACCTACCTGAATATTAATATCACATAAAGCTTTAATCTCGGCAGCCAAGCGATTAAGAATATCAGCGTCAATATTGCTGCCGCCTTGACTCATGAGCGCTTCACCACTCAACTTAAGTAAAATTCTTTGGCAAATTGGTTTAGTCATAGCTTTGGATTCCGTGGGTTAGCAATAAAGGCACTGTCTTAAAAGGAGAATTAGCTACCTCTGACTTGAGCCATTACTTCTTCAGCAAAATTTTCCACTTTCTTTTCAATGCCTTCACCAACTTGCAAACGCGCAAAACGAACAACGCTATTGCCTTTTGATTCCAACAACTTAGCGATAGTCATTTTGTCGTCTTTGATATAAGGTTGGCCGACTAACGTAATTTCTGCCAAAAATTTTCTAATTTGCCCGGCTACCATTTTTTCAATAATTTCCGGAGGCTTACCGCTTTCGACAGATTGCGCAATAAATATTTGTTTTTCTTTCTCGATGACATCTGCTGAAACTTTGTCATCAGAAACGACAACAGGTTTACTAGCTGCAATGTGCATGGCAATATCTTTGCCTAATTCGCTGTCAGCCGTCGTCAATTCCACAATAACGCCAATGGTATTGCCATGTAAATAACAACCAACACCGCCTTGGGTTTTGTAGGTTTCAAAACGTCTGATGGTAATGTTTTCGCCTAGTTTAGAGATCAAACCACGACGCACTTCATCAACAGTCACCCCATTTAGAGATGCCGCTAACAGTTGCTCATCAGTTTCAATATTTGAAGACAATAACACCGGCAACAAGCTGTTAACAAAATCGACAAAATCTGGCGATTTAGCCACGAAATCAGTTTCGCAATTTACATCAACAATGGCCACTGATTTTCCGTCATCACTGACTTTAACGCCCACAATGCCTTCTGCAGCAATACGATCCGACTTTTTATCTGCTTTAGCCAAACCCGATTTACGCATGTTTTCAATAGCTAATTCCATGTCACCATCGGTTTCAACTAAAGCTTTCTTACATTCCATCATGCCAGAACCCGTTCTTTCACGAAGTTCCTTAACCATGCCGGCACTAATACCCATTCTTTTTTCCTCAATAGATAGATTGATTACTATAAAAACGCCCCCGTGAGGAGGCGTTTTTTAGCTCACTAGATAATTGTTAATTCGCAAAACTTAATACTTACGAAACAGATGCAGCAAGTTACTCAGCAGCAGTTGCTGCACTTTCCTCAACGAAATCATCGGATTTTGCTGAAAAGTCCAACGCAGATGATTTGGCTTCCATTACCGCAGCCGATACGCTTTCGCAATACAGTTTTACTGCGCGTATGGAGTCATCGTTACCTGGAATAACGTAATCGATTAGCTCTGGAGAGTTATTGGAGTCTACAATCCCCACGACAGGAATACCTAATTTTTTGGCTTCGCTGATCGCATTTTTTTCATAGCCAACATCAAGTACGAAAATAACGTCCGGAATCCCTCTCATGTCCTTAATGCCACCAAGACTACGTTCCAGCTTTTCCATTTCGCGCTCCATACCCAGCGCTTCTTTTTTGCCAAAACGCTGATAAAGCGTACCATCGGCTTTCATAGCTTCCAATTCTTTAAGGCGGCTAATTGATTTTTTGATGGTTTTAAAATTGGTCATCATGCCACCCAACCAGCGGTGGTTGACGTAAGGCATACCGCAACGCGTTGCTTCTTCAGCAACTGTTTTACGTGCCGATTTTTTGGTGCCTACAAACAAAATAGTGCCTTTGTTCGCGGTCGTCTGACTCAAATAATTCATAGCGTCATTAAACATTGGAAGCGTTTTTTCCAAATTGATGATATGGATCTTGTTACGGGAACCGAACAAATAGGTTTCCATTTTCGGGTTCCAGTAACGTGTTTGGTGCCCAAAATGCACACCCGCTTCAAGCATTTGACGCATAGATACTGCTGACATGTGTTCTCCTAAGATTTTAAGTCGGGATCTGACCCGACAGGGTTAAGCCTCCACTTATCCCGTTCAGTAACCAACCCGAAAACGGGCTAGCACCCTACCAAACGTGACGATAAGCGTGAGTATTTTTTGTTAAAACAACTTGCCTTTATACCATAATAAGCTTTTTACAACAAGCCAATCTCTGTTAAACTCGGATGATCAAACAGCGCTATTAGCTGAATTAATTGCTGGTAAACTCAAAGGAAACGACTTGTCATTGCATCTATGAGCATTATTATTAAAACCGAAACTGAAATCGAAAAAATGCGTGTTGCCGGCAAATTGGCAGCGGATGTTCTGGACATGATTGCACCTTACGTTGTGCCGGGCGTTACTACAAATCAACTTGATAAACTCTGTCACGATTTCATTGTTGATGTGCAACAGGCTATCCCTGCCCCGCTAAATTACCACGGCTTTCCAAAATCCATTTGCACCTCTGTCAACCATACGGTTTGTCACGGTATTCCTAGCGAAAAAAAACTAAAATCTGGCGACATTGTTAACATTGATATCACCGTTATCAAAGATGACTACCACGGTGACACCAGCAAAATGTTTTTTGTTGGCGATGTTAATCCCCATGCCCAGCGCTTGGTAAATATAACGCGCGAATCCATGTTTTTGGGCATACAACAGGTACGCCCAGGTGCGCGACTAGGTGATATTGGCCATGCCATACAACACTATGCCGAAGCTAATCGTTATTCGGTGGTTCGGGATTTTTGCGGCCACGGCATTGGTAAACAATTTCATGAGCCACCGCATGTTTTGCATTATGGCAAAATCGGCGAAGGCGAAGAGCTGGAAGCTGGCATGATTATCACTATTGAACCCATGCTTAACCTTGGCAAGCGCCATGTCAAAACCTTAGGTGATGGCTGGACGGCAGTGACCAAAGATCACAGCCTTTCTGCGCAATGGGAGCACACTATTTTAGTGACACCTACGGGCTACGAAATTTTAACTTTGCGTCCAGAAGAACTGTGAATAAAGCTAACGAACACATTACGGCTGCCTTATTTGATGACAGGAACAGTATTCAGCAATTTCGGCTGCTAATAAAGTACAAAGATGATGAATTGCGGCAAAAATTTGATCCTCATCAGTCAGTATTAAAACTACTGATTGAAAAAACGGCATTCATCGATAAAATCCTTAGTGTGTGCTGGCAGCATTTCCTCGGCGAACACGCGCAACAACTGTGTTTGTGCGCCGTTGGCGGTTACGGCCGAAGAGAATTATTTCCTTATTCGGACATAGATATTGTTGGATTGTTGCCCTCCGATGATATTTCTGTTCATGAGGCGTTAGCAAGTTTCTTTACTTTTCTGTGGGATATCGGCTTAAAACCAGGCCACAGCGTACGAACCATTCCCGAATGTATCGAAATAGCAAAGCACGACCAAACCATCATGACCAGCCTGATGGAAAACAGATTGATCATTGGCAATACTCTCCTGTATAAAACATTCCGATCCCAGATTACCCCCGACAAAATTTGGCCCTCTGACCAATTTTTTGCCGCAAAAATGGAAGAGCAGCGTTTACGCTACGCCAAGTTTCATGATACCGCCTACAACCTTGAGCCCAATGTAAAAGAAGGCCCAGGAGGCCTGCGTGACCGTCAAGTTATCGCGTGGGTATTCAAGCGCCATTACAATTCGGCAACACTTCAGGAATTGATTAAATATGGCTTCTTACCGGAATCGGAATACGCCGAACTGGTTGCTGCACTTGAAGTGCTGTGGCGTATTCGCTATGCACTGCATCTGTTAACAAAGCGTGCCGAAGACCGGCTTATTTTTGATTATCAGCGCGACCTGGCTGAACAATTTGGCTTTAAAGCAGAAAATCAGCACTATAATCAAGATGTCGAACAGTTTATGCAGTTTTACTTTAAAACGGTGCAAGGACTTGAGCGTCTCAATGAAATGCTCTTGCAATTGTTTCACGAGCGCTTTGTTACCGGCGAAACTGCCCGTATGGCTCAAGCTTTCAATGATAAATTTGTCACCGTCAATGGTTATCTTGAAGCCATAGATGAGCGTGTTTTCGAACGCCACCCCTCGGCGTTGCTGGAAGTTTTTCTTACTTTGCAACAAAACACGGCGCTAAAAGGCATTAGGGCGACAACCATACGCTTGATTCGCAAAAACCTGCACTTAATTGATCAACCATTTCGTGAAAACAAACTGCACAACCATTTGTTTGTGGAGATATTTCGTCAGCCCCACGGGTTAACCACGCAGTTGCGCCGCATGAACCGTTATGGCGTGTTGGCGGCTTATTTGCCCACTTTTGCCAATATTGTGGCGCGTATGCAATACGATCTGTTCCACATCTACACGGTTGATGAGCATACCTTGTTTGTCATCCGTAATTTACGGCGTTTTTCGCTGGAAAAACACCGCCATGAACTGCCATTCTGTAACGATATTTGCCTGTTGACCACCAAACCGGAAATCCTGTATTTTGCCGCCTTGTTTCATGACATTGCCAAAGGCAAAAATGGCGATCATTCCACTCTCGGTGAAGTTATTGCCAAAGAATTTTGCAGACAACATGATTTGTCTTCGCATGACACTAAACTCATAACCTGGCTGGTGCAGAACCACTTGATCATGTCTACCACCGCACAACGCAAAGACATTGGCGATCCTGATATTATTCACGAATTCGCGCAAAAAGTAGGTAGCATTGAATACTTGAATCACCTATACCTGCTTACGGTAGCGGATATTCGCGCCACTAATCCAGAGCTGTGGAATTCATGGAAAGATGTTTTGCTCAAAGAGTTATATACGCTAACCCACAAAGCACTGCGTAAAGGCTTGCAAAATCCAATCGCTATGGCAGATCGCTTGCTGGAAAATAAAAAAGAAGCCAAAGAGGAGCTGCTTAAGCTGGGTCTTTCTGAGCCGGTGATTGATAACGCTTGGCAACACACCAGCGATGACTATTTTTTACGCTATTCTGCTGATGAAATCGCCTGGCATACCATGGCTATCGCTTCCTCTACGGAAGAGGATCTACCTTTAGTGCTGTTACGCGTGCAAACCCGACGTGGCAGCGCCGAAGTGTTTGTATACGCCCATGATGAAGGCGGCATATTTTCAATCAGCACGGCAACGTTGGATCAGCTTGGGCTTAGCATTGTAGATGCTAGAATTATTACCACCTTGGATAATTATGTCCTTAATAGTTTTCAAGTACTTGAACAATCCGGCGAACCGCTCAATGAAGCTTTTAGAGAAGCGCATATTTGCACAACGCTGCGTCATAATTTGCTGCACAAGGTAGTAAAACAACATACCAATATTCACCGCTTATCACGACAAGCCAAGTACTTCCCGATTCCGACGCAAATTTTATTTCACCGTGAGCCGTTAAACCGCTATACCGTGCTGGAATTGATTACCACAGACTATGCCGGTTTATTGTCCAGAATTGGCCAGGCTTTTATACAAGAAGGCATCAATCTGCACAGCGCTAAAATTACCACTATCGGTAGTCGGGCAGAAGATATGTTTTACATCACCGATCAGCAATTGCATCCCATCGATGATCCTGTCAAACAGGAGCAGCTGCGTAAAGCCATTTTAAGTATATTGGATGTGGGGTAGATTTTTAATGCGCCACTTTATAAAGCATTAAATCAGCTAGAGGGCAAAAAGATGACTAGACTTAATACACTATTTGCACGCCAGTAATATGATTTAATTAGGATACTCTCGATGAAAAATAAAAAAAACAAGTTAAGCAATAATTTTGCTTTAGTAATGCTAGGCTTACTCTCTTCAAGTTCTTTGAGCTTTGCAGCCAACTTTGATGCACTTGAACAATCGCAGAGTAGCTTTGATAGCCTGGAACAAAGCTTGCCCGAAAATGCAGCTGGTAAACCGTCGATTTTGAATTCATTGCAACAATCAGAAGTCGACAGCAAAAAAGACCGCTATTTTGCTGTGTTGAATTTGCTTAAGCAAAACAAACTCAATGAGGCCAGCACTAAAATTGACGCACTGCTGAAACAATCACCTAACGAATCGCAATTTCATAATTTACAAGCCTTATTGGAGATGCTTAAAAAGAATCCTGCCGGTGCTCAACAAAGTTATCAAAAAGCTGTAGACCTGGATAAAAGCAATCTTGCCGCCCAGCTTGGACTTGCCAAACTAGCTTTAGATGCGGGCGAGTTAAATAAAGCCAAGGATTATGCCGACAAAGTGTTGGCCGTAAATAACAAACTGGCCAGCGTTTATCTTATGTTGGCCAATATCGCCTATAAGCAGAAAAATACCGCTGAGGTGGAGCGTATTCTTCAAGATGGACATGAAAAAGTTAAGGGCAATCTTGACCAGGAAATTGAGCTGGTTAATACACTGGGGCGTCTTTACGTTTTGCAAAAGCAACCCGAAAAATTACTTGTCCTGGTTGATGATATGGTCAAACGCCACAATGGCGATACGCGTGCGCTATCTGTACTTGCAGGCGCTCAAATCGTAAATACCCAGACTGATCTGGCCGAACAAACTCTAAAACAAATCATCAAGCAAAATAAGAGCGATATTAATCATCGTTTGCTATTAATCAAAGTAATCAGCGAGAAGCCTGAAAAAGAAAAAGAAGTTCTGCAAATTCTTGAGGAGACATCAAAAATTGATGCTAATAATCCGCAAGCTGATGTTTATAAAGCCGCTTACTTTATTAAGTTAAAACGTAATCCAGAAGCATTGGCTGTTGCTGAAAATATAGAAAAAAAATTCCCTAAGTTAGCCATTGGTAAATTACTTAAAGGCGATGTATTTTTGTCGGACAAACAATGGGATAAAGCCGTTGAACAGTACCAAAAAGTGTACAAAATTGAACCAAACACGCAGGTCTTATTTAAAATAGCAGACATTCTGCAATCGCAAAACAAACTGCCGGAAGCCATTACGCTATTGGATGCAGAATCTATAAAAGATAATGCTAATCCGGCGATTCACTTTAAATTGGCAACGCTTTATCAACAGCAAAATAATTTAAGTCAAGCGCAGCTACATTATGAAGCTATCTTGAATCAGCAAGCAGATAATCCCCTCGCTTTAAATAATTTGGCCTGGCTGTATTCTCAGCAAAATAACCCAAAGTCTTTGGAGTTGGCTAAAAAAGCCTACGCTTTGGCGCCAGATGCGCCAGCTATCAACGATACCTACGGTTATGTTTTATTAAAACAAGGCCAAACTAAAGAGGCGTTAAACATCCTCGAAAAAGCCACGGTTGCCGCACCCAAAGACAACGATATGCAATTTCATTTGGCACAGGCTCATGTTGCCAATGATGGGAAGCAAAAAGCCATTGAAATATTAGAAAATATTACAAAATCAGAACAGGATTTTTCTGAGAAAAGTGCAGCCCAAAAATTATTGGGTCAATTGAAAGCTAATTGATAGTGTTTTTCAAGTTATCAAAATAAGCGGGTTGCTTGAAAAAGTAATTTTAAGATAAAAAAGGCCTGATACCAAAAGCATCAGGCCTTTTTTAATGCACCAAACCCATTAAGCGCATGAGCCAAACGCATACAACTACCTAAATTCATTTAACCATTATTACCCTTTGTCTTTTTGACAGGGACTTTCACCCTGAAAAAAACGGCATGTTTCTCTTGCTACACTAACGCCTTAACTCCCTTGTATTGAAGTGCTTCTGAACTATGCTTTAAACCGTTCCGGCGGTTTTGTCGACTTTGCAGTTATTAAAGTTGGTTACCCCGTGTATTTCACATAAACCCTAAATTTTAGGGATGGGGATTAACCTAATGAGCAGCAACCTCGTAATCCGTCAAGACGCTTCTATAGATCAAATTATTGCCCCAATTACTGATGTCGGGGATTTCCGCAATGAAATTATTTTTGTTGATGCCGGTGTGGAGGATGCTTCGAGTTTGTTGGCGGGGATTCCATCCAGCACCCGAGTTGTTTGGCTTGATGCCACACGAGATGGGGTAAAGCAGATTGCTGAAGCGTTGATTGGGCAGAGTAACGTGGATGCGATCCACATTGTGTCTCATGGTGATGCTGGCCGTTTGTTATTGGGATCGTCTACGCTGAGCGGTGAAAACCTAGTTGATTATGCGGATGATTTGAAGCAGATTGGCAGTGCGCTAAGTGAGCAGGGTGATTTGTTGCTGTATGGCTGCAATGTGGCGCAAGGCGAAGCAGGCACTCATTTTATCCAGTCTTTGGCACAGCTTACTGGAGCGGATGTGGCCGCTTCGGATGATTTGACTGGCCACGACGGTGATTGGTTATTAGAAGCACAAACAGGTTCAATCGAAATTTCATCGTTAAACGAAAATATTTCTTATCAGCACAATTTGGCTTATACCAGCACGGCATTGGATTTTTCCGCGATAGACAGGAACATGTGGGGTTCTGGCACTGCGTTAAATCTTGACGTTACGTGGGATGACCTTTTATATACAGACAGCATTTCGCAATCTTTTTCCGGTTATGGTTTTTCTGGGACGGCAGACTTGGCAGTTAACGCTGGCTTGGTCGCTCATCTAACCGGTTCAGCAGGTGATATAGATTTGAATTATGGCGTATCTGTCAATGTCCTCACACCTGATATCGTTAAATCGGGTGACTATTTTATTGTTGATACCTCTTCCTGGAGTTTGACGAACGGTCTATTAAAATCATTGGGCCCCGATGTTGCATTTAACTTAGACTTTTTGTTCAACGTCAATGCGGGGTTGAATAACCTGCAATATGATCCCCCCCCTATTCGCGCCCATTCAATTTGACGACATAAACGTTGTATCCGTAAATTTGGATCAAAATCTATTTTCCATTGGTGCTGGTAATGCTTCTTTTAATCTGTCTGGAACGTATGGTGGCATTAGTTTTTCTATTCCTAGTGCAGTTTCAACCAATAGCGGGTTACAAACAGGTTATCAATCGCTGGCATCTTTGAGTTCTTTTGGAACCTCATCCACCCCATTAGGTAATCTTAACCTGGATTTGGACGCTATAGCACAAACGGTTTTTACTTATCCGCCAATGGAATATAAATACAACCTTCAAGATTACATTAAAACAGATTTAACACAGTATGGTATAGAAGCCAATGTTGATTTAACGGTGATTGATATAGATGCCAATATCAATGCCTCTGTCGCGCAACAATTTACCTTTACCCCGACGGACATAACCGTTGATCTTACCTCCAGCACTGGGGATCACCTTTCGGGTCAATTGGGTGAACAGTTTTTGTTTTCAACCCCTGAAACGGGTAATGGTAATGTCACGATCAACGCCACCTATACCATTGATGGCGTGTTAAGAAACCAAACTGGATTGGTGTTGAGTGCATCGTTGGATATTAAAGCTTTAGACTTGGGCATTAAGGCTAATTTAGCAGGTTACGGGTTAGATTGGTCACCTTTTGGTGGCCCTTTGATACAAGGTTCGTTACCCAACGGTGGTCTATTGCTTGGTTCGCCTTTGTATTTATGACCATTCGTTCAATTGGGACAATTTTGGTAGCCAAACAGCAAGCTATACCGTGGCGTATTCGGAAACTGCGGCAACTGGCGGCTATTTAACATCTGATAAAAATTTAATCACTACAAATACAACTATTTTGGGGACTCCAGAGGCAGATCTCCTGTTTGGCAATGGCCAGGACAATACCATCAAAGGTTTTGCGGGTGATGATTTTATTTCGGGTGGTGCTGGCAACGACACCATTATGGCCGGTGATGGTAACGATTCCGTTTATAGTGGTGATGGTGACGACAATGTAGATGGAGGAGAGAGTAACAATACAATAAACACGGGTTATGGCAACGATGTTATTGTTGCAGGTGATGGCTATGACATTGTTAATTCAGGTTCCGGCAACGACAGCATTGATGTCGGGCGAGGCTGGGCGAATGTGGACGGTGGTGCGGGCGTTGACACCCTGACGTTTGACCTGAGCAATGCAGATGCACCACACTCGCTGTTTTATACCATCGGTGGTAATGGGTATGCGGCGGGTGACTCATACGAACAATTGCATCAGGCACTTGTTGGGGCGACAGCTTTCGGGGTTTACGGTTATTTTAATGTACAGTACCACAACGTCGAGGCGGTTAACTGGACCGCAGGGTTAGGGAACGATTTGCTCATCTACCAGGGCGGCAGCCATTACGACGGCGGCACGGGCAACGACACGTTCTATGCCGACTTCTCAGGCACCACGCAGGTAGTTAACTGGAACGTAGACACTAATACGTTTAGCACAGTCAACGGTATGGCCGTTACTAACGTTGAGCGCCTCCTGCTGGCCACGGGTTCAGGAACGATATCATCAAAGCGTTTAACGGCGGGCTTTCTCACCACGTCGAGACAGGGGCGGGCAACGACACGGTTGACCTAGGCGCAGGCAGCGACGAAGTGCTGGCTGGTGACGGCAACGACAACATAAAAACTGGGGATGGCTATGACACCGTGACCGCAGGCTCCGGGAACGACAGCATTGATGTCGGATTAGGCGGTGCTGTGGTGGATGGCGGCGCGGGAATTGACACCCTGACGTTTGACCTGGGCGATACAGTAAAAAACCTATATTATGGCATGTCAACCACGCTCGGAAACTACGGTATAAGTTACTGGTATTTGTCTTCATTTGAAGAGTTGCGCT
>NZ_JAYTLQ010000052.1:0-9575 GCF_043729335.1 Crenothrix sp. | reverse complement strand
ACGGGACACTCAATAAGGCACACCGTTCGGCCTGAGCTTGTCGAAGGGTGTGCGGTGTGCCGCTCATGGTTCGACAAGCTCACCACGAACGGCACACCTTCACCTGTTCCGACTTAAGTTGGAAGCCAAACTTTCGCATCACCGCGCAAACACCCTGCAACGGTTTCTTGCCGTTTGCCACGAGAGGGTCGCAATAAGCCTTGAAAAGTGACTCCAGTATCTTTTAAATTATATTGTCTATTTTTTTTAAAAAAATGCAATTTATTTAATTAATAGCCTACAATAGACAATTATAAAATTAATTGGGGAGGCTAACCATGAGAACCTTTACCGCTACCCAGGCAAAACAAAACTTTGGTGAACTTATCGACGCTGCAAGGGCAGAAGATGTCACGATAATAAAAAATGGAAGGCCATTTGTTATTGTGTCAAACGCCCTGAAAGAACCTGAACTTCCAGATATTTGGGCGGGCAAACGAAAAATTATCGAAAGCTATTTTGAAGGCAAAATTAGCAGAACTATTGCCTTGAAGAAGGGTGGCTACAATGTGTATCGGGAGCTACTGCAAGACGCTAAATATCTCTCAATCCCCATGCCTCGCTTAACAGACAACGACATCAAAACAATGTCTAACAACATGTCTGCCATTTTAGACAGGGATGCCTAGTGATCAAGCTTGTTATTGCCGATTCAGGCCCGCTCATATCCCTTTCGATGGCCGATGCATTGGACTTGTTGCTTAAATTCAAGCCCAGTGTGCAGGTGGTTTTGACAGATATTGTTTATCACGAAGTCACTGCCGAAAGAGATCGGTACCCAGACGCCCAAAAAACATACCAGTTTCTTTCCAAAAATGCCGGCCACATTACCATCCAGGATACCAGCTATGGACAAGCCGTGTTATACCGGGTGCGGGCAGATTCAGGCTACAAGCTTCCGCCAGACGCAGGCGAGATGTCTATCGCGAGCTTTGACGCCTACCAAGCCGAAGCAACGATTATTCTGTTCGAAGACAAGTGGTTCCTAGAGCCGGGACGATTCAAATCAAGCACGAACCTCGTCTCAACATTCGCCTTCGTTGAAAATGTCTTCAGCAGAGACTTGATCGACAAAAAAAGGTATTTGGAAATTATTGGCGTGCTAAACACGACTAAAAGAAGCGCCCTGAATCTTGCACCCACTGAAGACTGGCGGGATTCCCTGCCAAGGCGATAATAGAAATTCGCCTTGGCCGGATATGGCGTATTCGTCTGACCATAAGCATTCGTTGCATCGTTCCCACGCTCTGGCCTGGGAACTATAGGATTTACAACAGTATCGCCTCAAACTCCTCCAGTGGCACTGGCTTACTGAATAAATAACCTTGGTACAGTGAACAGCCATGTTGTTTCAGAAAATCACGTTGTGCTTTTGTTTCTACACCTTCCGCGATAACTTCCATATCCAGGCTATTGGCCATGCTGATGATGGTTTGTACCATCACCGCATCGGTCTGTTTTATGCCGAGATTTCTAACGAAGCTCTGGTCAATCTTGAGCTGTTCGAACGGTAATTGCGTCAGGTAAGACAATGACGAATAGCCTGTCCCAAAGTCATCCAAAGAGAAGCTTACGCCCAGCGCCTTGAGTTTCTGCATTTTAATAATCGTGTCATCAATGTCGTTAATGACGACGCCTTCGGTGAGTTCCAGTTTAAGGCGAGTAGGATCAATGGCGGTTTTTTCCAGAACGGCGCAGACTTGTTCCACGAAATTGGGTTGATGGAACTGATTGGCACTTACATTGACCGCCAATTGCAATGGCTGCATGTGCGGCATATTTTCCCAGATTTTGAGTTGAGCACAGGCGGCTTCAAGTACCCATTGCCCAATCGGTAAGATCAATCCGGATTCTTCTGCCAGCGCGATAAAATCCAGTGGCGAAATCAATCCACGTTTTGGGTGTTGAAAGCGTAGCAGCGCTTCGGCGCCCATAATCTGATGATCATGGTTAATTTGCATCTGGTAGTACAGTTCAAAATAGTCCTTTTCCAAGGCAAGGCGCAAATCCAGCTTTAGGGTGGATCTTTCAGTTAACAACGTCTGCATCGCCTCATCAAAAAAACACAGGGCATTGCGGCCTTTGTGCTTGGCCTGATACAAAGCAATATCGATGTGTTTTAACAGGTCATCTTCGGTCACTAAGTGCTCAACAAACAGGCTGGCACCAATGCTTGAGGTACAACGGTAATCGTAACCCTCCAGCAGATAAGGCTTATTAAGGGCAGCGAGTATTTTTGACCGGCAATTTCCGCATGGATAGTGGCTTCTTCATAATCTTCACCCAGGTCTTCCAGCATTACAATAAACTCATCACCGCCCAGCCGCGCGGCGGTATCATTTTCGCGGACAATGCTTAATAGCCGTTGGGCGACTTGCTGCAATAACAAATCGCCCATGTTATGGCCGAGCGTATCATTGAGGGTTTTGAAATGGTCCAGATCAATAGACAGTAATGCACCGTGTTGCTTGCTGCGCATACTGGCAGCCAGCGCCAGATGTAATCTGTTTTTGAGTAAGCGCCGGTTAGGTAAATTAGTCAGGGAATCATAAAACGCCAGTTGTTCAATACGTTTGGATGCTGTCTTTTGTTCGGTGATGTCGGTCATGGTGGCAATATAATGTCGCACTGTGCAGTCGTCGCCATGGACTGCGGTAATGGTGATCCAGGCAGGGAATATCTCGCCATTTTTGCGCTGGTTCCATATTTCACCGTGCCAGGTTCCGGTACTAATAAGACTTTCCCACACAGCCACATAAAAGTCTGCATGATGATACCCTGACTGGAGCAGGCTAGGCGTTTGCCCTATGGCTTCTTCTGCGCTGTAGCCGGTGATTTTGGTAAAAGCGCGATTTACTTTTAAAATTGAACTGTTGGTATCGGAAATATATACGCCTGCATGTGATTCAAAGGCGGTCGCTGCGATGCGAAGCTCAGCCTGGCTCTGCTTGAGTGGGCTAATATCGGTAAGCGCGAGCCTTAGCACAGGAGATGTATTTTTGCTTTCTCTGCGCAGACAATCAAAATGGGCATGGAACGGTGATGTACTGTTACGCTTTAATAACAAGTCGAAATGTTGGTTTTCCTGTGCGCTATGTCTCATCATGCCTTGAAACAAACGATACCAGGCGACTTGATCTTGCTCGGCAACAAAGCGTGCAAAGTGCCGATTGATCAGTTTCTTGCGCTCTACGCCCAGTAAGGTCGCACCGGCGAGATTAATTTCAATGATGATACCTTCCAGGGTCAAGGTCAGATAACCGATAGGCGCAAACTCGTACAAATCAATATAACGATCCCGCGATTCTTCCAGGGCAGTGTAGGCCTGACGCAATTCCTCGTTTTGCATTTCCAGCTCAATCTGATGCACTTGCAGTTCGTGCACAAGGTGTTCTGTTTCCAGCTTTGTCGGTTCTATTACTGGAAAAAGCGTAAGGCTTAGCTCCGCCTGGCTACGCAATAAGCGATAATGTTGGTAATGCTTGTTGTGATTAGCGCTCATATATTTACTTCTATTAACAATAATATGTGTTCTGATTGACCGGTTTGATCGACAATACGCCTAGCATTGAGCAGCATTTTGCGGTGGCCAATAACCGGAAAATTATGCTCTATGGCGTATTTTTCAAAAGATTCATCGCGCGGCAGGCTATTTTCAAGCAGTTCGCGTAAGGCTGGAATATCCCATTGATTATTGCCAAGATTATAAATTTTGTGCCCGAGCGTATCGGTAGCCGTTACTTGAAAATATCGGTAGAAGGCAGGGTTGGCAGAAATAACCTGTAAAGTGCCATTCAGTATCAATAGCGGTTCCGGTAGGGTATCAATGATGTTCTCGGCTATTTTTTGTGCCAGTTGCATAGCCATTTGTGTTTCTTTAAGCTTGCTGATGTCGGTGAAGGTGAACACCACACCTTTAATCATATTATCCAGCGTGCGGTAAGGTTGAATGCGTGCCAGATACCAGAGATTGTTAACGGTGTGTATCTCTTGCTCAAATGACACCATCGATTCAAGCACTTCCTGCGCTTTGGTTAACAGATTTTCCTCCGCAAAATTGGACTTAATGTCGCGTAAAGGACGGGTTACGTCCGAAGCTATCAGTGGATAGAGCTGGATAGCTTCACGCGTGAAGCGGCGAATAGTTAACTGTTCATCAAGGAAAATGATGCCGATATTGGTATTGTCGAACAGATTCTTCATGTCATTTTGTATATCAATCAGTTGCTCAATTCTGCACTTTAGTTCTGAATTAACGGTGCTGAGTTCTTCATTGACCGATTGCAATTCCTCCCTGGATGTTTCCAGCTCTTGATTGGTTGTCTGAAATTCCTCATTGCTACATTGCAGTTCTTCAATGGAGCGCTGGTAGCCTTCTTTCATGACGGCAATCTGCTGTTGCAATTCTTCAATATGTTCCCGCTTGGCAACATATTTAAGCTTTTGAGTGATAACGGGGTTGGCGTTATGCTGAGTTAATTCAGCAAAGTTGGCTTCGGTGCTGGGCTTCATGGTGTCTATTGGCTTTATAGTGTTTCTGGATGCCTCAATCATTGGATTGGCCACCACTGCGGGCATAGTTGTTAGCGCATGGCTGGCGCTATACAGTTTCCATTTGCGATCAAGCACTGAGAACAAATCCGTATGATTGCCAATGCTTTCAGAAGGCGACAGGAATAAAACCCCGTTGGGCTTAAGGGCATTGTGAAACCTCAGTATTAGCCTATTTTGTAATTCCGGCTCCAGATAGATCATTAGATTACGGCAGCACAACAGATCAAGTTTGCTGAAAGGCGGGTTTTTAATAATGTTATGGACGGCGAAGACTATCATTTCGCGGATTTCTTTTTTTATCCGATAGCCGGTGTCTTCTTTAATAAAAAAACGCTGTAGCCGTTCGGCAGGCACATCTTGAATGATATTAAGCGGATAAAAACCCGCACGCGCAGTGGCGATCACATTTTCAGCCAGATCGGTGCTGTAAATTTGCACTTTAAAGGTCTGGTGAGTCTTCTCCATCAGCTCAGATAACAGGATGGCAATAGAATAAGCTTCTTCGCCCGTGGCACAACCGGCTATCCAAACTCGGAACACATAGTCATCGGTTTTATCTTTGCACAGTGCCGGCAGAAATTCTTTTTCCAGCACAGTAAACGCTTCGGTATCGCGAAAAAATTGGGTGATATTGATTAACAAATCATTAAACAGCAGTTGCATTTCCGCTGGGGTTTCTTTGAGATAACGGGCATAGACATCCGTGCCTTCGATAAGATGTTGCGCCATGCGGCGTTCGATACGATGAATCAGGGCGCTCTTTTTGTAGAGCGAAAAATCGTGGCCGGTGCTGGTGCGTAATTGCATCAAGATACGATTTATTCCATTGACCGTTTTGGGTGCAATAGGTGTTTCAGCGTAATCGACAAAGCTTTGAGCTATGAGCAGCAGTGCTTCTGGCATTTTATCGACAGCCAAAATCTGACTCACATAACCGGCTTGTATGGCGCTAGATGGCATTCCGTTATATTTGGCGGTGTCAGGTTCTTGTGCCAGTGTAACGCCGCCGGTTTCGTGGATGGCGCGTAAACCCAATGTGCCGTCAGTACCGGTACCGGAAAGAATAATGCCGATGGCATTTTCTTGCTGGTCTTGCGCCAATGAACGCATAAATAAATCAATTGGCATACGCCGTCCGCGTGGCTGATCTGGAAGCGCCAGTTGCAAGATGCCTTGTAAAATAGTCATCTCACGGTTGGGTGGAATGATATAGACATGGTTAGGCTCAACCGGAATTTGATCCAATGCTTCCGCCACCGGCATAGGCGTAGTGCGCTGTAGTATTTCTGTCAATAAACTGGCATGGTCAGGTGCCAGATGCGGTATCAGCACAAAGGCCATGCCCGTCTCGTTGGGTACATGGCGAAAAAATTGCTCGAAAGCTTCTAAACCGCCCGCAGAAGCACCTATAGCAACGATATTGAAACTGATGATCGGAGTTTCTGCCATTAGCGTAGGCGATAATATAAGTATGGCATTGCTGGTTTTTTGTTTTTCATTATTTTTTACAGTAGTTCTTATTATTATGACAAATAGCGTATTTATTATTAATTATTTACACAGGACTGGCTCGCTATTTTTATCAAAATTGTAAAGAGTTTATAGTAAGATTGTAACTTAAGTGTTTTTAAATTCATACGCTTAAAATAATTTTTCATTTGTCAGTTATGCTTACACTAACAGCTATTATTGGCCGCTGCCGTATCAGAAAATCTATTAAAATAAACAAAATGACGCTAGCGTAATGAAGAAACCTAGCGTGAGGTTATGTTAAAAAGCTGTGTTTAGGCCTTTATCCTAACTTTTTTGTTCATGCTTTTGCGTGTTTAAACTCTATTAAGCCGAGCAATGCTTTTCTAATCACTTAAAAAAATGGGCTATCCATTTAAGCAGGGGCAAAAGGTAGGTTGGTGGTGACGTTAGGAACTCCAACAACTACGGTGCATTCAATGTTGGGGTTCGTTACCTCGCCACCAACCTACATCAGTACCTTTTGTTCCACCTTAAGTTGATAGCCAAAAAATGAAATTAGGCGGTTTTTGGGCAACAGGTATAATTAAATAAAACATAGAATCTCAAAGGAGTTTTGCCATGCAATCCGATACCTCTCCAGCACCTACGCTGGATGACATCTTGCGTTTATTTCAGGAAACCGATCGCAAGTTTCAGGATACCGACCGTAAGTTTCAGGAAACTGAACGCCGATTCCAGGAAACTGAACGAATTATCAAAGAAAGCCAAAGGGAAACTGCACGCGAGATCAAAGCGGTTAACGCTAGCGTAGGGCGCTTAAGCAATCGCCTGGGTGAATTTGTAGAAGAAGCGGTGCGCCCTTCTGCGGTGCGTTTATTTCGGGAGTGCGGTATTGATGTCCATGAGGTTTACCAGAATATTAATGTTAAACGCGACGGTGAAGGTTTGGAGCTGGATTTGCTGGTGGTGAATGAAAAAGATGCGGTTGCCATTGAATGCAAAAGTAATTTAAGCACGGATGATGTCAATGAACATTTAATTCGGCTGGATAAAATCAAGCGATTGATGCCGCGATATAAAGATAATCGTATTTTAGGTGCGGTCGCTGGCATGATTATTCCCGATAATGTAGCCACGTATGCCATACGCAAAGGCTTGTATGTGATTGGGCAAAATGGCGATCATTTAGAGTTGCGCAATGAATCGATATTTGTGCCCAAAGTTTGGTAATCTGGCCAAGCGCGACAAACGCCACGAAGTTTTATCGATCTGTTCTATACTTTGCCTACTAGAGCATCTTTAAAAACTTTCCCACAAATATCCCTTTTAAAATGAATAGCCCCACTTTACACCCTACGGAAGTAGCCCTAACAAAACAGTCACACTGGATGCTATGGTTGCTTGCCGTACAATGTGCTGTTTTATTTGCGCCAACCTTCTTGTGGCTTTGGGAACGCTGGACCATGAGTGTGTGGCAAAATGGCCACGGTATTTTGGTGGCAGGCCTGGTTATTTATCTGGTTAGAAACGAATTGCTTAAGCTAAAGGCATTGCCGATTGAATCTAATGGCTGGGGCTTTGTGATATTAATTCCTGCCTTAATACTGCACATGCTGGATACCGGCATCCATTCGCAGCTGCTATCCGGTATCGCCTTAGTCTTTTCGTTACCGGGTTTTTCGCTGCTGTTTTTAGGATCATTGCGCACCAAAGCCATTTTATTTCCGCTGGCTACCTTGTTATTAACGTTGCCCATCCCGTTAGTGTTTACTGAATCCATACATTTGGCACTGCGCCATATTGCTACAAAAAGTGCGGCTTTCTTGCTGAAGTTAATCGGAGTTCCGGTATTTTCGAGTGATACCTTACTGGAAGTTGAAGGGGGCTCGTTAATGGTTGCCGATGCCTGTAGCGGCTTTGCAACGCTATACGCAGCCATGACGATCGCTATTCTGACCGCTTATTTTTGCACCAGTGCCAGCCGCAGAATACTACTGATACTCATTGCTGCACCCCTTGCGATTGCTGTTAACATTGTAAGGGTTGTGGTGCTGGCTTTGCTGGTTAACTGGTTTGGACTGGATATATTGGCTACTTCCGCACATGAAATTTCAGGTTTATTGACGTTCATGATTGCCTTGCCGATTATTTTTTATTTGGGGCAAGAGCCGGTTGTTAAGTTAGATCAAGTGGAGCTGAAAGAATGATAGCTTCACGTTACGCTACGCCAGTTGCAGTGTTGTTATCTTTGGCACTTATCCCCACGGTGATTCACAGTTATCTTAAGTTAGCCGTTGACAATAGTGCGAGCACTAAAGCCATTCGTGCCGATTTGGGCGAGTTTATCTCAGTACCGACGCGCCGAAACCTTAATTGGGGCACACATACGTTTGGTTGCACGGATTGGTTTGAAAGAACTTATAAGGATAAACAAGGTAACACGGCGCGATTATTTGTGGGTCGCGCTTACGATCATAAACGGCTTTATCATCATCCTGAGCTGGCGTTGTCTTATGCGGGGGATTTACGCGCGAACGGGAAAATTCTTTTATCTGCTTCACAAAGCGTACCGCTAAATTTACTACACCACAACACGCGTTCCAATATTGCCGCGTACGCGTTATTTTTTAATGGCCAATTTATTGATGATCCCGTTGCTCATCAGATAAAAAATTCAATGAGTTTGTTGGTTAGCCCAGAAAAACCAATGACTTTGTTTTATATTTCAGAGGATAATTTGGAAAATCAAACTGTATTTGAAAAAACGCTATCTGCTAAGGTTTTGAAGGAAGCGATTAAAAGCTTTTTGGCGCAGCAGCCGGTTAATGCCAGTTAATGTCCGGCACGATACCTAGTTTCCAGCGTTAATATGTCGCCGAAAAAAAATAGATTCGGGGCCTAAAAACAGAAAAGCCCAAAAACATTGATTCGAAAAACATCAGACTTATTAAGTCTTGGTTTCTTGTCCGATGTGGAAACCTCTGATTTTATCACTATAAAAAGCAATCCGGTCTTTCAGATCAAGATGCTCATCATAAGGATGTTCGTAAGTCCAGGCTGCATCTTCTACTACTTGATCGCTAAGTTTAAGATGATAATAATGTGCCGTGCCTTTAAAGACACAGACTGTTGTGGTCGGCGACCGTTCCAGTTTACCCATTTGAACGTTACTGCGAGGAAAATAATAGCGCGGTGGATGCTGGTCTTCATTAACTTTAATTACATCATTAGAGGCTGCAAGAATCTCACCGTTGATGTTAGCTTGAACATGCTGATTAATATGTTGTTCTTGGACTTCATGGTCAGGCCATTTTTGGTGTCCGGGTGATTTGTTCATAGTTACCTCCTGTGGCAGTCGCGCTACATTATGTTTCGGATTGAGTTTTTCTAATAATCGGTCATTGTAGGGGCTAGTACTCAGTCAATCTTACATTGTCGAGTAATATAAAATACTCCGTTCGTCCTGAGCTTGTCGAAGGACTTGTGGTTCATGGTTCGACAAGCTCACC
>NZ_JAYTLQ010000051.1:0-2400 GCF_043729335.1 Crenothrix sp. | reverse complement strand
GGCCAACCATTTTGCACTACGGACTAAATTGTTTATCAAAGCTAACCAAATGGCATATGAAGAGTTGCAGAAATTACAGGCTGCGTAACATCAGTTAATAATCAATCGGCTATGAACATCGCATCGCCATAACTAAAAAACCGGTACGATTGCTCAATGGCATGGTGATACGCCCGCATAACTGGCTCATAACCTGCAAAAGCCGAAACCAGCATTAACAATGTCGATTCCGGTAAATGAAAATTAGTCAAAATAGCATCAACTGATTTAAAACGGTAACCTGGGGTAATAAACAGATCGGTATCGCCAAAACTTGCTGTTAGCGTGCCTTGCCTACTTGCTGATTCCAATGCTCTCACTGCGGTTGTGCCAATGGCAACAACGCGCCCTCGGCGTATTCGTGCTGCAAAAACGGCATCAACAACTTCCTGGGATACCGCAAAATATTCCTTGTGCATAATATGTTCAGATAGGTTTTCTACCCGCACTGGCTGAAAGGTACCGCTACCGACGTGTAACGTTACAAATGCTGTCTGTATGCCTTTGTGCTTAATGTTATCCAGTGTAGATAAATCAAAATGCAAACTTGCGGTGGGTGCGGCAACAGCACCTGTCTCTTGGGCAAAAACGGTTTGATAACGCATTAAATCGTTAGCGTCGTCGGCTCGTTTAATATAGGGCGGCAGCGGTATATGACCAATGTGCTCTAACAATGCAGGCAAAGACGCACCGGAAAACTGTAATTCAAACAAATCATCGTGCCGAGCCAATACTTCACAATAATAACCTGCATCCAGGTCAATTAAGCTATTCAGCTTGGGAGATTTACTAGCTCTTAAGTGCGCAATAGCGTTGTGATTATCAAGCATACGTTCAATCAATATTTCAACGCGGCCACCGGTACGCTTTTTGCCAAATAAGCGGGCGGGGATCACTTTAGTATTGTTAAAAACCAGCAGGTCATTTTCATTTAGTTCATCAATAAAATCTGCAAACTGTCTATCTTGGAGCTGCCCTGTTGTTTTGTTCATTAACAGTAATCGACTTGCGGTACGATCAGGTAAGGGCATTTGCGCGATTAATGCCTCGGGCAACTGATAAGTAAAGTGGCTTTTTTTCATGTGAAGGTAAAAAATCGAGTTATTATATTACAGTGTGGCTTATTGAGCGAGGGCGACTTACATCTCTGTCTTAGGAACCTGCATGACAGACATGATCAAGTTTTGCTAGAAGCCTTGCTGAGTGCTTCGGTTATGTCCGAGACAGCTTGGTCGAATAATGAGCAGGACATTATCGATCTTTTGGCAAACTCAGGATGGACGCTTAATCCAGCTAAAAACTTAAGACGGGACAAAAGTCCTCTCCGGGGGGAGAAGGAGTAATACCTGTCACTATTACGTTTAGATAGATTGGCTCATAAGTGATGCTGGTTATTATGACTGGATTTTTTAGTGGCTGCAAAACCACGCCTTTCAAAATTTCTATAGGCGATATGTGGCAGTACTTAGACATAAGGTATTTATTTTTTGGAAATAAAAAATTAAGCGCCCAAGATTGAGATCATGGTATTTTGTTTTTCCACGCAAAATCAACGTTTATTTATAGTTCCTTAAAAAGCATTGGCATTTTTAATGTTTTGCCTTATAATTACGCAATCATTTGCCGGGATGGCGGAACTGGTAGACGCGCCGGATTCAAAATCCGGTGATGGTGACATCGTGCCGGTTCGATTCCGGCTCTCGGTACCAAATGACAGTGCAGTAAGCTTCAAATAAGTACAAAAACCCGCATTCCTTAAGGTCTAGCGGGTTTTTTATTGTCCCACGTAGTGCCACGCTGTATCATGAAAGCACCAACAAAGTGTTGGTGTTTATGTTGGCGCTTCCATTTACACGCCTATAAGATACCAACAAAACGAAACCAAACCCTTAAGCGGCGGGGCTTTCAATCATGCTTACCGATATTGAAATTAAAAAGGCCAAACCCAAAGACAAAGCTTATAAGCTTTCCGATGCCGGTGGCTTGTATTTGGAAATTACACCCAGTGGCGGCAAATTGTGGCGAATTGCTTACCGCTTCATTGGCAAGCAAAAAACGCTTTATTTAAGCAACTACCCCACTATTACCCTGAAGCCAGAACCAAGTTAGACGAATTAAAAAGGCAGTTGGCAAATAATATCGACCCGTCACTACTGAAGCAGACCACAAAAACAGCACAACAGGTTGCAGCGGCTAATAGTTTTGAAGTAATTGCCCTGGAATGGCATAAATCGCACATGCAAGGTAAAAGCGAGGGACATAGTAACTTCTCATTACCGACAGGTAGCACCTGCCCGAATCAGTTCAGGTAACGGGGGAATCGTATTTCCCCTGAGCAGCCTATCTTTAAGATAATGCCAA
>NZ_JAYTLQ010000050.1:0-169546 GCF_043729335.1 Crenothrix sp. | reverse complement strand
GGCCAACCATTTTGCACTACGGACTAAATTGTTTATCAAAGCTAACCAAATGGCATATGAAGAGTTGCAGAAATTACAGGCTGCGTAACATCAGTTAATTATATCAATTTGGATATAAAATACTATTGATTCTTAAGCCTTCACATCAACCCAATCACCCGATAACCACCCTTGGTATTCAAAATAACCGTAATCGGCGCCTGAGTTTTATTCTCAAAATACCAGCCATGCGGCCCTTCAAATTCAGCGGTAAAATTGCCGCTAGCCTGGCTTTCACTACCCACCTTAAAGCTTTTGAAAAAGCCTGTTTTATCGCCCTTAGGCTCGCCATGCAGATCAAAATACACTTTCGCACCGTCTGTATGCCAGGAATAATCAAGCTTTTCCCCTTTTTGCACATGAAATTTATATTCCAAACCGCTATGAACCGGAACCACCAGCGTCGTAGAATCTGTCCATTTCGCCAACTGATCTTTGCACGATGACACCAGCGGATCAACAATATCCTCACCTTGAGCAGCTAATTGCGTTAACCCCAATTTTTTGCCAAAACCCGTCGGATCAATGCCGTATTCAGCAGGCAGTACCGCTGTTATTAATATAATCACCGCCAACAACAGCGCAATAACAGTGGCTAATACCAATGATCTTAGGGATTGCACAGGCGGATTTATTTCATTCATGGCTTAACCCTTAATTAAATAGCCGGTCATTTGAAAACCGAACAGAACAAATCCGCCCGTCATTAACAGCGTATTAGTGGCCGTTGCAAACGCATAAAAACGCTGACTTCTGCGCCAAAAATTAAGTGCAATTACAATAAATACTAAGGCGATAAACTGCCCTAACTCTACGCCTACATTAAAGGCCAACAGATTTTTCCATAGATCAGCTTGCGGCAAATGAAATTTCTGCAACTTAGTCGCCAAACCAAAACCATGAAACAAACCAAATATCATCACCGCCATTTTTGTGTTCGGTTGAAAGCCCAATAAGCGCTGAAAACCACCCAGATTATCAAAACCTTTGTAAACCACGGAAAGGCCAATAATCGCATCAATGAGATAAGGATTAACGCTTATATTGTTCAATACGCCCAGTAATAGCGTTAAGCTGTGCCCTAAGGTAAATAGACTGACATACAGCAGTACATCTTTGGTGCGGAACAAAAAGAAAATCACACCGACCAGAAACAGCAGATGGTCGTAGCCAGTGACCATGTGCTTGGCACCAATATACAAAAAAATGCCTATTGCGACGCCTTGATTGGCCAGCAAAAAACGTTCGGTATTGGCATCTACACCATGGGCGAAAACGCTTGTGCTTATAAAAAACAAAGCCACCGACAAACCGATAAGCCAAGTAAGCTGATGGATAACAAAACGCATTTTTAAAGCTCCAGTTTTGTAGGTTGTAACATTGCATTTGTCCTATTTCAATAAACAGACTTACAATTTAATGCCATAGCGCGTCAATATAGCAATCATCAATAAATAACAACCGGCTGTTAACGACATGGAAAATCCCATAGTCAAATAAAACGGCGCACCTTTTTTCAATAAAATGAGTATGCTGAAAAAAAATACAAAAGACGGAATAGCAAACCAAAGAATACTGCCTGCTAAATCAGCTAGTTTATTAATATCTTTGGTATCAACATACAACCACAGCATCGCTAAAGTCGAGGTGATCGGCAATGAGGCTAATAAAGCACCTACCATTGAGCTTCGTTTAGACAGTTCCGATATAGCTACAATAATCAGGCTCGTGATAATAACTTTGATTATCGTATAGCTCAATTGGCTCATCATGAGTTGTTTTGTCGCTCCAGATTCAATAACTGTTCTTTGATTGCCAAACCACCCCCATAACCTACCATTTTGCCGTTAGAACCAATAACACGATGACACGGAATAAAAATAGGAATAGGATTTTTGTTGTTGGCTTGGCCGACTGCCCGTACAGCTTTGGGATTATCAGCAGCAAGGGCAATAGCTTTATAACTGGCCGTTTGGCCATAAGGAATAGCACACAGCAGTTGCCAGATTTTTTGCCTAAAAGCTGTGCCAGACGGTGCCAATGGCAAAGAAAATGTTTTGAGTGTACCCGCAAGATAAGCGTTGAGTTGTCTGGCGGCTTCGTCCGTTAACGCAGTTGCCAAAATTTCAGCAGATTCGGGTACCGGATCGTTATCAAAATAAACCTCGGTTATGTGGCCGTGCTGTTCTTCAATACCTATACGACCTAACTGGGTGGGGTAAAAATACAAGGGCATGGCTCACCTCTTATTAAAAACTGCGATATCTCCAGAGCGTATAAGGCTTATCGGGTAAATTGAATATTATCGATTAACCGCGTTTTACCTAATTTTGCCGCCGTTAATATCACTAATTCCCGATCATCCGCATCGGCTTTTTTTAAATCACTACTACGGCAAATATTGAAATACTCGGGATGAAAACCGGATTTATGCAAAAAAAACATAGAATCAATTTCAATTTCTTTCAACGATTGGTTGCCCGCCAGTACAGACGTGCGTGCCCTGCACAAAACCTGATACACCTTTGCAGCAGTCACCCGCTCTGGCTCGCTCAAATAACTGTTACGCGAGCTCATCGCCAAACCACTTTCTTCGCGGGCAGTTTCTACGCCAATGATATCAACAGGAATATTTAAATCCATGACCATCGTGCGAATAATAATCAATTGCTGAAAATCTTTAGCACCAAAGACAGCAACATCCGGCTGCACCATGTTAAATAATTTACACACAACGGTGGCCACTCCCACAAAATGTCCAGGCCGTGATGCGCCGCAATACACTGTAGATAAGCCGTCAACAACCACGGTAGTACGGGCACCCGGTGCGTACATATCTTCCAGGCTGGGCAAAAATACTAAATCGGTATTAACGCTAGCCAGCTTTTCCTGATCGGCGGCTTCTGTTCTGGGGTAACTGCCAAAATCTTCAGTAACCCCAAATTGGGTGGGGTTTACAAAAATACTCACTACCACGCGATCTGCATAGTTTTTGGCGGCTTCAACCAGCTTTAAATGCCCGGCATGTAAATTGCCCATTGTCGGCACAAAGGCGACACTTTCACCGGCCAGCCGCCATTTTTTTATGGCAGCGCGCAACTGCACTACTGTATTAACTGTTTGCATTAAACTTAAAAACTATGTTCAGGAGCGGGAAATTGAGTGATTTTAACTGCACGATGGTAAGCTGCAACAGCCTCTTCAATGCTATTAACATCTGTCATGAAATTTTTAGAAAATCGCGGGCGTTTAATAATGCCAATATTGAGCATGTCATACAATACCAAAACCTGGCCATCGCAGTCTACACCTGCGCCAATACCAATCACCGGAATACTGAGTTGCTCGCTGATCTGTTTGGCAAGCGCTGCGGGTACGCACTCCAAAACCAGCAAACTCGCTCCCGCTTGTTGCAGCGCGTAGGCATTCTCGCTGATCTTTTCGGCATCTGGGGTATTTTTACCTTGCACCGCATAACGGCCTAATTGATTTATCGATTGCGGTAACAAACCTAAATGGCCGCACACCGGAATGCCCTGATCCACTAAAAAACTAACGTAATCCATACGCGCACCTTCCAGCTTAACCATTTGTACGCCGCCCAGCTGCATTAATCGCGCTGCATTTTTGCCCGCCTCTTGAAGTGTGGCATAACTCATAAACGGTAAGTCACCAATAACAAAGGCACGTTGCCGCGCTTGGCTGACACAACGGCTATGATAAACCATGTCTTTAACCGAAACCGGTACCGTTGTGCTATGGCCTTGAATAACCATGCCCAGCGAATCGCCTACCAAAATAACATCAATGCCCACTTTATCCAATACCGCGCTAAAGCTGGCATCGTAAGCAGTTAAGCAGGTGATTTTTTCACCACGGCGTTTCATATCAGTTAAATCATTAATCGATAACAATGTTGTCATGGTTGCATCTTCATGAATCCAGGCGTTTTAAGCCCGCTAACGGACAGCGTTTAAGTAAGTCTTTGACATCACCTTTGCCAGCTATATTAAGCTCTGGGGCTATTTCGGATAAGGGATATAAAACAAAAGCGCGTTGGGCAAGGCCAACATGCGGCACGGTTAATTCAGCTAAGTTAATGGACTGGTCGCCATAAAGTAATATATCCAAATCCAGGGTTCTAGCACCCCAACGTTCGCCGCGTACCCTACCCTGCTCATTTTCTATGCTTTGCAGCTTATGCAATAAATCCAGCGGCAACAACTGCGTGGCCACCTTCATCACGGCATTGACATAATCGGGCTGGTCTTGAGGCCCCATGGGTGGGCTTTGATAAAAGCTTGATATTCCCAGATCTGTTACATCGTCTATAGCCGCGATGGCTTCACGGGCACGATAGAGTTGTTCAAGCGGATCGGCCAAATTACTGCCCATACCAATATAGGCGGTAATTTTAGGTGTTATTGAGTCATCTCGGTATTGCATCACTGCTCTGAAGTGTCTGTCCCTGAGTTAATCGGCGTAGTGCGTTTACGTTTATTGTATTTGCGTTTAGGCTTAGTAGCTGATCCATTACGCGGAGGTTGAGTCATGGCACGTTGTTCGGTTTCATCAGCAGATTGGTATTTGCCCCACCACTCTGCCAGCTCTGGTGATGCACTACCGGTTTCAGCACGCAACAGTAAAAAATCATAACCGGCTCTAAATCTAGGATGGGTGATTAAACGGCTGGGTTTAGAACCGACGCATACATCAAGTTTGGATTGAAAACTCCACACTTCCCGCATGGCCATAGTAATATGACGTGGTAAAGCGGTACTTTTAACCTGTTTGGCAATAATTTCGTTAGCGGCATCCTGCTGAGCCATATACTCGCCTACCCCTTGAGCCATCAGTGTCTTAGCACGCGATTGCACAGGTTCCCATAAGAGAGCTGCAAATAAGAAATAAGCCGTCACGGTTTTGCCTTCAGCGATTCTATCATCTGAATTTTGTAAGGCCCGGGTTACTAACTTCCTGGCCGCATCCCCGCTTTTGCTAATCAGATTTTTTTCAGTGCTGGGAAATAATATTTTAAATAGACCATAATGACTTAACATTTCGAAGGTTTGCAATGCATAACCCGACATAAAAAGCTTTAGGGTTTCATCATAAAGACGCGCACTGGGTATACTGCTTAATTGATCGACAACACTGTGAATCCCTTTTTGGCACTCGACATCCAATATAAAGCCCAGTTTAACGGCAAAACGCACCGCTCTTAACATGCGCACCGGATCTTCACGTAGCCGTGTCTCAGGATCACCGATGAGTTTTAGCGTGCCTGAATTAAGGTCAGCCATGCCGCCGACATAATCAAGCACCGCAAAATCTTTCAGCCGATAGTACAAGGCATTGACAGTAAAATCTCTGCGCCAAACATCTTCCTCAACAGTGCCGTAGATGTTATCGCGCAACAAGCGCCCTTCCCTGTCCAGAACTTGCAAATCATTCAGTTGCTTGTTGCCATCACCGCGAAACGTCGCCACTTCAATCACATCCCGACCAAAATGAACGTGCGCCAAGCGAAAACGTCGGCCAATAATGCGGCAGTTACGAAAGATGCGTTTGATTTCATCAGGATTGGCATCTGTTGCCACGTCGAAATCTTTGGGTTCTCTGCCCAATAACAAATCGCGCACACAACCGCCGACCAAATAGGCTTCATGACCTTCTTTTTGCAGGCGATACAATACCTTCAAGGCATTTTCACTGATTTGCGCCCTGGAAATAGTATGCTCTGATCTGGAATAAACTCTGACCTGCTCAGCAACTGTCTCGTCAACAAGCTCAGCGTCATGCTTAGCCAAATTAATAAATTTTTTGAAGAAATTTAGAATAACTTTAACCCTTAGTTGTTTTGTTCATCATGGGGCAATAATACCACTGGAGCACATTCTAGCCCAAAAGGTAGGTTTCTTTAATATTTGTTTCTAATATAGTAGAATCAGGCACTGATTTATCAGTAATCCTGACACATAACCGTTCATAAAATAAAGTCAGGTAAACCCTTTTTTAAAACATCTGTACAGGATTTCATCCGTACACTTGACAGGAAACATTATGTTCAAAAAGATTCTTGATGGCTTTATCAACCAACCCTTATTAACCAGCCTTTTTTTAGCCGATTTTTTCGTGCTATTGTTTCATAGGCCGCCGTTTTTATTCTCGCTGGTCATGATGGGTGCGCTGGTGGCAATGGCGATGTATTTTGGTCAAAAACTCATGTTGTTTAAAGCTTAATTGTCTGGTTTATCGTTAAAGAAACCAAAAAACTCAGGTGTAGAGATTATCTCCCCACCTGGTTTTTGGCGGCGTATGGCCGCCATTATTTATGATTTTTTGCTCCTGCTGGCAGTTTTATTTTTGGCTACTGCATTATTATTGCCTTTTAATGCAGGCGAAGCCTTCACCTCTCGCCAGATTTTATATCCTCTGTATTTATTGCTTATCAGCTTTGGGTTTTATGGCTGGTTTTGGACACATGGTGGCCAAACCTTAGGCTTACGCGCCTGGAAACTCAAAGTGCTGACTCTCGATCAAACTCCCCTCAGCTGGTATCAGGCGTTCTTGCGTTTTATTGCGGCGCTGTTATCTTGGCTAGTGTGTGGACTGGGTTTTATCTGGATAATTTTTGATAAAAAAAAATACAGTTGGCATGACCGACTTTCCAAAACCGCCATTTTTCCACAGTCTAACATCAAATAAGCTTACATTCGTTGATAGCCCGTAAAATCACAGTTACCACCCGGTTATAATTATGACAAATCCACTACTCGATTATTCAACTTTACCGCTATTTTCCAAGATTAAACCCGAACATGTCGAACCTGCGATAGATCAACTATTAGCCGATGCGCGTGCGGTTGTCAAAAAGCATCTGCAAGCCACGAGTGATTACACCTGGGAAAACCTGATTGACCCTTTGGAAGATGTTGATGATAAGCTTAATAAAGCCTGGTCACCGGTCAGCCATATCAATTCGGTGCTTAATAATGACGAATTACGCGCAGCTTACAATGCGTGTTTGCCCAAGCTCAGTCAATACAGCACCGAAATGGGCCAAAATGCCGAGCTGTTTAACGCTTATCGCAAGATTGCTGAAAGCGAGCAGTTTAAAAGCCTGGACACTGCCCAGCAAAAAATCATTACTAATGCGCTAAGAGATTTCAAGTTATCCGGTGTGGATTTAGATGCTGACAAAAAGCAGCGTTACCAGGATATCAGCCAACAGCTGTCAAAACTAGCCAGCACTTATGAAGAAAATCTCATGGATGCCAGTAATGCCTGGACAAAATTAATTGCCGATGTAGAAGATTTAGCGGGATTGCCCGAATCAGCGCTGGCGCAAGCACAACAAGCAGCCACTAACGAAGATAAAACCGGCTGGCTGCTTAGCCTGCAATTTCCGTCTTATTCCGCCGTAATGACGTATGCCGATAAACGTGAGCTGCGCGAAGAGGTGTATACCGCTTTTTGCACGCGCGCTTCCGATAAAGGCCCAAGCGCCGGTCAATGGGATAACTCCGACATCATGGAGCAAATTCTGGCGTTGCGTCATCAGAAGGCGCAACTGTTAGGCTTTAATAATTACGCTGAACTCTCGTTAGCCACCAAAATGGCCGACACTGCCGATGAAGTCGTGGGTTTTCTGCAAGATTTAGCCGTTAAATCCAAACCTCAAGCCCACACCGACTTAGCTGAACTACGTGCTTTTGCTCAGCACCGTTATAACATGATCGACCTTCAACCGTGGGACATGGGCTATTATTCGGAAAAAATGCGTGAGCATAACTATAAGTTTTCCGAAGAACAGGTAAAAACTTATTTTCCTATTACCCGCGTGTTACCGGGTTTATTTGCTATCGTCAATAAATTGTATGGCTTGCAAATCAGCGAAATTACCGACTTTGACAGCTGGCATCCTGATGTGCAGTTTTTTCAGATTCACGATAAAACCGGCCAGTTACGTGGCCAGTTTTATATTGATTTATACGCCAGAACCAAAAAGCGCGGCGGTGCCTGGATGGACGATTGCGTTAACCGCAAAAAAACCGCTAACGGCATACAAATACCGGTGGCGTATTTGACCTGTAACTTTTCATCGCCAACAGGCAACGATCCGGCATTATTGACCCACGACGAAGTTATCACCTTGTTTCATGAATTTGGCCACGGCTTGCACCACATGCTCACGCAGGTGGATTATTTGGGCGTGTCGGGTATACATGGTGTGGAATGGGATGCAGTGGAATTACCCAGCCAGTTTATGGAAAACTGGTGCTGGGAACGCGAAGCGGTAGCATTAATTTCCGGCCATTACCAAACCGGCGAGCCATTGCCACAAGACTTGTTCGACAAAATGATCGCCGCCAAAAACTTTCAGGCCGGTATGATTATGGTCAGGCAATTGGAGTTTTCGTTGTTTGATTTCAAAATTCACCTTAATTACGACCCTGAAAAAGGCGGGCGTATTTACGAGATACTGGAACAGGTTCGCAATCAGGTATCTGTGGTTAAACCGCCTATTTTCAATCGTTTTGCGCATGGCTTTTCACATATTTTTGCCGGTGGTTACGCAGCAGGTTATTACAGCTATAAATGGGCAGAAGTGTTATCCAGCGATGCGTTCTCTTTGTTTGAAGAACTGGGCATTTTTAACGAAGATACGGGCAATGCTTTCTTAACACAGGTACTGGAAAAAGGCGGCAGTAATAATGCTATGGATTTATTTGTAAACTTCCGTGGCCGCAAACCCAATATTGATGCGCTGTTAAGGCACAACGGCATTGCCGCATGAAGTATAAAGACCTGCGTGATTTTATCGCGCAACTGGAAAAGCAAGGTGAACTAAAGCGCATTAACGTGCCGGTTGATCCTTATCTGGAAATGACCGAGATTTGCGACCGTACCTTAAAAATGGGCGGGCCTGCGTTGTTGTTTGAAAATCCTACCGGCTACAATATTCCTGTGCTGGGTAATTTATTCGGTACACCGCGCCGTGTGGCAATGGGTATGGGCGCGGAATCGGTGACTGAATTACGCGGCATTGGTGAATTGCTCGCGTATTTAAAAGAACCGGAGCCACCCAAAGGCATGAAAGATGCCTGGGAGAAGTTTCCGATTTTTAAGCAAGTCTTAAATATGGCACCCAAACTGGTGAGTTCGCCGCCGTGTCAGGAGGTGATGCGCCAAGGCGACGAAATTGATTTAAGTGTGTTCCCCATCCAAACCTGTTGGCCGGAAGATGCTGCACCGCTGATTACCTGGCCGCTGGTAATTACCAAAGGCCCGAATAAAGAGCGGCAAAATCTGGGCATTTACCGGATGCAGGTGATTGGCAAAAACAAAGTCATTATGCGCTGGCTGGCGCATCGTGGTGGGGCGCTGGATTTTAAGGAGTGGCAAAAAGCCCATCCTGGCCAGCCGTTTCCGGTTGCTGTCGCTTTGGGTGCAGACCCTGCCACTATACTCGCGGCGGTTACACCGATACCGGATTCGCTGTCGGAATACGCCTTTGCAGGCTTGTTACGCGGCAGCAAAACCGAATTGGCCAAATGCCTGCTCAGTGATTTGCAAGTGCCGGCCAGTGCGGAAATTGTTTTTGAAGGTTTTATCTACCCCGATGAAACCGCAGCAGAAGGCCCGTTTGGCGATCATACCGGCTATTACAATGAGGTCGATCATTTTCCTGTGTTTACCATAGAGCGCATCACTCAACGTTACGCGCCCATTTACCATAGCACTTACACGGGCCGTCCACCCGATGAACCGGCGATATTAGGCGTAGCTTTAAACGAAGTGTTTATTCCCATTCTGCAAAAACAGTTTCCGGAAATTGTCGATTTTTATCTGCCACCGGAAGGTTGTTCGTACCGCATGGCGGTTATCAGCATGAAAAAGCAGTACGCCGGACATGCCAAGCGCGTGATGCTGGGGACGTGGTCTTATTTACGACAGTTTATGTACACCAAATTTGTGATTGTAGTGGATGACGATGTGGATGTGCGTAACTGGCAAGATGTGATCTGGGCGATTACTACCCGTATGGATCCGGCCAGAGATTTAACTATTCTGGAAAACACGCCAATTGATTATCTGGATTTTGCATCGCCTGTTTCTGGATTGGGTTCTAAGGTAGGTTTTGATGCTACCAATAAATGGCCAGGGGAAACCACGCGAGAATGGGGACGCACGATTGCTATGTCGCCGCAAGTGATTAAAAAGGTGGATGAGATGTGGGAGTCTTTGGGGATATAAAAATTTAATCATGGCAAAGTGGAAAGTGCTTAAATTTCGGGTTATGAAATAAGCCTTGCCAGCCTAACGGTATCGTCCGCTTTGCATGAATGTCTGTCTTTTAACGGGCAGAATTAGCGCTTACTCTATGGGAAGCACGGTATCAAAATACTGATAATCAAGAAAGCGGTCCCCGTTCGGATCATTTGTCAGCATGTCTGCAAAGCGATAGTTCCATAGAATTTCCTGTGCCAAATAATTATGCCGGGCATGAATAGTGTAGGCAACTGTTTCGTCCACCAACCAATGAGACAATAACAGCGGCCTTGCCTGCAATGAGGGCATCTGATGTCATTCCAAATAACGGGCTGTTTTCATCTATGACATGCCTGACTGTCCAGGCGAGATTGAAGCTGGAAGTACGCTGGCGTAGCAAATTAAGCTCATAAAAACGGCGAATAGATTCACCTTCTCGGGTTACCTGGTCAATCGATAAATCGACATTAATTCTTGCCTCCACTATCTGGTTTCGGCGTTTATTTGCTGCCCTGAAAGTCAATGTCGGAATACCATTATGTTCTGAAATAACAGCGTTATGGGTAAAAATAACCTTGGCGTTAGGTTTTGTAAACCGGGCAAAGGTCAAGCCTGTTACCAAAGCAATTACCAGTAAGCTGATAAGGGCTTCTAGCGTCACTACGGTATTGGCGTAAAATGTCTTAGGAGCAATCGTGCCATAACCAATGGAAGCCAGTGTTTGTACGCTAAAAAAGAATGCATCAGCAAAAGAACCTGGTTTTGCGCCCGCCAAGCAATTCCCCCCAGCTAGATAAAGCAGCGCAAAAAAAATGTTAATTCCAACATAACCTAATGAAACCACCAAGGTAAAACCCGCCCAAGGAATGGTTAACATAAAATGATAAGGATCATGCAGATACGAATACCAGCCATCTCTGTCGTCAATTTCTAATCTGCCGTCCAGAATGTTGACTTTGGCGTAGCGCCTTGGGAGATTAGTTTTAATCATGCTTTTTGGTTTAAATTTCATAAGACCTCATGATTGCTTATTATTTAGAACAATTATTAATGACATAATAAGTATTTAGGTCGCTTTTTAAAAGGCTCAACGCTTATAACCTTTAACATGCTGTCCCATGATCAGACTTGGCCGCAAGAGTTATTCGTGCAACGGTAGATATTGGCCAATTTAAAATTGACCTTAAAATCAAGCTTGACAACCCGAAATTACAGGACAAAATAAAATTTAAAGATAGAAATTAATTTGTTAGCAATCATCAGGCGAATAAAACCTCAAGAGGTCAATATGACACCCGATCAAAAACTCAAATATCTTAGTGTGGCTCTTTGGATTATTGGCGTTATTTTTATTTTCGGCATTTATGCCATGATGATGTGGATTTGGCCATCCGGCTGGGGCTGGGAGCCTCGTCAACCGGAAGACGAGCAGATGATTATGGGCATATATGCCACGTTGGGTGTATTCCTCATCCGCGCCGCAAAAAACCCAATGCAACACCTGAGCCTGATATGGTTCACCATCTGGGTAAATATCGTGCATGGCGCAATTATGCTGGTTCAAGCTATTGCAGATGAAAACGAACGGGCAAACCTGCTTGGGGATGTTCCGGCACTATTTTTGGTCGCCATTGTGTTGTGGATTTTGATTCCCAAAAGTCAGGATGCATAACTGCGGATTACTAACAAAGAACTTGTGTCGAGTACACCGCCTGATGCGCTTTTTAGAAGCCGCCGAGTTGTTGCGTTATGCGTCTTTAGTCAAATCTTGACTAAGTGTTCCGCTTCAGTTGGTAGCCCCATCTTCATAACAATAGGAGAATAAACCATGGCCGTTCCCTATAAAAAACTCAACAAAGATGATGCAGCCCTGTTAATGGTTGACCATCAGTCAGGATTAATCTCGTTAGTACAGGATTTTACCCCTGATGATTTTAAGAACAGCGTTATTGCTTTAGCGGATATCGGTAAATTCTTCAACTTGCCGACTATTCTAACCACCAGTTTTGACGATGGCCCAAATGGCCCCATTGTGCCGGAACTGGTTGAGCGTTTCCCCGATGCACCTTTTATCCATCGGCCAGGTCAAATCAACGCCTGGGATAATGAAGATTTTGTGAAAGCAGTTAAAGCTACCGGACGTAAGCAACTCCTCATTGCCGGAGTAGTGACTGACGTATGCGTAAGCTTTCCTACCCTATCTGCCTTGGAAGAAGGTTACGACGTATTTGTGGTCACCGACGCTTCCGGCACTTTCAACGTCACCGTGCAGCAAGCCGCCTGGGCAAGAATGTCGCAGGCAGGCGCACAATTGATAAATTGGTTTGCGGTAGCCTGTGAGCTGCAACGCGACTGGCGCAATGACATGGAAGGCTTGGGCGCGCTGTTATCCAATCATCTACCTAATTACCGCAACCTGATGACCAGCTATTTTAAAGTGCAAGATGCCAGGAAAAAATAAGCTAAAACTGGCATGGATCAATTCGATCTATACGGACAAACTATTCTGCAATACTTTGTAATAACAAGCTATTAGGAGGTTTTTTTATGACACCTAATCTTATTTTTCATAATGATTTACACCAAGCGTTGCTTGTGCGATTCATGGCATTCATCACCACGGCCACGAGCATGCTGCTACCAATGAATACTCCATCGGCATTACAAGACCCATTTTAGGGAAGTTTGGGCTGCACCTGTTTTGCTTTCTAATACTGTTCGATTAGCTTCGATGACATAATAAATGCCCTCATCTTGAGTAATCCATCATTCCTAGTTACGCTACAGATGAGTTATACTGAGCCTGCTTTATAATCCATGAAGTTAAGGCATCTGTGACTTATTTCGTAAAATAAAGTAACGAAAAAACTCTATTAACTAACAAACCCCATAAATTTAATGCAGGAAACTGAACAATGAAAACCTCCCTATGGAAAACGGTTTTTTTAAGCGTGTCTTTGTTGTCAACAGCGTCAGTAGTCTATGCGGATAACTGGAAGACAGAAGGCCTTTATCAGGTAAAAGACGGTTTGGTTAAAGATCCTAAATCAGGGTTGATGTGGATGCGTTGCAGTGTTGGGCAGAAGTGGGATGGATCGCAATGTCAAGGTGCAGCAACCTTGTATTCGTGGGAAAAGGCAATGGACATGCCAGAAAAATTTGATTATGCAAGCTATAAAGATTGGCGAGTACCTAGCCATAATGAATTAAAATCTTTGGTATATTGCACTGACGGGCAGATAAATAAGCTTGATAAACAGCACAGCCAATGTGGTGATGATTACGCTGTCCCCACTATTGTGCAAACGGCATTTCCTCAAACACCTGATAGCTGGTTTTGGACATCATCCCCAGAAACTGATGATTGGTTTTGCGTCTTTCCGTATACTCTTTTGGGTAATTTTTCATGGGTGGTCAACTTCAGCAACGGCTTAGATGTCCCAAGCCATAGGGATGATAGTGGTTACTTACGCTTGGTACGTAATGGCAAATAAGCTAAAGTTTTAAATGATCAATTTTCCTTTGAGAGCACACTATAGGATGTGTTAATCTTTTAGAATCGCTATGTTTGCCCGCTTGCTAGAAAACAAACTTAAATCATCAGCTAAACTTAAACTTATGAGGAAACAAATTATTCGCGATAAATAAAATGCTTGAAAACAAATCTCAGTCGTATGATATTTTATGTCCAAAATGCGGCAAAAAAATGGTATTGAGAACGGCATTAAGAGAAAATAATCAAGGTAAGCAATTTCTGGGCTGCTCAGCTTATCCAAAATGCAAAATGATTAGACAGCTCGTATAAAAACCTATCGAGCAACGTCCAAAAATGGCGACCTTAAAGGGCTCTGTTTTAAAGTGATTGCTCAAAACAGAACCGCTTTAAGATACCATCAAACAATTACATGATGCCTTACTTAAGTTAGTAACGGCATAACACTTATTTTTTCTTTGCCGTGCAAGCTTCTGAATCCGTTACTTTATAGCCATCCCGATCGACAATGGATGCAGTAACGTGGTTTTTCTTGATAAACCCTGCCTTTATTGCCGTTGCTCCCGCGCGGATATCCCCGCCATCGCTATCAAAATCAAATTCTACTTCTCCGCCCACAGGACGCTTCATTGGTAATTTAGAAAGTACCGTGACACCGCCTGAAGTAACCTGGGCTTTATAAGTCATATTTTTGGATAAGCTACGACCATCTACCGATATTTTTGAACGTGCCGTGCGGGTTTCACATCTTAAACGAATTGACTCTGCACTGGCTTCAACAATAAACACCGCATTAAGCACTAAAGTTGTTATGGCTAAGCTGATTACTTTTTTAAATTTCATTTTCATTCTCCACATTAAAATTAACAAACGACCTATCAAACGTATTATTTCCTGTTTAACATGCCTGTTAATGTGCAAACAGCAGAGAAAGGTTCAATTGAAAAAATTTTGTCTGGACGTGGCTACAAATATTGAAATAAACTCGGCAATCAGCAATTGCTTACTTTGCTGTCAGCAAATTTTTAGAAATTGTAGGTATAATTAAAGCTTTTAATAATAAATAGCTAATTTGTTGATTTCTACCTACAAGTAGACGGTTTATTAGCGTAGGACATTTTTTAACATACTGATCTTAAATGTTAAGCTTTGGCTTTATATTTTTAAAGAACCGCCCTGACGCGCATCAGTAAATATGTGATTCTTTCCTGCACCGTACTGAACACTGTAATAAAAGGTTAACATTATGCCGAAAGCAGTACTGTCACTTCAAATACTGTGTTTGGTTTTATTACTTTATCCGGCGACCAGTTGCGCAAAACTGCGTGCTACAGTAACGATGACCACCAATAATGTTCAGCGCTGGTTTACTAAAAGCAATAATAACGTTGCGGCACAAGCCAATCTTGATTATCAGCATAGCTCTGGTTTGTACTTGGGTAGCTCGGTTTCAAATATTGATTTTGAATCTGACGAGCATCCCGACTCGTCACATGTAGAAATTATCCCGTATTTAGGCTGGAGCTTTAAGCTAGCAGAGAAATGGCGGATAGATGCGCAATGGTCACGGTATTTATATGATGGCGAAGTTTTTGGTCATGCAGCAGATTACAATGAATACTACCTGTTTGTACATTATAACGATCTATTTACCGGCAGAATTTCGTTTTCTGATGATTATTACAATGTAGGACATTCCGTTATTGATTATCAACTAACAGGTAAATACCCAGTGTTGGATAACCTGGAGTTTTCGGCAAGCTTTGGTTACAGCCAAACCCAAGCGGCACTGGGCTCGGATTATCCGTATTGGAACGCCGGTTTCACCTATTATTACAAGTTCTTAGCCGTTGATTTACGGTATATGGATGCCACTGAAACATCTGTTAATTACGCTACCGAAGTACAAATGCACAAACTTTATAATCCCCCTTTGTTAGATTCCAGCGTGGTCTTCTCTATTTCACTCGGTTTTTAAATAAAAAATAATTTTTATTAATTGAACCTTGTATCAATTTTTTGCAATACATCTAGTAGAAAGCCTATCACTTGCTATAGTAAGATTACAGTCAGAAAATTATAACGTGACGCTGGAGAAAATTTTCTTGAATACCTATAGCAGTGAACATAACCAGAAAGATAGCGACTTAATCAACCGTATCTGCACGGGCGATGAAAATGCCTTTGAACAGTTGTATCATCACTATTATCCTCGATTATTTCGGTTTATTGGTCGTACAACGTGGCGCGAAGATCTGAACGAAGAGGTCATTAATGATGTGATGTACACCGTATGGGAAAAAGCGGCGACGTACAATCATCAATGTAAGTTGTCTACGTGGATTTTTGGCATTGCTTACAACAAAACCCGGCAGGCATTACGCAATCAAGGCCATTTTGATGAGGATTCATTGAACGCTATGGAGATAGAAGGGGACTTATTTGGTGAGGAGGATGCCGAATTAAAACAACTGGAAACGCGGGAATGGCTGGATTCAATACTTAAGATACTGTCTTCAGATCAGCGGGTCGTTATTGAGCTGACTTATTTTGAAGGTCTGCATTACAGTGAAATTGCCTTGTTAATGGATTGCCCTGAAAATACCGTAAAAACCAGAATGCACCATGCCCGTAAAATTTTGGCAGTGCATCTAACCAATTATAAAAACGCTTCAGGATTAATGAACTAACTTACTTGAGGGACTCCCATGAAACCTACAGATGACAACCCTGCTGCAAGCCATGACGCTATTTTTATGTTGCTGCCCTGGTATGTCAATAAAACCTTACAAAGCACTGAGCTGACCAGGGTAGAGCGGCATTTAAATACCTGTCTTGTCTGCAAACGTGAACTTATTAGTTTGCAACGCTTAGCCGTGGCAGTAAATCACCCTTACGTGTCAAATGGAAACTCGCAAGCGTCTTTTGCACGCTTGAAAACGCGACTACACGCAACAGCTGAGCACCCACCAACAGCCCCTGTAGCAACCATTATTCGACCAGCTCAGTGGCATAATAAGGTTAAAGTGGGATTTTCAAATTCAACCCAGTCGGCATTGGCCGTAGCGGCAGTTATATTATTAGCAGTGCTGTTGCCACGTTTATTTTTAACAGATCCACTGCGCCACGAAGGCTACCAAACCTTATCTGATAGCAAAACTATTCACAGTAATTCCAATGAAATAAAAGTTATTTTTAAAAACAATACTTCGCAACAAACTATTGAGCAAATAGTCGCTTCTGTTCAAGGCTATATTATCAGCGGTCCTGATGCACAATCGTTATATACCCTAGGCTTTGAAAAAAACGTAGATGCGGCTCACGTTATGGATAAATTACCGCAATTAAAAAGCCATGCCGATATTGTTTTTGCTGAACCTGCCTATGGATTGTTATCAAAAACACAGGCTAAAGGAGAAAAACCATGAGACCAGAATTTAGGGCTCAATTGCTGGCCATTATGGTAGTATCGATTTTTGCTCTACCCGCATACGCTGAAAAACTGACTACTGCTGCTAGTACACCTGAATTAGCAGGGCTGTTTGATCAAAAAAATGCTGATCATTTATTACTGATTGCCTTTAAGGATCAATCGATCAATCGCATTCAAAGTACAGCGACGGCGTATATAAAACGCGGTGATTATGCCAGCTCAACATGGAGCCAACGCATTAGCGACGATATTGCAGCCGATTATCATATCCAAAAAATCACCGAGTGGCCGATGACAGCAGTCGGTGTGCATTGTATTGTCTACCAAGTGCCTTTAAATGTATCCGTTGCGGACGTCTTAAAACGTTTAGCGCAAGATACGCGGGTGGATATTGCCCAAAATATGCATGTATTTAACACCCGTGCCGGCAGTGGTACTGACCCCTATCTTCAGCTCCAGTCCAATTTACGTACCCTGCATATTGATCAGGTTCACGCAAAAGCCACGGGCAAGAATATTGTCATCGCTATGATTGATACCGGCGTTGATTTAGAGCATCCTGATTTAATCGGTCAAATCAGTCAAAACGAAAACTTTGCCAGCGACATTTCCAATAGCTTTTCACATGACAAACATGGCACAGCAGTTGCCGGTGTTATGGTTGCCAAAAAAGATAATGGTACCGGGATAACCGGTATTGCCCCCGATGCCAATCTAATTGCTTTAAAAGCCTGCTGGCCAGAACAATCCAATGCTATCGAAGCAGCTTGTAATAGCTTTACTTTGGCAATGGCCGTTAATACCGCTATTAAATCGGGGGCTAAAATTTTAAATATGAGCCTGACTGGCCCCCAGGATGCCCTATTGGAATTGCTGTTAAATAAAGCTATTGCTGACGGTATGATTGTGGTTGCCGCCGACACGGGGCATGGAGCGGCTAATGAAAACTTCCCGGCTTCTTTAAAAAATGTTATTTCCGTGCAATCCATTAAGCAAGGAGATAGCGCCGACAAATCATTACTGCCAGCGCTGGCAGCGCCAGGAGATAAAATACTCACCACCCTACCCTATGGCACTTACGATTTTATTTCCGGAAGCTCTATTGCCGCTGCCGAAGTATCGGGCATTATTGCTTTACTGCTGGAATTAAAGCCGGATTTAACCTTAGCAGAAGCACAAACCGCACTGCATAAATCTGAGTTACCGGCCGGAAAGGGTTACACACCCGGCATTAATGCCAATGGCGCTGCATTAGCGTTATGCGAAACCGATGTCTGTCAGTAAACTATTTTCACTTAAATAACAGGCTATTACTTACAAACAGCATCCATAAAATTACGCAGTGTCATAGCAGAAGCGCTTTCATTGTAGGTGTTTTGTTCTGGCGCACCGCTATCCTCATACAAAAAGACTTTTGTCATTTTGCCGCCCGCCTTTTTATAGTAGCCCTGATAAACGGTTGACGGCATATCGGCTATCTGCGCGTCAGGCTTTTTTATAGTGCCAGTTGCAGCGTCAGCAATCGCTTTTCTTATACTCACCACACTAAATTGCTCCACTGTTGTCTTTTTTGAAGACAGCCCATTTAACCGACTTGTTTTTATCAGCAAGCCTTGGTCATCTAAAGTACAGGTTGTGTATAACGCATATTCTTGCATGACAAAACCCGGTGCAGTGGTTTTTACCAATAGTGTGCTTGCCGATGCCACTGTGGTAGCCGCGCATAAAGCCAATGAAATAAAGCCGTACGAAGTCAATTTCAACATAATAATCTCCAAAATAGTGAACATATTTAATTCATTAAAGCCCTTAATATGTAATTTATTTACAAGAGGCCTTAATGGCTATCCATAAGCCTAGCCTAAAACTCACTAATGTCTAGGTTATGTTGACACTTTGTCGCAACCACATAAACACTGTAACGATGCAGGAAATTTTCCTATCTTTCGTGTATATTGCTGCATGTGGTTTTCAAACTTGCATTAATAAGTGATAATTGTAAGCAGGCTTGATAGGTAGAAAAATCGGAAAAATTTCTATTGTGGACCTTATTTTGCCGGACTTACAACTACTATTAAACGCCTCAACAACAGGTACAATAACCGCTATGGCTCATGATGCTATTGATTCCCATCAATTAACCAAAACTTTAATTCGTTTCCAAGCCATCTGTGCTTTAGCACTGCTGGTAATGATAAGTGGGCTGGATTTATTTTTTCCAACCCAGTATGCCCTGCAAGCCGCTGTTCACGGTATTAGCACAATTTCGGCGCTAGTCGTTAGTACGTATATGACACACCGTGCTTACTTCTTGTTGCGGGGTGCTACAGTAAATTATAAATCACTAAGAAAATGGACACTAGGATCGACAACACTCAATTTATTGGGTGCTATAAGTGGTAACTGGATTTATATGCGTTATCGTGGGCAAGACGGTCCTAAAGAATGGATAATGCAAAACGCTCCTGAGTTTCATAAAGTACTCATGGAGTTTAAAGAGTTTGTCTCACTTTTTCCTTTTCCTCTCATGGTCGTAGCCTGCTTCGCGTTGTTTTACTACAAAGATGGCATTCATTTTCGTCACGACATTAAGCAATTTATCGCTATTATTATCATGGCCTCATGGTTTTTCTTAATGCTGGGCTTTGTGTCTGGTTTAGTTTTGGCAAAATTGCGCTTTGTTTAACAGGGAATAACATGAATAATAAATCAAACTCAAATCAACACAGTCAAGATACGGATTTAGATACACTACAATCGGACATTCCCGTCTACTCAGGACCTATTGTTGGCGCTACCTTATCCGCATTGCTGGGTTTTTTAACATTGGTCATTTCTCATCATGTATCGCGTTTGACAAAAGGTCTGGATCAAACAATACATGCTTATGGTCATTGGATACCTGGCTCGACCGGCACGGGTCCTGACGGCAGCATTGGTTCTTACAGTGGCAAAGAAACTCTCGCCTTATTTGTTTGGTTTACAACTTGGCTGATTTTTCATTGTTTATGGCGTAAACAAGATTTTTCTCTGCGTGCATTGACTCCTTTACTTATCGGCACCTTATTTTTTCTGATGTTAGGTCTATTCCACCCGTTAATCGATCCTGTTGTATTATTTATTGCTGGATTATTTGGTTACGCCTCTCCCTAGCAAGAAAAATTATTAACTCTTGCACGATATACAACGTAAAATAAATGTAACATACACAGATACAGCACAAAGATGGGTTAACCTAATTAAAATCCTCTTTTGATGCCCCACTGCTTAACTTACTTTATTTTTATACCTTAAACTGAAATTTATGAAATTCAACTCCTGCAAAGTTGCCGTCAGTCTGCTTATAATGTCACAGTTTATGCTGATGCAGCCACTCCATGCTGAAGGCATTTTATTAGGTGGGCAGCCACAAGATAACGCCGAAATCAGCAATTTTGATGGTAAAATTATCTTATCATTTAGCGGTAATGTTAGCGAACGTGCGCCATCTTTACTGGTAGTCGATAGCAAAGGTACGCGCATGGATAACAAAGATGTGGCTTTAGAGATTGGGCCGCGCAGTAAATTAACAGCGACTACACCCACGTTATCACCGGGTCCTTACGTGATCCGCTACCGTGTCGTTACCGAAGACGGCTTGATTGTCAGCGGTATTCGCCGGTTTACTATCAAAAACTAAAGCAGTGGCTTTACGGGGCAAACATGACTTCATTAACAAAAATTTTTACGGTAGCGGCATTAGTGCTAACGACAGCCACAGCCTCTGCATCAATTCCGTTGGGCGGTGTTCGAAAATCCACCGACGGTAAATACGATTTGTATGGCTGTATGCAAACTAACGATTACTACGTTGCCAATTTTGCCGCCTTCCAGACGCAACCAGGCAAACCCGTTGACCCTAAAAAAATGCCGCCACCGGAGTGTGTCACGCTGCCTGCATTAGGAACAACCCTCATCTCAGTGGATTTGCTGGATAGGGATGTGCGCCGCAAGGAAGTCAGCATGAAAGTTACCGGTGACAAGGGCGCTGTTCTGCTGGAAACACCACCCACTATGGCCAAGCAAGGTGTCATCACTGGCACTGTGGATTTTAAAACCAAAGGCAATTACACCGTGGTATTAACAGTCAATGATACCGACTTGCACACGCCATCTGAAATCAGTGCGCTACGCATTCCTATTACGGTAGCTATGGATGTGGTGGAACCTGCATCAAAAACGGCGATGATTTCATTTTTTGGCTTTATGGGCGCATTGGTGGTCATGCTGGCCGTATTGGTTCCACGCTTTGTTAAACCTAATACAGCGGCTTAACATTCACTTATTCAAGAGGGTTTCATGTCTCATACTTATCCATTGAAACGATTAGCGGTCATTGCCTCTGTGTTATCGTATACACTGATTTTATCGGCATGTGCTACCCATAATACAGAAGACGAACACACTGTCTACGCACCGGGTTTAGGTGAATTTATGGCGCAAATCAGTACTCGGCATATTAAACTTTGGTATGCGGGCGATGCTGAAAATTGGCAATTAGCTGATTATGAACTGGAGGAAATACACGAAGGCTTGGATGATCTGGCCAAATACCATCCAACGCATGACAAAATTAAGGGTTCAATCCCAAACATGATTGCCGTTTACATGAAAGCACCTCTGGAGCAAACAGAAGCGGCCATCAAAGTTAAAAACGTGGGGGCGTTTCGTGCCGGTTATGACAGCTTAACCACCGCTTGCAACAGTTGCCATCAAGCTAATAATTTTGGTTTTAACGTCATTGCTCGGCCTTCTGGTAATCCGTTTACCAATCAATCATTTCAAACCCAGCTATAAATACAACTCCAGCATCGTTCAGATTTATCAGATTTTAAAATAGTATTTTCGACAAATGATGTACCCGTAGAGAGGCTAAATATTGCGTCTCTACGTTTTTTCAATTCTTATTGTTCAGTGTTTATTCAGCAAGGGCTCTGTAAGCTATGCCCCTATATTCAATCATTTGATGTAGGTGAGTTATGGCTTTTTATCAAACACCCCACTACGAAAAAACTATATTCAGCGACTTGCTGGGTTCATGGGCACTTCTAAAAAAATCTGTCGAAAACGAACATCGCACTAAAGATTGCTCCCAACTTCTTTTTTATATTTCTGTAGCCATGAGTTGGGAGAGCATGCGGAATTTAAAACACATGAAAAATACACTTCTACTCATTCAAAGTATTGCCCAACAAATAGGTATCACTGATGAGACGGCTGGATTTGTGGACAAGGTTGGGATCATTTTATCTGAGGCATTGGATAGACTGCAAAAAACAAAATTACGCTAAAATATTCATTTACCCATTCAGAATGAAATATTAACAACGGATAGGCAAATACCCTTGTATAAAAGCCATTCTAATACCAAAATTGTAGCTTACTAAATTAAGGATTTTTTACTATGGCACGTACTCTTCTGGTTGTGGATAGCCTTTCCGACTGGAGCCCCTATTACCCTAGCGATCACGTCATTACCTTTGAAAGCTATCTGGCTACCGAACAGAACGAAACTGAACACCGCGTTCGTATTATTAATCTTTGCGGCAGTTATTCTTATCTTTCCGATGGTTATTACTGTTCTTTACTGGCCGAGGCACGTAGCCATCACGTTATTCCATCCGTTAAAGTACTTAATGATTTAGAAAAACAGGCACTGTACCAATTACAAATTGAAGACTTGTCACAAGCGTTGGCAAAAGCATTAAAAAGCTGCGATAAAGCCACCGAAGTTACCGTGTTAAGTTATTTTGGCACAACGCCAGATTCGGCCTACCAAGAACTTGCCCGTTTATTGTTTGAACGTTTTTCGTGTCCGGTATTGGCCATTACCTTAAGTTTTCGACAGCAATGGGAAATCACTAATTTAACAGCCATTTCCCATCGCGATTTAAATGATGCCCAAGAAACTATCTTTGCAACCGCTTTAGACCGCTTCAGCAAAAAAGTCTGGCATAAAGGCCGCACCCGAAAATCTGCCCGCTACGACTTGGCCATACTGGTAAACCCCAGTGAAAAAATGCCGCCCAGTAACCGTGCAGCACTGAAAAAATTTATCAATGCCGGAAGGCAACTGGGTATAGAAGTAGAATTAATTTCCCCGCAACATTATGCGCGTTTGCCAGAATTTGATGCCCTGTTTATTCGAGAAACTACCGGCATAGATCATCATACTTATCGCTTCGCCAAAAAAGCCGAAGCCGAAGGGTTAGTCGTGGTAGACGATCCAACTTCAATGTTACGTTGCACCAATAAAGTCTATCTTGCTGATTTGTTTCGTACCCACAAAGTACCTTCACCCAAAACCTGGATATTGCATCGCGGTAATACCCAGCATTTAGACAAAGTGGAAAGCGAGGCGGGTTTTCCAGTCATTATAAAAATTCCGGACGGCTCGTTTTCGCGCGGCATTGTAAAAGTCACCGACCGCAAAGACCTTGAGATTAAAGTCGCCGAATTGTTTCAACAATCGGCTTTGTTACTGGCGCAGGAGTTTCTATATACCGACTTTGATTGGCGCATTGGTGTTTTTAACAATAAAGCGCTGTATGCGTGCCGTTACTACATGGTTAAAAACCATTGGCAAATCTATCGCCATAACGAAACTCGTGTAGATAGCGGCAATTTTGACACTATGGCTACTTTTGATGTCCCTAAACTTGTTCTGGAAGCCGCACTTAAAGCCACCCAAACCATAGGGGATGGTTTATACGGTGTAGATGTCAAAGAAAAAAATGGTAAGGGCTATGTGATTGAAGTGAATGACAACCCTAACATTGATAGCGGAATTGAAGATAAATATCTGGGTGAAGAGCTGTACCATTTAGTTATGGCGGAATTTTTGCGGCGTATGGAAAACCGCAGTAAAGGCTTGTGAGGATATTGCTAAGCTTTAACGCGGGTAATTTTTATCACAATGGCCAACTCTTTCAAGCGACGCATGATTTTGGCCAAATGCACACGGTCTTTAACGGTTAAGGTAATTAAATCTACCGAAACATGTGCATCTTGGTCAACCACGGTGACATTCTCAATATTGGAATCCAGTTCCGAAATAGTTGAGGCAATTATCGCCAATGCGCCGCGCTGATTGAGTATTTCTATGCGTAATTCAGCAGGAAAATCACCCACAGCGTCATTGCTCCATTCCACTTCCAACCAGCTGGTGTGTTTTTTTCTGACAATATTGCTGTTGCGGCATTCATGATGATGGACAACAATGCCTTTGCCCGGATTAAAAAAACCGATAATTGAATCGCCGGGAATAGGCCTGCAACACTTGGCCAGATTAATGACCATACCTTCGGTTCCCTTAATAACCAAAGGAGATTTTTGACTATGATCGCCGTCATCTAACTTAATATTAGCGTGAATGTCATCTTGCAGCAGACGTTTAGCAATCAAAAAAGGCATTTTATTGCCTAAGCCAATATCTTCAAGCAAGGCATCAAATGACGGCATGGCAGTCACTTCAAGCAGCTCTTTAATGCGTTGTTCCGAAATGCTATCTAACTGGGTATGCAAGGCTTGCAGCTCTTTTTCAAGCAGGCGCCGACCTAAATTAATGGCTTCCAGCTGTTTGAAGTTTTTAAGATAATTGCGAATACTGGAACGCGCTTTCGCCGTTGCCACATAGCTTAACCACAACGGATTCGGCCTTGCCCAAACGGCAGTAATCACTTCTATGGTCATGCCATTTTCAAGGCGAGTTTGCAGCGGTACTAATTGCCGATCAATTCTTGCCGAAACACAGGCATTGCCCACGTCGGTATGGACTGCGTAAGCAAAATCAATAATAGTCGCACCACGAGGCAATTTAATAATGCCGCCTTTAGGCGTAAAAACAAATACTTCCTGAGGAAACAGATCAATTTTTAGATTATCAATAAACTCCAGCGAGTCACCGGCAGTTTTTTGTATTTCCAACAAATCCCGTAGCCATTCGTTAGCGCGATCCTGAAATTTTAGTGATTTATCATCTTCGGATTTATAAAGCCAATGCGCAGCAATGCCTGATTCGGACATGCGGTGCATTTCATGGGTTCTGATTTGAATTTCAATAGGCAATCCATAAGGCCCCATCAATATGGCATGTAACGACTGGTAGCCATTGGCTTTAGGCAAGGCAATATAATCTTTAAAACGCCCGGGGATAGGTTTATACAGATTATGCATAACGCCTAACACACGGTAGCAGGTATCGACATCGTCACAAAAAATACGGAAGGCGTAGACATCAAAGACATCGGATAAAGAAATTTTCTTGTGCAGCATTTTTTTATAAATGCTGTACAGATTTTTTTCACGCCCTGCGACATCGCCTACCAATCCAGCTTCTTGCAAGCGATTTTTTATAGAATTTTCGATAGTGTCGATAATTTTTCGACGGTTACCACGGGCTTTTTTAACCGCGTTATTTAAAACCGCATGCCGTCTGGGATACATTTCTTCAAAGCTCAAAGATTCAAGCTTATGGCGCATACTGTTCATGCCCAACCGATTGGCGATCGGCGCATAAATATCCAGAGTTTCCCGGCAAATCCGGCGTTTTTTGTCTGCGGGCATAGCCCCCAGTGTTTGCATATTATGGAGACGATCCGCCAATTTCACCATAATAACGCGTAAATCTTTGCCCATCGCCAGAAACATTTTACGGACGTTTTCTGCCTGTGTTTCTGCCTGGGATTTGCTCCCAATTTTAGTGAGTTTGGTAACGCCATCTACCAATTCTGCCACTTGTGGATTAAATTGCGCCGCAAGTTCCTTTTTGGTAACGGCCGTATCTTCAATCACGTCATGCAAAATAGCTGCCATAATGCCATCAGCATCCATGCGCATTTCAGCCAGACTAATAGCTACTGTAACGGGGTGGCAGATATAGGCTTCACCGGTTTTACGGCGTTGACCGGAATGTGCAGCCGCGCCAAACTCATACGCGCGGATGCAGTCATTAATCCGATCCTGGTCAAGATAGCCAGCCAAAGTCGTGCATAAACGCTGAAGCAACTTGTCTTCAGGACGCTCAAACTCCAGAACTTCAGCCATTTCAACCATAAGCATCACATATTAAAACATAGAGACATGATCATAAGATTCACCAACACGGTGCAACAGATTAATGTTCTCTGTGGTTACGTGGCCGGCAGCAATTTCACGCAATGCCAATACCGTATCTTTGTCTTTGCCGCGCGGCAAAAATTCCGTCGCACCATGGCTTAATTGACGCGCTCTTGTGCTCGCCAACAATACCAGCTTGAAACGGTTTTCTACGTGTTCCAAACAATCTTCGATAGTTACTCTAGCCATTTTAAATCCTCTTTCATTAAAAAACTTGACCGGCGTAAACCGGTCAATAGGTTCTTGGGTTGGGTTTCGCGTTAAGGTCATAATAGGCCTAAGCCATAACTCAACTAAGTATTTGCCAATGTTGGGTTACGACTTACGACTAACCTAACTACCTTTATTGACGTGACTTTAATATCTCAACAGCTGGCAATTCTTTGCCTTCAAGAAACTCAAGAAATGCACCGCCACCGGTTGAAGTATACGAGATCTGATCTTCGATACCGTATTTATCAATTGCGGCCAACGTATCACCCCCACCGGCAATGGAAAAAGCCTTGCTTTCGGCAATCGCTTTAGACATGGTTTTAGTGCCGTTACCAAATTGGTCGATTTCAAACACGCCCACAGGGCCATTCCAGACAATAGTACCAGCAGACCTCAATAACTCGGCATATTTATTGGCAGTTTCAGGTCCAATGTCCAAAATTAAATCATCGGCTTCCACATCAGCCACGTTTTTAACCGTGGCTACGGCAGTTTCTGAAAACTCTTTTGCACAGACAACGTCGGTAGGAATAGGAATATCGGAACCTGCGCGTTTAGCAGCGTCAATTAAGCGTTTAGCTTCATCGATAAGGTCAGGTTCATACAATGATTTACCGACCGGAAATCCCATAGCAGCGATAAAGGTATTGGCAATACCACCACCGACTATTAATTGGTCAACTTTTTCAGACAGTGATTTTAATACCGTTAACTTAGTCGATACTTTAGAACCGCCGACAATCGCAATCAACGGTTTGTTAGGGGTTTCCAAAGCTTTGCCCAAAGCATCCAGTTCGCTGGCCAATAAAGGCCCTGCACACGCCACGGGCGCAAATTTTGCGACGCTGTGGGTGGAAGCCTGTGCCCTGTGTGCTGTGCCAAATGCATCCATAACGAAAACATCACATAATGCGGCCATTTTTTGGCCTAAGGCATCACTGTTCTTTTCTTCACCGACATTAAAACGCACGTTTTCACATAACACCACTTCACCGGGTGCAATGGTAATGCCGTTTATCCAGTCTTTTTCTAAGCGTACCGGCTTACCCAGCAAGCTGCTTAAGCGCTCAGCAACCGGCTTTAAAGACGATGCTTCGTCATACTGGCCTTCTTCGGGGCGACCTAAATGCGACATTACCATAACGGCAGCACCGGCGGCCAAGGCTTTTTCAATGGTGGGCACACTGGCTTGGATACGAATATCACTGGTTACCTGGCCATTTTTGATAGGCACGTTCAAATCTTGGCGTATTAATACCCGTTTACCGGATAAGTCCAGATCAACCATATTCTTAATCGACATATTTCTCTCTCTACTGGTTCAGTTTATGTAAATTTTGTTCAGTTTTAAACTCTAACTAAGATCAACCCTATTTCCATTTTATGGAACACCCAATACTGGCGATTTGTTGCTTCGACCCTTGCCCTGTTTGTGCAATTAACACCATGGCTTCAAATAGTTCACGTATTGTACCATCTGGCGCAGTTTCCTTGCGACTGGCATCCAAACGACCTCGGTATTGCAATTCATACTCGGCGTTATAGCCAAAAAAATCCGGTGTACACACCGCGCCGTAATCTTTGGCGACCTGTTGCGTTTCATCCCATAAATACGGGAAGTTATAGCCATGTTGCAGGGCAATTTGCTTCATGTTGTCAAAAGAATCAGCCGGATAATTAATGCTATCGTTAGACATAATCGCTACGGAATTAATCCCGTGCTGCTTAAGTTCCAGGGTATCTCTGATAATGCGCTCATGTACTGCCTTCACGTAAGGGCAATGATTGCAGATAAACATCACCAGTAAACCTTTTTCGCCCATACATTGCTCAAGTGACCACATTCGATCATCAACACCGGGCAAATTAAAATCGGGGGCTTTTTTGCCAAAATCACACACAGGGGGTTCTAGTGCGGCCATAAGTTACTCCTGTTTCAGGGGGTTATATAAATAGCTTTTCAAAGCAATATGGATAATAGCTTAGCGTGTTATAACTTTAATTGACTATTAACTTAAGACGGGACATCCGTCCGCCCTAAGCTCGTCGAAGGGTTTGTTGTTCACGGTTCGACAAGGCTCTCCATGAGCTTGTCGAATGACTCACCAAAAACGGCACACTTTCACCTGTCCCGCCTTAAGTTGGAAACCCACAACACTTCGCTTACAAAATTTTTGCTGGGGATTTCCATATAAAAAGCACTGAAGGCGCTCAATAGTCAGGCTTAAACATTTCTATTTTCCAGCACCACAACCGTCTGGGCAGGGACTGCATAATGCGGTGTTAATACTGGCTGCTGGTTTTCTGGTGCAATAATATCGTCAGGTGATGGCAGCGACGTATCCAGGGCAACGCACCATGCCTTGCCTTTTATTATCGGTAACTCAACAGCTTCCTGCTGATTGGACATATTCATAACAATATGTAGATCAGCTTCCTCTGTTTCGTAACCTGCCAAGGTAAAAGCCAATAATCTGGAATCAGCGTCATTCCATTGGGGTTTATTAATCTGGCTACCGTGCCAGGTAATATCCGCTATGTCTCTACCTTCGATAACTTTTCCGGTTAAAAAACGTCGCCGCATGATGGACGCATGGCGTTTACGTAAACTAATCAGACATTGCACAAACCGCAGCATGTCAGCATTGTCGGCGGCTTTTTGCCAATCTATCCAGCTTAAAGTATTGTCTTGGCAATAGGCATTATTATTACCCTGCTGGGAGTGGAGAATTTCATCACCGGCCAGTAACATAGGTACGCCCTGGCTGAGTAATAAAATGGCAAACGCATTTTTGGCCAGTTTTCTGCGTAAATCTAAAATGACTTTATTATCAGTCTCACCTTCCACACCCCAATTAAAACTGAGGCTGTTATTGCAGCCATCTCGGCTATCTTCGCCATTGGCTTCATTGTGTTTCTGGTTGTAACTTAATAAGTCATGCAGGGTAAAACCATCGTGGCAGGTTACAAAATTAATACTGCTGATCGGCAAGCGCCCCTGATGCTCGTACAAATCGCTACTGCCGCATATCCGCGTAGCAAGCTCTTTAATGACGCCTTTGTCGCCGCGCACAAAGCGCCGAACTACATCGCGGTAAATGCCGTTCCATTCGCCCCAGCGATAGCCCGGAAAACTCCCTACTTGATACAAGCCAGCCGCATCCCAGGCTTCGGCAATTAATTTGGTTTTAGCTAAGCGCTTGGATAATTCAATGCCCCACAGCACCGGCGGATCGGTTAAAACTTCGCCGTCTTGACCGCGCGATAATGTGCTTGCTAAATCAAAGCGAAAACCATCAACGTGCATTTCTTTAACCCAGTACTCCAAACAGTTGATAATAAAGCGCGTTACCAAAGGGTGATTCGCGTTGATGGTATTGCCGCAACCGGTGTAATCACGAAAAATACTTTTATCAAACTTGTCATGGTGATAAAAAATATTATCGCCTATGCCTCTAAAATTAATGATAGGCCCATCGACACCTGATTCGGAAGTATGGTTAAAAACCACATCCATGATGATCGCTATTTTGGCTTTGTGCAGTGCTTTAACCAAATCGCGAAACTCTTTGATGTGCGTACATTGTTCGGGTGTGACACAAAAACCCGGATGCGGACTAAAAAAACTATGCGGGCTATAGCCCCAGTAATTTTTTAACCCCAGTGCTGCTGTTGAATGCGGCACATCTTGTTCGTCAAATGCCATAATCGGCAATAACTCAACATGCGTAATACCCAGGCTTTGCAAATACGGAATTTTTTCAATCAGCCCTGAAAATGTACCTGGATTAGCGACTTTGGCAGAAGGGTGTTTAGTGAAGCCACCGACATGCAGCTCATAAATAATAGATTTTTCACTACTGATACGCAGTGGCGTTTCACCTTCCCAATCATAGCTTTCATCAACAACCACACAGCGCATGGCGGTAGCGCCATTATCACCGGCTCGACACGCCGCCCCACGATCCCACTTTTTATGACTGATTGCACGCGCCCAAGGGTCAATAAGGTGTTTATCTTTGTCAAAATGTAAGCCGGATGTGCGGATATTAGGGCCGTCCATACGCCAGACATACCAGATACCTACCGTTAATCCCACGACATAAACATGCCAGGAGAAAAAGGTTCTATTAATTTCTTTTTGTAATTCAATTACCTGAAATGGATGTTCGCTTTCTGCACTCTCAAACAACAATAGCTCGACATGAGTAGCGTGACGACTAAAAATAGAAAAATTAACCCCTCCCGTACCCAGTTTAGATCCTGATGGATAGGGCGTTCCAGACTTTAATTCGTGTTTTTTGTTTTTCATACTTCTTCTATTGTTTAAACAGGTTGCATTTTTATCTCTATGCGACAGATTAAAACCCTACCACTACCCAATATAGCGCCGCTATTAATAACAATGCCTGATTCTGGGCGGCAATTTTAATCTTTCCTCAACATCTCATTCAAGTTCTAAATTACAATACTCTGACGATTAAAGTCACTTAAAACCGGTTGTATCTTAACAGAGCGTTCGGTGTTTCAGACAAAGTGTCGTTAAAATCGCAAGAAATCACCCACGAAAAATTATAAAAAAATAATATGAAAAAAATACTTTTTGTTACCAGCGAGGCGCACCCCTTTATTAAAACGGGCGGTCTTGCTGATGTTTCAGGTAGCTTACCGAAAGCTTTGGCTGAATTATCTCAAGACATAAAAGTCATCATGCCTTATTACCAGGCGACAAAAACCTTTGCTGACATTGGCTATCGCTGTTCGTTGCGGGTGGATAATCGTGATGTCAACATTCTTGAAACATTCATGCCTGATAGCGAAGTTACTGTTTGGTTGGTTGATTGCCCTGAATTCTACCAACAACCGGGTAATCCTTATGTCGACGCACAGGGTAATCCTTGGCCTAATAATGCCGAGCGTTTCGCTCTATTGTGTCGTATCGCTGTTGAAGTGGCCATGAACAGAGCTTACTTAGACTGGAAAGCCGATATTGTGCATTGTAACGACTGGCAAACGGGGCTTGTTCCTGCCTTGTTGTCACTGGAAGACAATCGCCCTGCAACCGTATTCACCATACACAATATGGCGTATCAAGGCTTGTTTCCTGCCAATGTATTAACCGCGCTAAATCTTCCTGGGCAGTTATGGCATCCTGAAGGGCTAGAATTTCATGACATGCTGTCGTTTATTAAAGGTGGTTTGGTTTATGCCGATCGCATCACCACGGTAAGCCCGACCTACGCTTTAGAAATTCAAACTGCGCTTTATGGCTATGGCCTTGAAGGTTTATTAATCCACCGAAGTCCTGATTTAGTCGGTATTATTAATGGCATTGATACCAGCCTTTGGAATCCTGAAACAGATACCTATATTCCTCAGCATTACAACGCAGATAGCTTGGCTGACAAGCAACACAATAAAACAGAACTGCAAAAACGTATGGCATTGCCCGTCGATAGCAGCATACCTGTTCTGGGCTTAATCGGCCGTTTGGTTGAGCAAAAAGGCATCGATTTAATCATTGATTGCTTACCTGAATTGTTAGCTATGCCCGTGCAGTTTGTATTACTGGGTAGTGGCGATAAAAGTTTTGAACAGCGTTTACAAAACTTAATGCACGTTTATCCTAATAAATTGGCCATTACCATTGGCTATAATGAAGAGCTGGCGCACCTTATTGAAGCGGGGGTGGATATTTTCTTAATGCCATCACGCTTTGAGCCGTGTGGCTTAAACCAGATGTATAGCCAGCGTTATGGCACAATTCCAATCGTCAGAAACACCGGTGGATTAGCTGATACCGTGGTGGATAGCCTCTCTGAAAATATAGTTAATCATACGGCAACCGGCATTGTATTTAACGATGCCAACGCTAGCGCATTATTGGAAGCCATTAAACGCACATTATTATTGTACGGATTGCCTGATGCGTGGCTAATCATGCAAAAAAATGCCATGCACAGCGATTTTTCTTGGCGCCAAAGTGCACAGCACTATCTTGATTTATACCGAAACATTCAACTTTAACTTTTAAACCGCGCAGATTATAGGCTGCGCGGTTTAATCTTATTTAACCAAAACAATAGTTACTGTTGCCGGGGCTGTTTTTACGCCTTTATACAGCATAGTGTATTTAAATTGATAAGTGCCCAGCTTGTCTTTCCAATACTCAACTGGCTTCGTAGCCGCCAGAGCCGCTACAGTAAAGCGGAAAGCACCCGTGGCATCAAAACGCAGCGAAATGGAAGCTTTACCCGTACCGCCCCCTGCTATATTGCTGTCTATGCGCTTTAAGCTATTGGGTACAAGTGTGAACTTACGGTTTGTAGCGCCGACAGGTGAGTCATTTTTACCTACGCCATGGGCTACCGGTACATCAATAACTTGAACCCGAAGTAACTTAGTTGAAGGTTTGACGTACTTGTCAGCCTTTGCAACTGGAAGTATACCCGCACCAGGATTTTTATAAACCGCAGTACTTCCGTATCTGAGGCCGCCTTTAACTAACTCAAGGTAACTGCCGACAATGGACAAATAGTCCGTACCTGCCGAATCAGAATTAACATACATATCGCTAGGTATACTGGTAAAATCACCGCCTTCCTCTGGATACACAGGCGCCTTAACATCCCGTGTCCAATGTAATCCAGAATCAATGGAGCGCCAAAGGTAAATTTCTTTAGCAGGCACTGGCAACGTATTATTGGATATTCTAAAAGATGACCAATAGATATTGCCACTCTGGGCACTTCTAGTACCCAGTATGGGTGAAAAACCCTTTTTATAGCTAGGAATAGCACCGGTAGCGCGTAAGCCAGTCAGGTCATAATTAGCCTGTTGACTATATAAAACACCTTTAGATTTTTGAGTATCTCCGCCGGTAAAATCATCTGTCGCCTGAAGCGAATCTACATCAGGTATCCAAATGGCTTTGCCTGTGCCCGTAGGCGCTGGCGGTGTAAAAGTTAAGTCGCCAGTTTTTACCCTTTTTGAGCCGGCAATGGATTTCCAGCCTGGGTAATTCTTCATTTGAGCCGGTGATGGATTGTCCGACTGTTTAGCGGGTGATTTGCCATCCCAGGCAACAATAGCCGATTCTGCATCGTAATCGCCAAATAAAATGTAAATCCAGCCATTAAAAGGATTTTGTATCACACTATGAATATGAAACGTCTGTTGTGCCAGCCTATTCCATTCAAAAGCAATAGACCAGGTATTGCCCATATCGGTAGACTTCCACAAGGCCAGCCGTTTATCCTTACTGACATTGTATTCCCCGTAAAACAGCACGGTGGCGCAGTTTATGGTGGCCACTAATATTGAACGATGGTGCAAGGTACGGATATTAGGGCCGGGACTCACTGCGCCTTTAATTAGTCGTTCGCCCATATTCAGCACGGCTTGCTTATTGCCATACTCAGGTATACTGCCCTTGGCCACTGGGTTATTGCCTACATTGCCATTTTTGAATTTATACAAATAGCTATTCTTATTCGCGTCTTGAGCAGCAAATAAAACACTGCCATCAGGCAAAGGCCATATATTATCAATGGTTTTATAAGCAAAAGGTTTATTGGTTCTGCCTTTCGGGCTGAGATTATCAATATTGGATTTTGGATAAAGTGTTTTAGCACCAGCCGCAGTATACCTTACCAACTGCCTACCGTTATTTCCATTGACTGCATCCGTCCCCCAATAGATATCCGTGCCTAAAGTGCGCTTGGGACATGTTCCCGAGCCAGCAATGTAACTGGGCTCACGACTGTAAGGGTAAGCTTTGTTAAGCGTGAGAGCGCCATTTGCTGCATAAGAGACTGTTCCCCAACAAAAGCCAAAAACAACGACGATTATGTTCTGTATCAATTTCATAATTAATCCCTATACCTTTATGAGCATTACTATTACCATCCTTCTGCTAATTAGAATGATGACTTAATGCCCTGCACGATTTCAATAAATATACCGGTAAAATAAAAGAGTAAGCCCTGCTGCAACACAATAACCTGAAAAAAAGGCATTACTACAAATCTCTACTCATTTTTTGCAATTTATACAGCAAAGAAAACCCGTCTAACAATGAGTATTAATACCTATAAATAGGCCAACGTACTGTTATTACTTGTTTTATATAAATAATAAATGGTTTTTGATGCCTTTTAGCTTACTTGGCTTCGGCAAAAATTGCTATCACTGTTAAAGCGATGTTTTACGGGTAACTATGTTTGTGCTTAAAACACGATAGGCCAACATGTGACGCATTGCCTAAAGGCGTTATTCTCGACCCGACAAAAATGGCACAAAACTAACTGCTTCAAGCTCTTCGATACTAAATTCGTTTGTATTTCGAGTAACGCGGTGCAATTTTTGGCGATCATCGTTGCCAATAGGTATAATCAAAACACCCCCTATGGCCATTTGTTGTAATAATATTTGTGGAATAATTTGCGGGGCGGCGGCCACAATAATACCGTCAAAAGGCGCGTAATCCGGCCAGCCGCAACCCCCATCATTGTGCAAATAGCTAACGTTCTTTATCTTTAATTCCCACAAATGTGAAATTGCCTTACGTTGTAAGGGCAAAATTCGTTCAACCGAATACACATGATCAACCAGCTGCGCCAAAATAGCCGTCTGATAACCACAGCCGGTTCCAATTTCAAGCACACGTTGTAATGGCCCCAGTTCCAGTAGCAATTCCGTCATTCTAGCCACAATATACGGCTGTGAAATAGTTTGGTTATAGCCAATCGGCAATGCTGTATTTTCATAAGCTCTGCTGGCCAAAGCTTCGTCAACAAAAATATGCCGTGGAGTATTGCGCATAATCTCCAGTATTTGCGGGTTGGTAATGCCCTGCTCTTTTAAACGCGCAATCATGCGGTCGCGGGTGCGTTGGGAGGTCATGCCAATACCGCGCAAATGTGGCATCATGAATACTGCTCTTTAGGCAACCAGGCGTGTAGTTGCGCGATACGGTCATACCAGGTTAAATCCAGTTGCAACGGAGTTACCGATACATAACCGGCAGCAATAGCATAAAAATCAGTGCCCGGGCCTGCATCTTGCTCAGCACCGGGCGGGCCTACCCAATAAATCAAACGTCCGCGCGGATCAGTACTGGTAATAACCGGTTCAGCTTTATGGCGTTGGCCAAGGCGGGTTGCCTGATAGCCTTTTAAATCGCTTAACGGAATATCCGGCACATTAACATTCAAAATAGTATCTTTAGGCAGTGGCTGATCAATAAGTTGTTGCAATAAGGTCACGGCAACCTGGGCAGCGGTTTCAAAATGCACGGCGGGATAACCCACTAATGAAATGGCCACTGCGGGCAACCCTAAAAAACGGCCTTCAGTAGCGGCGGCAACGGTACCTGAATACAAGACATCATCGCCTAAATTGCCGCCGTGATTAATACCGGCAAATACCATATCAGGTTCTTTTTCCAGTAATCCGGTAATGGCCAAATGCACACAATCGGTCGGCGTGCCATCCACTTTTATAAAACCATTTTCGGTTTGGTAAGCCCGTAAAGGCATTTCTAGCGTTAACGAGTTACTTGCGCCACTGCGGTTTCTATCCGGCGCTACCACCGTAATATCCGCGAAGGGACGCAAAGCATTTGCTAATGCGTTAAGACCCTCAGCCAAATACCCGTCATCATTACTTAACAAAATGTGCATTTATCAATCGCTCTAAAGCGGAATACGCTATAAAATCAAACATACTAGCAACTCTGTTCAATAAAATCAGCTTTCGTGTCAAAAAAAACCATTAGTTCACAGGATAGTCACTTGTTTAGGGAAATGATAGGCAGCGTGCACCTTATTACTAGCGACAAAGTGCTATTAAAACCAGAATCCAAACCCAGCCCCGTTCCTAAGCATGCCGTGGCCACTCTAGACGATTATTTTTTGCCATCTGTAGACATTGATGTTGAAAAACTCAGCGTTGAAGATACACTTCATTTTAGTGCACCGGGTTTGCAGAAAAATGTCATCAAAAAACTACGGCAAGGTTATTTTGGGTTGGATGCAGAAATTGATTTACATGGCTTAAACAGTCATGATGCCAAACAACAATTAGTGCGTTTTCTGTATGATAGCGTACAAAATGGTAGGCGCTGTGTGCATATTATTCATGGTAAAGGTTACCGGTCACCAGATAATCATCCGGTACTCAAAAACAATCTTAATATTTGGCTAAGACAACATAAATACGTCTTGGCATTTTGCTCTGCATTACCCAAGCAAGGTGGCGCAGGGGCTGTTATTGTGCTATTACAGTTAGCACAAAAATATGATGATTTAAATGATGAGGATTATTAGGCAAGCTGAAAAAAACGCAGCTCATCGTGGGATTATTAAGGTAAAGATTTGAAAATCTATGCTTCCGATTAACCCCCGATTTTAATTATAAAAGCCTTGTGCGCATTCATAAAACGGAACATTCTTAAAAAAAAAGCGTCTATTGCGCATATTAATAAATCGTGATGGGCTAGCATCATTGATTTAGCCTTGATAGTAAATGGCTAACGATGAAACATCATTCCAAGGAGAACACACATGAAAAACGTCGTTATTGCCGGTTATTGCCGATCCCCGTTTGCGCCTGCAAATAAAGGTTTATTAAGTAAAGTACGCCCAGATGATTTGGTTGCGCAAGTCATAAAAGGTTTAATGGCTAAAACCGGTGTCAACCCTGATGACATTGAAGATTTAATTCTCGGCTGTGCATTTCCCGAAGGCGAACAGGGTATGAACGTGGCTAGATTAGTGGTTTTTTTGGCTGATCTACCGGTTAGCGTAGCGGGGATGACGCTCAACCGATTTTGCGGTTCTTCCATGCAGGCCATTCATATTGCTGCAGGCGCTATTCAAATGAATGCCGGTGATGTGTTCATTTGTGCCGGTGTTGAATCCATGACCCGTATTCCTATGGGTGGCTATAACTTTATGCCAAATCCTGGGCTTTATGAGCGCTTTCCGCAGGCTTACATTGGCATGGGCGATACCGCTGAAAACTTGGCACAACGCTATAATATTGATCGTATTGATCAGGAGATTTTTTCATTATCCAGCCAACAAAAAGCTTATTTAGCGCAACAGCAAGGTCGATTAGATGAAGAAATTATCGCCATTGCCGGTATGACTAAAGATAGTTGCTTGCGACCTGATTCAACTGCTGCTGATTTGGGGCAATTAGCACCCGCTTTTCAAAAAAATGGCACGGTTACCGCAGGCACTTCGTCGCCGCTTACCGATGGTGCGGCCGCAGTGTTGGTCTGTAGCGAAGACTATGCCGATGCCCATAAGCTCACCAAATTAGCGCGTATTAAAGCCACCGCAGTGTCCGGTTGCGCACCTGAAATCATGGGCATAGGCCCTGTTTCCGCCACCCATAAAGCCTTGCAACGTGCGGGATTAAAGCTGGAGGATATTGATATTGTCGAGCTTAACGAAGCTTTTGCCGCCCAAACACTGGCAGTGCTTAAAGAATTACCCATTAATTTAGACCGGCTTAATTTAGATGGCGGTGCTATCGCCTTGGGACATCCCTTAGGTGCAACAGGTGCACGCATTGTAGGTAAAGCCGCCAGTCTGTTACAACGCGAAGGTAAGCAATACGCTTTGGCCACGCAATGTATCGGCGGTGGCCAAGGCATCGCCACAATTTTGGAGGCTATCTGATGGCCATTAATAAAGTTGCCGTCATTGGCGCGGGAGTAATGGGTGCAGCTATTGCAGCTCAATTTACCAATGCGGGCGTGCCTGTTTATTTGCTCGATATCGTTCCTGAGCAGGCAACAAACCGTAATATTGTCGCTGAAACCGCCATACAAAAATTGCTTAAAGCCGAGCCTGCTGCGTTTATGCACAAAAATAACGCCCGTCTTATTACACCGGGCAATATTGAAGATCATTTGTCGTTACTCGCTGATGTCGATTGGGTTGTTGAAGCCATTGTCGAAAAGCCACAGATCAAACAGGCGCTTTATAAAAAACTGGTCTCGGTATGCCATAAAGACTGCGTTATTTCTTCCAATACCTCTACCCTGCCCTTATCGGTGCTTGTAGATGGCCTGCCGGACAGTTTTGCCGAGCAGTTTATGATCACCCATTTTTTTAACCCACCACGTTACATGCGGCTTTTAGAGTTGGTGGCAGGCGCTAAAACACGCCCTGAATTAGTCGCTAAAGTTAAGGACTTTGCCGACATTGCACTGGGTAAAAACTGTGTGTTATGCAAAGATACCCCAGGATTTATCGCCAATCGTATCGGCATTTTCTGGTTGCAATGTGGCATTCTGGAAGCCATTGAACTCGGTTTAACCGTTGAGCAAGCCGACAGCATTATGTCCACACCGTTTGGCATACCTAAAACCGGTATTTTTGGCTTGCTGGATTTAATCGGCCTGGATTTAATCCCGCCCATTTTAAAAAGTATGACCCAAGCTTTACCCGCTGAAGATGCTTTTCAGGCCATTAGTGAATTACCCGCACGCGTACAAGAAATGATAGCCGCTGGATTAACGGGTAGAAAAGGTAAAGGCGGCTTTTATCGGTTAAATGCCGAGCGTGTTAAAGAGTCTATTGATTTAGCTACCGGCGAATATAGAGCTAGCGCTAAACCCCCAATTTTTAAAGAAAATAATCTACAAACTTTATTGTCATTGCCCAATAAAGAATCTCAGTATGCCTGGCAGGTGCTATCCAAAACACTCGCTTACGCGGCCAGTTTGGTACCCGAAATTTCTGATGACATCGTGACTATTGATGCGGCTATACGTGATGGCTATAACTGGACGCTGGGGCCGTTTGAGTTGCTGGATAAAATCGGCGTAGAGTGGTTTGTGGACAGGCTTGAGGACGAACAACGCCTTGTTCCCCCGCTGCTTTGGGAAAAACAGGCGCTTTATTTAGTGAACTCAGGGCAGCTTAATTTTGCCACTTTAACCGGCGTATATCAGCCGGTACGACACGATCCAGGCATATTAACGCTTGCCGATATCAAACGCCAACACCCAAGCGTATTAACTAACGACTCTGCCAGTTTGTGGGATATAGGCGATGGTGTGGTGTGTTTGGAGTTTCATAGCAAAATGAATACCTTGGACATGAACAGCATGGCGCTGATCAGACAAAGTATTGATAAAGTCAAAACTGATTTTTCAGCGCTGGTAATTCATAACGAAGGCGAACATTTTTCAGCGGGTGCTAATCTGGGTTTATTGGTTCAAGCCATTCATAATCAAGACTGGGCAGCTGTTGAGCAGCTTATCACCCAAGGCCAACAAACCTACAAAGCCTTAAAATATGCGCCCTTCCCTGCGGTTGCTGCGCCCTCAGGCTTAGCACTGGGTGGCGGCTGTGAAATCTTGTTGCATTGCGATGCGGTACAAGCCCATGCTGAGCTTTACATGGGGCTGGTAGAGGTGGGCGTTGGTTTAATACCCGGCTGGGGGGGCTGTAAGGAATATCTGCGCCGTTGGATGACGTTTCCTAAACTTCCTAAAGGCCCAATTCCCGCTGTTGCCAAAGCATTTGAAACAATCGCATTGGCAAAAGTCTCAAAATCTGCTGTCGAGGCCAAAGAGTTGCTATTTCTGGGCCATACCGATGGCATCACCATGAATAAAAACCGCTTGCTGGCCGATGCAAAAAGCAAAGTGTTATCGCTGTGTAAGGACTATAGCCCGCCACAGCCGTACAGCTACCGTTTACCTGGAAAAACGGCGCAAGTTCTGTTAACTATGGGTGCTAAAAGTTTACAGGCTCAGGGCAAAATATCGGAGTACGACGTTAATATCGCCACGCAACTTGCTAATTTGCTGAGTGGTGGCGATAGTGATATCACCGAAGCCTTGTCCGAAGATGATGTGCTTGCTCTGGAGCTCAATGCTTTTTTAACCTTGGTTAAGCAATCCAGTACTTTGGCTAGATTAGATCACATGCTAAAAACGGGCAAACCGTTAAGGAATTAACAGGCATGACAGGGATGTGGGATTAAAATACCGTTATACGCTAAATCACCCCGCACACTTTTATGCATCGACACTTCCCCTTTTTAAAAAAAGGGGAAGTGAATGATTGCAACAAACTAACCCACTTTGGAGAATAATGATGTTCTGGCTATTGGCTCTGCTGATTACCGTATCTATTTTGTTTTATTACCGCACTCGTTTGTCTGTGGCAACCTTGGTAGTGGCGACTTTGTTGGCAGGCTATCTTTTAACTGAAGGCTTAACACCCGCCAATAAAGTATTGTGGGCCTGTGCTTTAGCTGTATTTATACCGATTAACCTACCCGTTATTCGGCGACCTCTGATAAGCCGCTGGCTATTTAAGTGGATGAAACAGTCTTTGCCGACCATGTCAAAAACCGAACAAGAGGCTTTGGAAGCCGGTAATACCTGGTGGGATGCCGAATTATTTTCCGGTAATCCTAATTGGGATATTTTACAGAAGTTGCCTATAGCAAAACTTAACCAGGAAGAACAGGCTTTTCTGGACGGCCCCACTGAAACCCTATGCGCCATGCTAGATGACTGGGAGATTACCCATCATCTTAACGATTTGCCCCAACAAGTCTGGGATTACATTAAACAATACAAATTTTGCGGCATTATTATCCCAAAAAGCTACGGCGGCCTGGCATTTTCTGAGGCCGCACATTCAGCTATTGTGATGAAGATTGCAAGCCGCAGCTCCACAGCAGCGGTTACGGTGATGGTGCCTAATTCTTTGGGGCCTGCAAAACTGCTGCTCAATTACGGTACCGATGCGCAAAAGAATTTTTATTTGCCTCGTTTAGCAATCGGTCAAGAAATCCCCGCCTTTGCGTTAACCGGCCCCCATGCCGGTAGCGATGCAGGCGCCATACCCGATACCGGTGTTGTGTGTTATGGGTCTTTTAAGGGTAAAGACAATGTCTTAGGCATACGCCTAAACTGGGAAAAACGTTATATCACTTTAGGCCCCATCGCTACGGTGTTAGGGGTTGCCTTCAAGCTTTACGATCCTGAAAAACTCATTGGCAACCTGGAAAACATCGGCATTACCGTTGCCCTGATACCGACTGATTTTGAAGGTATTTCAATAGGTCGCCGCCATTTTCCCTTGAATTCAGCGTTCCAAAATGGCCCGAACTCCGGCAAGGATGTGTTTATCCCTATGGATTGTATTATCGGCGGTGTGGCACAAGTCGGTAACGGCTGGAAAATGCTCATGCAAAGCCTAAGCACAGGCAGAGCGATTTCATTGCCTGCGCTAAGTGTCGGTGCGGGTAAGCTAGTCTGCCGTAACACGGGCGCTTACGCACGAATCCGCAAACAATTTAATTTACCTATTGGTGAGTTTGAAGGCATTGAAGAACCTTTGGCGCGCATGGCCGGTGAAACTTACATTCTGGATGCCGCGCGTTGTGTTACCAATGCCGCTTTAGATGATGGCCAGCAGCCTGCGGTTATTTCGGCTATTTTAAAATACGAGCTCACCGAAAGAATGCGCCGTATCGTTAATGATGCAATGGATATTCAGGGTGGCTCGGGTATTTGTCTTGGGCCTAACAATTATTTAGGGCGCTTGTACCAGGTTATTCCGGTCAGCATTACTGTGGAAGGCGCTAATATTTTAACACGCACTTTGATGATTTTTGGTCAAGGCGCTGTCCGCTGCCACCCTTATATACAACATGAAATGGCTGCCATACAGCAGGATAATCTGAAAGATTTTGACCGCTTACTCTTCCAGCACATCGGTTTTTTTGGCCATAATAAAGTCGCCGCTTTATGGTTAGGCCTTACCAATGCTCGTTTTGCCAAAACGCCCGGCGATAAAGACACTCAACAGTATTATCAACATATTACCCGCCTGTCTGTAGGCTTTGCGCTATTGGCTGATTTTGCACTATTAACACTGGGCGGTACGCTTAAACGCAAAGAGCGCTTATCAGGCCGCTTTGCTGATGCCTTAAGCAATCTGTATTTATGCTCTTGTGTGCTAAAACATTATGAGGATCAAAATAGGCCAAAAGACGACCTGCCTTTAGTGCATTGGGCTTGCCAAAGCACGCTTTACCGCGCCCAGCAATCTTTACTATCCATTTATTGGAAACTGCCTTTGCGGCCTTTGGCGTGGATGTTGCGTTGTATTATTTTCCCGCTGGGTAAGCCGTATTCACCGCCTAGCGATGCTTTAATTCATAGAACGGCAACGATTTTATTATCTGAAAGTGCGGCGCGTGATCGTTTAACCCAAGGAATTTATATCAATAACAACCCAGACGATGCTACCGGCAAAATTGAAATTGCCTTTAAAGCCGTATTAGCGGCTGCGCCGGTAGAAGCCAAGCTTCGTCAAGCCCAAAAACAAAAACAGTTACCAAAAGTGGAGTTAATCAACGTTGTTGATGAGGCCTTAAGCAAGGCTATTATTAATCAGACAGAATATGACATCTTTATAACAGCCGAACACGCACGATTTGCCGCTATTAGTGTGGATGATTTTAGCTCTGAAGAACTCAACGGATTCCATTCTGAGGCGGTGCGCTAGAAAACAACAAAAAACACGACATAATTGAACAACCGTAGGTGCGAATTCATTGGCATTGCGCGGATAAATTCGCAGCTACGTTAAAAATTGTTCAGGTTATTTTGTGCGTGTTTGTTTCCAATATCCACAATTGTAAGCCCACCGTGAATCACGCAGTGTACGGTATAAATCATCTCCCATACTTAAGACTCATCAACCTGATGTTGAGCGCTCTGTGTTTTATTGAATAAAGTGTCTGTTTTTTTATCACATGCCGCACTAGCAATGGAATATTTCTTATTGAGCGCGCTAGTTGAAAATACAACTATTTGATATAAAGGCGACTTTATTTTTAATAAAATAATGGCATAGATTGTGCTTTAATTTAATTAAGCACAAAATCTAAAAAATACAAGGCTGTTGCCAATAAAAATTGAGTTTTTTGATGTCTTGCTACCTTTTAATTATAGCCAATATATCAAATATCTATTCCGCTGGAACGCATTATGGAAAAAAGAAGATTTAAGTACATTTTTGCAGTAATGCTTATGTTTTCGGCAGTTAAACCGGTTTTAGCAACAGTTATTTATGTTAATGCCCTCCAAAAAAACGCAATACCGTCTGAGTGGACATCATTTATAAGTAATACCACGGGGTTCAGCATTCCCAATGCTTTAGAAGAAAATAGCCTCAGTGTCACTTTAGTTAACAAATTTTTTGACAACTCTTTTGAATCATCCGCTATTTTCTTGGCGCAGGATAACTCCCTGTCGTTGTTTAAACTGGCTGAAACTGACTCACTTGATAATCATAATCAATTGATGGTGGATTGCACAACCCCGTCAATTGCTTTATGGCCAGCTGATGCCGGATGTAATGGCTTGCCGTATGAAAAAATCAGGCTTACCAGCACATGCCGTTACTTTGATGTCCCTGTTTACAATAATCCGGATACTTTAAATTTTCGATTTTGGAATGGCATCGTCAATCACGAAAATTTGGATATTGTGCTTGAAAAAAACATAGAGCCTTCTATAGAGCCAGAACCTGCACCTGTTGGCTGGTTAGGGGTGAGCATCGTGGGTCTTGCAAGCCTACAGCATCGCCATAAAAATAAGCCTACCTGAAAGAGATACACACTATTGCATCTCTTTGCCAATTGATCAGATTAGCTTTCTTTGTAGCTGGCATAAGCGCTGGCGGTTTCCCACAGCACTACCTCGACAACGTTAAAGCCTGATTTTTTAAGAAATTGGTAAATCATTTTACTAATGACTTCGGCAGTGGGATGTTCGTCAAGTGCCAAAAAACGCTCTTTATTTTCAATCAGTACGGGCACAATGGGATCATTTTTATACAACAGAAAATTGTGATCTAAATATTCATTGACATAACCTTCAACACATTGCTTAATATCAGAAAAATCACATACCATCCCCTGATCATTTAGGTGTTCCTGCGCAACTGAAATAGCTGCTTTAACGCTATGGCCGTGCAAATGGCGACACTTTCCGGAATGATTCATCAAGCGATGACCGTAGCAAAAATATACTTCTTTAGTAATGGTAAACATGATTTGCCGTCAAAATAGTGGGAGGTTTAAGTAAAGTGTACTATGAAAAAAAGCCGACATAACGCATTATTTCAATGTGCATCTAGGATAATCAATGCCACTAGCCAGATTTTCATTAATGAGTTATAAGCTGATATTTTTTAATATATACAAAAACCTACTCATTTTTGCATACCTTAATTGCAGTGACTGCAATTAAGGTATGCTTTTGGTTGTTATTAAAAATGTATTTTCATTATTATTCAATAAGATATTGTTTGGCATAATAGGTGCTTATTGTTATTAAACCCTATTGCTAGGGTTGCAAATTAAACTCCTGCAGATAAGTCCTATGGGGAATACCGTTATCCCTAAATACTTGATTATATTTTATTTAATTATTGGTAAGAGCCGTGACTACGTTATCTACTCACTTTGGGTGTAAGACAAAAAACGCATCAGAAAATAGCGAAGCTATTTTAAGCTGACCTTAATATCGATACACTATAGTAGACCTATCATTTTTAATTTTATTTTTTACATTAACTGTATTTTTTTATTTGGAATTATTATGTTGCATAAGAATATAAAAAAGATTTATTTTACAGTATTGCTTGGCGCACTCAGTATTACCGCGAATGCTACAGAAGTAGGACAAGCCGCACCTCAATTTACGTTGCCTACCCTGCAACAAGGCCAACCTACCGCATTAAGCCAGTTTGCCGGCAAAGTGGTTTATCTTGATTTTTGGGCTTCATGGTGCGCGCCTTGTCGCACTTCGTTTCCCCTACTAAATAAGTTGCATGAAAAACTCAAAGCGCAAGGTTTTGAGGTCGTCGCCATCAATTTAGATGAAGACAAAACCAAAGCCGAACAGTTTTTAAAAGAAATTCCTGTTGCTTTTACCGTTTTAACAGATGCTAAAGGCGAATGGGCTGACAAGTTTGTGGTGGAATCAATGCCTACCTCTTTCATTATTGATAAGCAAGGTGTCGTGCAAAATATTCATCATGGTTTTACAGCCGGCGATATCGCCGAACTAGAAAAGAAAATTACCGAATTATTGGCAAAAAAATAAATTCAGTTTATTAGGAATGGTTGCAATACCATGGGTGCAGCAGCTATATACAAGCGTTTTTTATTAATTTGAGGAATCTTTATGATACAAAAGAATTATTTTTTAGACGCTTTCAGTAAAAAAGTATCTCAAAAAATCCTTGCTGTTGCATTCTTAGCCTTTAATACTGTGATGGCGGCTGATGCTTATGGGCAACCACAATATGCAGATGAACTTAAGGTTTCAGGACAATGCACCCTTTGTCATACCAGTCAGGAGGGAGGGCGCGACACTGTGAAACCAGCCGCCTTTCAAGCTTGGCAAAAGGGTGGTGTCATACCCGGTCTTCGTGACTATCTTAAAAATTTAGCAGGTAATGCTAAGCCTGTACTCCTCCCGGTTGACACTCAATGGAATGTCCAGGTTGGTGAAGTGCCGCTAACTATTCCTTTAATTGTAAAAGATAAGGAAGCCGATAATTTTGCGATGGAATTGACCAACACGGCCAATCCTTTAGCTCCTAAAGGTTACCGTTTTTCCAAAAAATACAGCATCCCTAGCACTAATCGGCCTGCGATCAATTTTATATGGAAGCCTAAAGCAGCACAAAAGAACAAAAACTATAAGGCTACTTTCAGGGCTAAAGAAACTACAGCATCAGGAGCTACGCAACTTTCCAATACAGTAAACACTAGTATTTTTGTCTGGCCTGCACGCCCTGCGTCAGCCAAGAACGTCATCAGTCAGTTTAATATCGACAGCGCCAAATGGGCTGCCAAAAAATTAACAATGGCAGGGCGATTGGTATTCAAAAAAACAGCTGCCACAGCAGCAAAAGCGGCAGCACTAAGGTCTTTACGTTTAAATATTAAAAGTAATAACGGTGTTGTCGTCGGGTTGCCTGTACTTTTAAAGCCTAGTGCATCAGGCGCTTGGATTAGTACTTTCACTTTAACTGCCACACAAGTCCCTTGCCTTGTTAAAGCCAAATATGAAAAACTAATGGCGGCACGTACGGTTAAATCTGCACCAGCAACGTGTAAAAAATAATCATCTTTTTTGGAAAACCCAATGCAACTTTCAGCACTGGGTTTTCGTATATTACTCAGTATTAAGAAAATCATTTTATACTGATCTTTTCAATGACTTGAAAAAAGCATATAATAGCGGGTCAACTGGGGCATTAGCCCTATCCTTGCTTTACCGGCTTTAAATAAAGTTGGAAGGCTTCACCGAAAGGAAAAATATGCGACACTATGAAATTGTCTTTTTAGTCCATCCGGATCAAAGTTCTCAAGTTCCTGCAATGATTGACCGATACAAATCCATCATTGAAACGGCGTCTGGTACTATCCACCGTCTGGAAGATTGGGGACGTAGACATCTGGCTTATCCCATCAAAAAAATCCATAAAGCACATTATGTGTTAATGAATGTAGAATGCGACCAAGCGACTTTAGTAGAACTGGAAAGTGGTTTCCGCTTTAATGATGCCATTTTACGTAGCATGACTTTATTGCAAAAAGAAGCCGTTACCGAAGCCTCTATTATTGCCACATCAACAGCGGAAGAAAACAAAATGGCTGAAGTTAGAGCCAAAGATGCCGCTGCTAAAGAAGCCGCCGCCGTTGAAGTTGCTGAAGCTGATACTAAGGATGACGCCATCGATCTTGATGATCTCGATGAAACCCTTATTGCCGATGCTGACGAACTTCCTGCAGAATAAAAACATTCACTTATTGGATTACGAGGACACCTATGGCCCGCAATATTAGACGTAAAAAATTCTGCCGTTTTAGTTCCGAAGACGGCACACAGATTGACTACAAAGATTTGGAGTTATTAAAAGATTACATTACAGAAACAGGCAAGATTGTACCAAGTCGTGTGACAGGTACCGGCGCTAAATATCAACGACAATTATGCGTTGCTATTAAGCGAGCGCGTTTTATCGCCTTGTTACCTTTCTGCGACGCACACGAATAAGCCGCTAAGAGAGCAACAGTTGTGAAATCTTTAGCAGCGTATATTATGCAAGGTCGGATTCAAGCCATGATAGCGGCTTCCTGTCTTGCGTTGTTGTCTCTAAAGTATCCACCGGTAAGTGTAGTAAGTTCAGCATCAGTCGCTCTGGTAACATTAAGGCGCGGTGGTTATGAAGGCCTGTATATTCTTGGCTGCGCGGCGCTTGCCGCCGGTTTGATGGGTTTTTTCATCCTGGGCAATTTTCAGTTCGCCGTGGCGTATGTCATGGTACTTTGGTTGCCAATATGGCTGATATCCATCGTCTTGCGGGAAGGTCGGCATTTGTCATTGGCCGTTGAAATTGCGGTAATTCTGGGTGTAATCGGTGTTATTGCAGCACATAGCTTTATGGTTGACCCTACCGCAACGTGGAAACAGATACTGATACAAATGGCTCCAGCTACTGCACCGGTTGACAATACCCAGCGCACCATAGAAATACTTTCCCGTTATATGACGGGGATTATTGCCGCCGGTAGCGTGATAGGGCTGTTATTAGGATTGTTTTTAGGTCGCTGGTGGCAAGCAATTCTCTACAATCCAGGTGGTTTTAGACAGGAATTTTTGTCACTCAGTACGCGTCCAGGCTTTACATTGAGTACCTTGCTGATAATCGGCATGGCTTTTACAAATGTTGGCATGATTTCCGACATGGCTAAAAATATTAGTATCGTACTGGTTGTACATCATATTTTTATTGGTGCGGCTATATTACATACTGTGTTTTCGGGTAAAAGCTTGTCACGCTATAGCGTGCCTGTGCTGTATGTTGTCATGATTTTAATACCGCATACTTTATTGGCCGTTGCCTTAATTGGCTTGACTGACAGATTACTGAACTTACGAAAAAATAAATTTGAACCAACAGACGCCAAATAGCGTAACCGTTTGGTTAACATCTGAAAAAAATGAGGCCTTAAACGATGGAAGTTATTCTTCTTGAAAAAATAGCAAACCTGGGCAACTTAGGTGACAAAGTCACTATTAAGTCAGGTTATGGCAGAAACTATCTGGTTCCACAAGGCAAGGCGGTTCCAGCCACAGTGCAAAAGATAGCTGAATTTGAAGCGCGTCGTGCCGAGCTTGAAAAAGCAGCAGCAGCAAAGCTTAGCGCGGCGCAAGCTCGTGCTAACGAATTGGCTAAACTGTCCGTTGTCATCGCGCATAAAGCCGGTGATGAAGGCCGATTGTTTGGTTCTATCGGCACACATAATATTGCTGAAGCGATTACTAAATCGGGTGTAGCTGTTAGTAAACAAGAAATTCGTTTACCCAATGGTACTATTCGCCACATTGGCGATTACCCGCTTGATATTAATTTACACACTGATGTTATTGCGACGATCACTATCAAAGTAACTGCTGAGTAATCAGCAACATTAATCGCAACCTTTGCTGTTTCTTTTGAACAATAAAGGTTGCGACTTTTATGATTTCCCCGAACTCTCCCCTCATAGTCTGCCTCTGCGAATATTAGCGCATGAGCAGATAGTCGCATTGATTTTTCCAAGATGGCCATAGCGCAGTATTTTACGCGAATCCTTTATTCATCATTATTTTATGTGATGATACCCTTTGTGTTATGCCGGTTATTATGGCGCAGCATTAAAGCCCCCGCTTATCGACAACGCTGGCATGAGCGCTTTGCACTCTACCGCGCCATTTATCCTCAAGACGTTATCTGGTTTCACGCGGTTTCCGTGGGTGAGGCAGAAACCCTGTTTCCCCTGGTAACAACAATACAACAAAAATATCCCAATACAAAAATAGTCGTCACCACCACAACCCCAACGGGTTCTGCACGCGTTAAAGCAGTATTGAAAGACACCGTAACGCATGTTTATTTGCCCTATGATATTCCCGGTGCGGTTAATCGCTTTATGGTGTGTTTTAAACCTAAGCTGGCCGTTATCATGGAGACCGAGATTTGGCCTAATCTTTTTTTCAGCTGCGCTACTAATAACATTCCGTTGTATATGATTAATGCACGCTTGTCTGAACGATCCACACGAGGTTATCAAAAGCTTTCTGTGTTGATTAAACCGGCTTTGGCGCACGTTACAATTTTTGCCCAATCACAGCAAGATAACGACCGGTTTATTGCCATTGGTGTTAATCCCCAACACGTTAAAACAGTGGGCAATATGAAGTTTGATCTTAATAGCTCGTCAGATAATCGTGAACAAGGTCTAGCCATTAAAGCGCAATTATTTAAAAATAGATTTGTTTGGTTGATTGCCAGCACCCATGAGGGTGAAGAAGACATCTTTTTAGCTATCTATAAGAAAATTAAACCGACTATTCCCGAGCTGTTATTGCTAATTGTACCGCGCCATCCTGAACGTTTTTTAAATGTAAAAAAACTGTGCGATTACCAACAACTTAAAGTTGCCACGCGCACCCATAAAGACAGTATTGACAAGAATACGGATGTTTATTTATTGGATACGCTAGGCGAGTTGCGCACATTTTACGGCGTAGCAGATGTCGCTTTTGTAGGAGGCAGTATGGTACCGGTTGGTGGGCATAATATTCTAGAAGCTGCGGCGGTTGGCGTACCGGTTATGTTTGGCCCTTTTATGGCAAACTTTAAAGCCATTGCTGAAAGTGTTTTAGCATTGGATGCCGCCATACAATGCCAGGATAATAATGCGCTTATAAAAACTATTATGACGTTATATCAACATCCAGACTATCGGCACTCACTTGCTGCAAAAGGTAAAGCCTTTGTAGAAAACAACAAAGGCGTGTGTGCAAAAATTATTGAAATGCTGCCCTTATCTTAATTTGACTGATTGCAATGCTCTATTCTCAAAAAACTTTTCGGGGATTATTCGGCCATGTTCATTTTATTAATATCACAGCCTTTATGATAAAAAGTAAAAGACGGTGGAAAGGCCACTATATCAATAGTTAATGAAGTTTCTTGTTGAAATGCATCAATATTATTGCCAACTTCGGTCTTGAAATTATCTGCCACTTGCTTTGCCAGTTTTTGATTGGCTTCATAATCGCCTAATGCAAACGGATCTTCAGTAAGCGTTGTTGTATTGATTATTTTTTCAAAAACGCTAGCTGAAAATGTTTCAATTTTTTGTTCAAAATTACTAAATACCTTTTCGCCTTTGTCCTTTTTAATCCGATCGATATCTGCCGGATCTGCATACAGCAAAAATTCACCTTTGGCGCCTTGCTGATCGTTTTTACAGACCGCACCATCCATAATCCGCACTAAATTTAAAGCATGATCGCCTTTACGAATAATCAGCGCAGGCTCTTGTTTAGAGGTATCCAAAGGCGATTTGTCTTCAGATGCAGGCTTTGCAATATCGGGTTTGACTTCTTGCGTTGAACAACCCTGCGCTGTTAAAACAACGACAGCAATAGTTGCTAAAATTTTCCTGCTTAGTTTCATCTTTATTCCTTTCTCAGGTGTGTTGAGGTGTGTATATGTATTTTTGGATCCGTATATCATTATTAAATATAAGGGTTTTGGGTATCCTTTAAATTAAGAATATAGGGCAGTTATTCAATAAATCAAATTATTTTTAGTGGACATTACCATGCCCGATATTGTAGATACCGTTTCAAAGTAACTTGGGGTCATCTAAAAATCATACCTACGCTATAATGTTTAATGCAGCAGGTGGTTTTACCGCCTAATTCTTATGTTTTTTCACATCATTCATGCATTTTAACCCAAAGAAAAATTATGCTCAAAGCAAGCGATTTAAAAAAAGGACTGGTCGTTGAGGTCAATGGTATGGCACACAGCATTAAACAAATAGAAGTACGTAATCCCACTTCTCGGGGTGCATCAACATTGTATAAAGTTCGTTTAAACAATCTCAAAACCGGCCAAAAGCTCGACGAAACCTTCAAAGGCGACGAGATGCTTAAAGAAGCGGATTGCGTACGCGCCAAAGTACAGTATTCATACGTTGATGGCGATAATTATATTTTTATGAACCTGGAGGATTACACCCAGTACAGTCTTAGCAGTGAAGAATTGGAAGGCAAAATTCAATACTTAAGCGAAGGTCTTGAAGGTATTATTGCCTTATTGATAGACGATATGCCACTTGCTATTGAATTACCCAGCTCCGTTATTCTAGAAATTATCGAAACGCCTCCCAGCATTAAAGGTGCAACCGCCTCTGGACGCACTAAAACCGCTCGTTTACCCACAGGGCTTGAAGTGCAAGTACCGGAGTATCTGGAAACCGGTGAACTCATTAAAATTAATACTGAAACCGGCAAGTTTATGTCGCGTGCTTAAGCTCAATTAGGGTTAATAACTTCAGTATTTCAGGCAAAAAAAAGCCTGGCTCTTACGAACCAGGACTGAGAGGTCAAACAAGACAATGAGGAGTCACTGTTTGTGGTATATACCAGGAGGAGGTAATGAATACATTGCTTATGCAACCCTGCTTACACCAGCAGCAATTGCAAAATAAAATCTCAAGCATTTTTAGGACATTTGCAGCGTATGGGCGTAATATACCTAATTAACTCTATGTTGACAATATAGGCAATCATTGATTAATAGTTTCTTATTTGGAAACAATAGTCCCCATTGTTTTATGACTTGAATTTTCCGTAATGCAGCAACATACTGGGTAACAATAATAAATTTAATAGTGTTGAAGAAGTTAACCCGCCGACTATAATCGCCGCCATTGGCCCCATAATCTCCAACCCTGAGTTATCGCTATTAAAAGCCACCGGCAACATGGCCAGCCCAGTTACCAAAGCCGTCATCAGTACTGACGGAAAGCGCTCCTGAGCGCCTACAATAGCAGTTTCCATGCACCACTTTTTACCTTCAACCTCAACTAAATAATGGTAATGGGATAGCAACATAATACTGTTGCGCACGGTAATACCAAACAAAGTCACAAAACCCACTACAGAACCCACCGATACGGTTGCACCGGTCAATAATACCGCAATCACACCACCAATTAACGCAAACGGCACGTTGAGCAAAGTCAGGCACACATGGCGCACGCTACCAATGGCAATATAAATAAAAATCAGTACACCCACACCCGCCAGTAAAGCATGTAAAATCAAATCATGACGCGCCCTTGCCTGCTCAATGGCCGCGCCGGTAAATTCAGGATAACTTAGGCCCCATGTAGATAGCGTTGATGGATTTGATGACGGGCCATTTGCAGACTGAGTGCTTGGTGTCCAGGCGATATCTTTCAGCACGCGCTCGCGTAACTCATCCATAAACGCAGTCAAATCCCGGTTTAATACATTGCTGGTCACCGTTTGCCGACGCTGCGCGCCCTGATGTAGGACATTGTAGCGCCCGATAGCGTGGTAAATGTCTGCCAGTTGTTCCAAGCTCACCAAGATGCCTTCTTGCGTTCTAACCGTTAACTGAGCTATTGATTCGGCTTGTCCTCGCAATTGCGGCGCTAGGGTAACGGCAATATCATAAATTTTATTACCTTGGGTATTTTTGCCAACGCTATGGGTTTCATAGGCCGTTTGTAGCACCTCGGTAATCTGTGCCGGTAACACACCCCAAAAACCGAGTTGATCAAGATTGATATTAACCTGCAATAGCGGTGAGCCTAACGGCGATCGCACTTGTACATCGGCAGCGCCAGGAAGTTGTCGCATAATAGCTGCCACAGCTTGTGCCTTGGCATCCAGCTCATTTAAATCATTGCCATAAATATTGACCACTACCGGTGAGGTATAACCCGAAATGGTTTCATCAACGCGTTCCGTTAAAAACGTATTAACTTCAAACACGATGCCTGGAAAATCTGTCAAGATGGCGCGTAAGCTATCTTTGATGTGTTGCTGCTGCTTACCTGACAACGGCTCAAGTCGCACTTCATATTCGCTGTAATGACTGCCGTAGGTATCGGCTCCGCGTTCTGCACGCCCTGCCCATTGCGAAACCGATTGTATGCCCGGAATTTTCATGAACTGCTCAGTCAACTTGCTGCCTATTCTTAAAGATTCTTGCAAAGATGTGCCCGGAACACTGGTGGTATGCACGATATAATGCCCTTCGCGTAGTTCTGGCAAAAATTTATTATCAACTTTAAAAAGCGCACTTAAACCCAGCACACATACAATCAAGCTACACGCAGCCACCGCTTTAAAGTTTTTAAAAACAACAGCTAATAGTTTACCGTAAAACGGTTTAAGCCACTGAATCAGCGGCGGTTCAATGACCTTATCCATTTTGTGCTGCAATAAGGCGTAACACAGCGCCGGCACTAAGGTAAGCGCCACCAATAAAGACACCAATATCGCCAAAATATAAGAATAACCCAGTGGCGCGAACAAACGTCCGGTAATACCCTCCAGCGTTAATAACGGTACAAACACCAACGCCACAATAAAACTGGCATACACCACCGAGCTACGCACCTCCAGTGAGGCGCTGTGAATAACCTGCGCTATCGCTAAGGGCTGAGGCAAGCTTTGGTTTTCACGCAGGCGGCGGAAAATATTTTCGACATCAATAATGGCATCGTCTACCACTTCACCTAGCGCAATAGCAAGACCGCCTAACACCATGATATTAAGATTAACGCCAGCTTCCAGTAGCACAATGACAGCGCCGGTTAGCGATACCGGAATAGCCAGCATGGAAATCAACGCTACCCGTACATTAAACAAAAACAAATACAGGACAATCAGTACAAATAAAGCACCGATAACTAAATGCTCGGACAGATTAGCCAAAGAACGCTCGATGTAATCAGCCGGACGAAATAAATGTGCGTAAAAATGGATCGCCTGCTTGCTAAAAATAGGCTCAAATTCTTTCAGTGCCTGCTCAACATGGCGCGACACCGATAACGTATTGGCGTTGTATTGACCTATCACCATCATAACAATACCGGGTTTGCCCATAATCTGCGCAGCACCAATAGGTGGCTCTTCTGCATAAGTAATATGCGTGACTTCCCCGAGGGTAATATTGCGTTCTTGTTCCCGCTTAACAATAATTTTGGCAAATTGCTCAGGCGTTACGGGTTGTCCGGTAATTTGCACAGTAAAACGCTGGTTTTGATTTTCAATAAAACCGCTGCCTTGAATCGAACCCGCTTGTGATGCGGCGTGAACAATATCGTCCAGTGCCAAATTGAAGCGTTTTAGCTTGTCCGGATCAACCTGAATTTGTAATTGCTGAATGCCACCACCAAACACATTCACATCGGCTACGCCAGGCACTGCCAATAATCGTGGCACTATTGTCCAATCGACCAGACTGCGCAAGGGCATTAAGTTGCTGTCATCCCAACTCAAACCTATGGTTAATACAGTGGCGGATGATGAAGACAACGGCACCATAATCGGCGTAATGCCTACCGGCAATTTTGCCGACAAACCTGACAAGCGCTCACTCACTAATTGCCGGTTACGGTAAACGTCAGTGTTTTCTGCAAAGATGACAGTCACTACCGATAAACCCTGTATCGATTCTGAATGCACGGATTGCATATCTTTCAAACCACTGACAGATGTTTCAATAGCTTGAGTGACTAATATTTCAACCTGTTCTGCGGCCAGCCCTGGCGATTCAGTTTGAATAATAACTTGCTTGGGGGATAATTCCGGAAAAATGTCAAGTCCCGCTGTGGTAAACCGGTACGCACCATACAGCAAAATCAATAGCGCTAAGGCAATAACAACACCGTAATAGCGTATGGAAAAACGAACCAGAACGGCTAGCATTGGAAAACGACAAGCTCATAAAAAAACAACGGGGGAGTATTTAGCAAAACGACAACACAGAAGTATTAAGGATTAAAATTGTCCACGAAAAGCACGAAAGACACGAAAAAACGTTGTGACAGCCCATACAAAACAGTATGTTATAAGCAGCATCATAAAGTTTGAGCCTTAAATCTTGCTAACAACAGATTTCTGTACATATAAAAAACAGCTTTTGCATCTTTAACGCTTGCACTTTTATCGATCTGTGTATATTGTTGATAGCTCTGTCAGATGAGACCGAGTTAATGTTTTTACCTAATAATAACAACTAACAAGAGGAAATTGAGATGAGTTTTGATTTTAAACGCATGATGCAATTTGAACACAATGTTGGCGAAAAAGAAAAAAAATATCGCCTTTATGGAGGCGCTGCGTTGCTGGTAATTTCCGTATTTACTGCTGAAATCACTTTGTTGCTGGTGGGCTTAGCATTAGTAGCCACCGGTTATTCCGGCTGGTGTCCGGTTTATTCAGGGCTTAACAAAAATAGCAACGATGTGATTAGTTAATTACTGCTAAGCGAACACCTTCAATCTTCTTTACGGAATTCGCCTTCCAATACATCTTTTTCAGCCGCTTTGGCTCGTTGAAAAGGGTGTATTGTCTGAATCAATTTTTTGTCGACAACATACTTGGCTATCTTGCCGCGTATCTGCGGTATTAGGCAGGCAAAGCCGATGGTATCAGTAATAAAACCAGGCGTTATTAATAATGCGCCGCCCAATAAAATCAATACGCCTTCCAAAAGTTCATACGCGGGTAATGTACCTTGCGCCAAACTTGCCTGAAAACGTTGTAGCGTAGCAAAGCCCTGCTGTTTTAATAGCCAGGAACCTAGCACAGCGGTAAATACCACTAAAAAAATAGTCGGAAATGCGCCAATCATACCGCCGACTTGCAACAGAAGATAAATCTCTGCAAACGGTATAATAAGCACCATAATAAAAAAAATCTGAAAAGTTTTCATGTAATCAAAACCTGCGTTAAAGACAATGATCTAAATATAAGGGTAATTGCTTTTAATTTCTAGGATAATATTCATAGTTTACATTTTAATGGCCTAAATAATGCCGGACGCTGTTCAACTCATTCTTTGCACCTGCCCGGATCGTAACAGCGCAGAAACTATCGCACGGCTGTTGGTAAGCGAAGGTTTAGCCGCCTGTGTTAATATTGCGCCTAACCTAATCTCTATTTATAGCTGGCAAGGACAGATTGAAAGTGCCGAGGAATGCCTGTTATTAATTAAAGCACGCCAGGATAATTACCCTGCCATTGAAACTGCAATATGCAAACACCATCCTTATGATCTCCCTGAAATTATTGCTATCTCTGTGCAACAGGGTTTACCTGACTATTTAAATTGGATTAACTCATGCCCTGCAAAATAATATTTTTCTGTTTCTTGGTATTGATTAATCAGGCGATATGGGCACTGGAAAGCACTCAAGTGCCGACCAAGCCCAATCCGCTTAGCCAATTACTCAAAGGTATCCCAGGCTTACAATCTAGCGCCAGCCAAGATGAGCTATTGCCGCCAGATCAGGCGTTTCAATTTTCGGCTGAGGTTAAAGATGCCCATACGCTACATGTGAATTGGAAGCTTGCTAAAGGCTATTATTTGTACCGGGAAAAAATACAGCTCAGTGTTGCAGATAATGCCCATGCTAAGTTAGGAGCGTACACCCTCCCCCATGGCAAACCTAAACATGATGAAGCGTTTGGCAATGTTGAGATTTTTTATGACGTATTAGATTTTAATGTGCCATTGATCCGTACCAGCAAAGCCGCGCATAAAATTACTTTAGAAGCGCAATACCAGGGCTGTGCAGATCGTGGCGTGTGTTATCCACCCATGATTAAAAAACTGGATTTGGTATTGCCGGTAGCAGAGCAAATGCAAACCAACCTTAGTTCCGAACCTTTGGCAGCAGCACCCGAACTTTCTGAACAGGACAAAATTGTACAATCATTACACCAAGATAGTCTTTTTGGGACGTTACTGAGCTTCTTTGGCTTTGGCTTTTTGCTGTCACTCACGCCGTGCATATTTCCTATGATCCCGATTTTATCAGGGCTTATTGTCGGGCGTGGCAAAGATATTCCGGCTTCCCGTAGTTTTTTAATGTCACTGTGTTACGTGCTGGCTTCGGCGGCAACCTATACCGTATTTGGCGTATTGGCGGCTGTATTTGGTAGTAACTTACAAAGCACTTTTCAGCAACCCTGGATTATCATTACTTTTAGCGCAATATTTGTAATGTTAGCGCTGTCTATGTTTGATTTTTACCACTTGGAAGTCCCTAAATCACTGCAAGCCAAACTGCATAATTCCAGCGAAAAATACCGTGATGGCTCGTTGTGGGGTGCGGCGATTATGGGGGCGCTGTCATCACTTATTGTGGGGCCTTGCGTTGCAGCCCCTTTGGCGGGCGCGTTGATTTACATAGGCCAAACCGGCAATGTTATTTTGGGCGGCAGCGCTTTATTTGTCATGGGTTTAGGCATGGGGGTTCCCTTGTTAATCCTGGGCGCTTCGGCGGGTAAATTATTACCTAAAGCCGGCGACTGGCTACACACCACTAAGGCTGTTTTTGGGGTGCTTATGTTAGGCGTTGCGGTATGGATGCTAAGCCGCATTTTACCGCCCGATATGCCTTTATTATTATGGGGAATATTGCTAATTATCTCTGCGGTTTATTTACACGCTACCGATTCGTTACCGGAAATCTGTTCAGGATGGCGTAAGCTGTGGAAAGGTGTTGGCCTTATCATGCTGGCTTACGGCTTATTATTGTTGCTAGGTTTTAGTTTAGGCAACACCAACCCCTTAAAGCCTTTGCAGGGTTCGGCTCTAAACATTGCGCAAGGCAAAGAGCACGGCATTATTTTTGAGAAAATAACGTCTATTAAGGCACTGGAGCAACGTTTGCAACAGGCCAGTAGCCGTAAGCAGAAAGTCATGCTGGATTTTTATGCCGACTGGTGCATATCTTGTAAAGAGATGGAGGCTTATACCTTTACCGACCCACAAGTTAAAAGTGCATTAAAAGATTTCGTGCTACTTCAGGCCGATGTCACAAAAAATTCTGAAGATGATAAAGCCTTATTAGCCCAATTTAATCTGGTGGGTCCGCCCGGTGTGCTATTTTTTGGCACGGATCAACAGGAACAAACAGCTCTGCGTGTGATTGGCTACCAAAAAGCCGAACTATTTCTTAAAACCTTAAATCGCGTTACCTTATGAAAAAAATCTTACTTATTATTGTTATTGGCTTAGTCACGCTGGCAACAGGTTTTGGCGTACAAAAAGCGGTATCCGTGTTAAACAAATCCAAATATATTCCGGTAGCGGAATTCAGTTTGCCAGATAACACTGGCAAACAACGCGCTATTTCCGAATGGAAGGATAAGTTACGCGTCATTAATTTTTGGGCGACCTGGTGTCCGCCTTGTCGCGAGGAACTGCCACTTTTTGTAGAATTACAAAAACACTATGCCGATAAAAATGTGCAAATTTTGGGTATAGCTATTGATGATGCCGAGCCAGTTGCAGAGTTTCTCAAAAAACTGCCGGTTAATTACCCGATGTTAATAGCAGGACAAGGCGGTATTGAACTGGCTTTTAATTTAGGCAATTTTGCCAGTGCCATTCCTTATACCATTATTGTCGATAAAGAAAACAATGTGGTTTTCCAGCATTCAGGGGAGATTACTAAGGTGCAGTTGCAAGAAGCGATTGATGGGTTGCTTGTTCAATAAGATAAAGTGCAAAAATGCACTGGAAATTTGCTTCACGGTAGTCAGAATATCCAGTGCATAAATATTAACGATTTCTTCGGCAATTGTGGTTTAGCAATAAAGTATCATGTTTTCTTCACCGTTACAGGTTTTATATGTTAAATTCAAAGCGACTTTAGCTGTTCAGTTTTGTAAGGCGGCAATCATGTTTTTCTCTTATATCGTGGGCAATTTTAAATAGCTAACCAGTCAATTCAGCTCATATAATTTTATTATTAGACTTAATCGTATTCAGAACCATCCGAATAAAAGTAATTTACGCCGTTTGAATTTGGGATAACAAACCTGAAATTACTCGCTGTACAACTGAAGATGAAAATATTTTACCGAGTTCGATTTCAAATTCATTGACATCATTGCATATCGTTCCAGAAGACGAAGCCCAAGGAGAATCATCTTTATCGGTCGTTAGATTTAGAGGGTATAAATGTATATCATGATCTATTCGTAAAACAAAATAGTAATAATTATTTAATGAAGAGGCGTGTATATAAAAAGAATATATAAAGCGATCACCAGATCGTTCTACCTGAGAAATCTCACCTGTTAACAATCCCCCTGTTAGGTCTGACAAAAATTGCGCTTGTTCATTTAAAACTGCTACAGGTGCTTTGACTTTAGGCAGATTATTAATCTCCCCCCATAAATTTTTAATTGTCACGACACATTCTCCAAATTTAATTGTGATACTTTAAGCGTAACCAACAGTGGCAAGTGATCCGAAAATTGTTTTGATATTTTTCCATTTTTCAATAAGCTAACATCGCCTATTTTATCGATAACTTTCAAATTATTATTATCAAAACAAGAAAGCAATGATGGGCGGATAAGAGCTTGATCAAAAGTATTCCAGAAATAATTCGTCATCTTCGAGGAATCGTAATAATAAGTCCCTGACGAACCTTCCGACGCATCACCTAACCGACTCCACATAGGATTATAGAAAAACTTCTTCTCTTTCCCAAAGACAACTCTATGTCCCTTTGAAGTAATATTTCTATCCATAATGGCATGAAAACCGTCAGCACTAACAAGCCCTGCTTCAAAAGGGTTCATATTAAAATCACCCATCACAATGGTACGGGTATGGCCTTGCTCCAGTTCGCGTTTATGAATTTCCTCAGCAATTCTAATCGCTATTAATGCCTGATCTTGATCGCTACAGTGGAGTTTGCTGGGCATGTGCACGGCAACCAATAAAATTTCAATGCCTATCGGGTGTGTCAATTTCCTTATTGAACCCCAGTGGTCATCATGCACCAATTCAAGAAACCGCTCCGGATAACGCGTAAAAAAAGAAATGCGAGTTGAAGGGTTAAACGGAGAAACAAACACTCTTCCCCCCTTGTTTAATTTCACTTGGATATCCACGTCTCGCAGTTTATTCTCCGCTAAGACGAGGACATCGACATCATAATAATCGCATAAGGTTTTAATTTCATCCGTTAAGTCTTTCCTATTGATATTCCAAAACAATAGGTTAATCATCGGTTCTGCGTTTCGATGAAGTTAAATCAAGTTTAAGTCAATCAACCATAAACCGGAAACCGCTTACAAAGTGCATTAACCTTCTCACGCACCGATGCAATCAAAGCCTCATCTTCCATATTTTCCATTACATCGCACATCCAGTTAGCAACATCGGCCACTTCGGTTTCCTTAAAACCACGGGTAGTTGCTGCTGGCGTACCTACCCGAATACCACTGGTTACAAACGGCGATTGTGGATCATTCGGCACTGCATTTTTATTAACTGTAATATGCGCTTTATTTAAAGCTGCATCCGCTGCCTTTCCGGTAATGCCCTTAGGAATCAACGATACCAGCATTAAATGGTTATCCGTACCGCCCGACACCACATCAAAACCGCGACGCATAAAAACCGCCGCCATAGCGCGCGCATTATCAATAACTTGCTGCTGATAAACCTTAAATTCTGGCTGCATTGCTTCCTTAAAAGCCACCGCTTTGGCGGCAATCACATGCATTAAAGGCCCGCCTTGTATACCAGGGAAGATATTGGAATCAAATTTCTTTTCCAATTCAGGATTACTTTTGCACAAAATTAATCCGCCGCGAGGACCACGCAGTGATTTATGTGTCGTGCTGGTAACTACGTCGGCAATAGATATTGGATTAGGGTATAAACCTGCGGCAATCAAACCGGCTACATGGGCTATATCTACAAATAAATACGCACCGACCTTATCGGCAATATCTCTAAAACGTTGCCAATCCCATACCCTGGAGTATGCCGAAAAACCTGCCACTATGACCTTAGGCTTGTGCTCTAAAGCCAAAGCTTCAACTTGTTCATAATCGATTTCGCCGGTTTCCGGAACCAAACCATATTGCACTGCATTATAAATTTTGCCGGAAAAATTGGGCTTGGCACCGTGCGTTAAATGCCCACCATTGGCTAAACTCAATCCCAAAATAGTGTCGCCGGGTTGAATTAAAGCCATAAACACCGCCATATTGGCTTGCGATCCTGAATGCGGTTGTACGTTCGCATAATCCGCACCAAATAAAGCTTTGGCACGATCAATAGCCAGCTGCTCGGCTTTATCAACAAATTCACAACCGCCGTAATAACGCTTGCCGGGATAACCTTCTGCGTATTTATTAGTTAATTGTGAACCTTGCGCTTCCAGCACCCTGGGGCTGGCATAATTTTCTGAGGCGATCAGCTCGATATGGTCTTCCTGACGTTGGCGTTCTTGTTCCATCGCCTCGAATAATTCATCATCAAAACCGGCGATTGTCATCGTTTTGTTAAACATAATTTTCTCCTGAAAAGAACTCTGTGCGTGAAGTTAGGGTTAGATAAGTAATAGTTGTAAATCAGCCACATTGGTACCTGTGGCGCCGGTGATCAGTAAATCGTGTGAAGCTTTCAGCGCCGGGTAGGAATCGTTATTGGCAAGCAATTCACCTGGATTGATGTCTGCGGCTAACATGCGTTGTATTGTACCTGAATCCACAACACCACCGGCAGCATCTGTGGGACCATCGCGGCCATCGGTACCACCACTTAAAAACACCCAGTTGCCAGTCAACCCATGTTGCTGTGCGCTGATAGCAAAGGCCAGTGCCATTTCCTGATTGCGTCCGCCACGGCCATTGCCTTTTAGTGTCACCGTCGTTTCGCCACCGGCAATGATGGCTAGCGGAGTGCTCATTGAACGAATAGTTTTTTTTGCGAACAGCACCAGTTTTTCAGCTTCATCTTTGGCTTCACCACACAGATGATCACTGTATAGCTGCGTTTTGTAGCCTTGCGCCTGCGCTGTTTGTATTAGCGCATGGACACTAAGGCTATTACTGCCTACCAAGGTGTAGGATGTATTAGCGAATACGCTATCATCAGGCTTAGGTGTTTCCGGTATTTTACCGTTTCGGCCATGTTCTAAATGCTGGCGCACACTGATCGGGATCTTATCCCACAAGCTTTTATCTTCAAGTATGGCAATAGCATCCGCATAAGTGGTTTCATCTGCAACTGTTGGCCCGCTGGCAATAGCACTCACGTCATCACCTAATACATCTGATAATATCAGCGCATGCACATCGGCAGGATAAGCCAGCTTGGCTAAACCACCGCCTTTAAGCTGCGACAGGTGCTTACGCACGCAATTCATTTGATTAATGGTTGCGCCGCTGGCCAATAATAAATCCGTGGTAGCAATCTTGTCTTGTAAGGTCACTGATTCAACCGGATAAGGCAATAACGCCGAGCCACCACCACTGATTAACACCAGCACCAGTTCATCTTTTTTAGCAGATTCAGCAATACCCGCGCACATCTTTGCGGCCTTAAAACCACGATCATCTGGCAACGGGTGCGCAGCAACTAATACATCCACACCCTCTAAAGCTATGACGTTTTCATCATTGGCAACAGCGACACAACAACCCAACAACGGTTCAGGTATACATTCCTTAGCGGATTTTGCCATAGCGCAAGCGGCTTTGCCAAACGCAATGACATGAATTTTTGGCCATGTTCCAAAATACTGGCTAGCATCCGCCAAAACTAGGCCGAATTGATTGCCATCTGTTAATAAATGGCGTTTTACTGCCAGATAAGGATCAGCTGCTTCTATGCCTGCTTTAAAGCAATAAAGGGCATCTTGTCGCATCTGTTCAACACAACGGTTCATGGTGACGATTTAAGCCATTTCTTTGGCCAATGCAAAAATAGCCTCAGCATCCAGCACCTGTTTATTATCTTCAAACAATTTCGCGATGCAGGCGCGGTGTAAAGCCAGTTTTAAAGCCCCAAAACCCAACGCTCCCCACACAATTTTACCGTGACGCTCAACACCTTTGTCCATCATATCAACACCCCCAATACCCAATGGCGGCGTAGTATTAGCATCGGCGATGACTTCCAGCGTACTGTTGTTTTGCCATTGCTCAACACTCAGCAACTCTATGCCAGCAGCTCCGGTTGCCAAGACAATATGTGCACTCTCAATGCTTTGGGCACGGGCGTTATTGTCCAGTGCCTCAATGGGTTCCAATGCCACACCAAAACGACTGTTCATAGCGTTACAGGCTTGCTCTGCGCGTGCAAGTGTGCGTGCGGTAATTGAAACCTGCGCACCTTCTTTAGCCAGCATGACTGCTGCGCGCTGTCCTACCGGCCCCGTTCCTGCCAACACCACTGCTTTCTTACCCACTAATGATCCGTTCAAAGCTAATTTAGCCACAGCCGCCGCCGCTGTAGTATTGCAGCCATTGCAGTCCAACATAACCGAAACCTGGAAATTAGAAAAAAAGTGTTTTTGAATGGCTTTTAACAACAATTGTCCTGCAACCATATCACTGCCACCGACAAAGATAGCGGTGTTTTTTTTATCTTTGGGTGCGCGGGTAAAAATTGTACCTTCTACCAAGGCTGAGATAGTCTCTGGCGTTAAACCGCCGTAAGCCACAACATTATCCGCGCCGCCATCGTAAGCAACCACAGTATCAAAAGAGGAAGGATGAATGTCAGTGTCAAATTGGAATAGCAGTTTTTTCATGGGTTGTCGGGGTATATAGTTCGCATAGATATTTTAGATGCGCTAATTATACTCGAGATAGTAACAGTTGCCGCACTTGGGCAGATAGATTTGCAGATACCCGTACGTTTTCGTTATGATTGGATAACGAGTAGTTAAAAAGCCTGAGCCATGTAGCAACACAAGATTTTGCATCGCTACCATAGCCAATAAAAAACAACATCATTCACAAAAGGCGAGCAGATGAAAAACCCCGTTCATATAGCAGTTACCGGTGCAGCAGGACAAATCAGTTATTCCTTGCTTTTTCGTTTAGCGGCGGGCGATTTTTTGGGCTTGGATCAACCGATTATTTTGCATTTGCTTGAAATTACCCCAGCCATGCCAGCTTTACAAGGTGTGGTGATGGAGTTGCATGATTGCGCAAGCCCCGTGGTGCATGGTATAGAAATCACCGATGACCCCAAAGTAGCTTTTAAAGATGCCGATTATGCGTTTTTAGTAGGCGCAAGACCCAGAAGTGCCGATATGGAACGCAAAGATTTATTACAGGTTAATGCGGCCATTTTTTCGGTACAGGGCAAAGCGCTTAATGAAGTGGCCAGCCGCAGTATTAAAGTGCTTGTTGTCGGTAATCCCGCCAATACCAACGCCTTGATTGCTTTAAATAACGCACCTGATTTAAAACCGGAAAATTTCACTTGTATGACCATGCTTGATCATAATCGTGGCCTTAACCAACTGGCAGAAAAATGCAGTGTATTAGTATCTGATGTTAAAAATGTCATTATTTGGGGTAACCATTCCGGCACGCAATACCCTGATATTCATCATGCAAAAGTCAAAGATCAGGAGGCTTTACAGCTAGTCGGGGAGGATTGGTTTGAAAATACTTTTATTCCTACCGTACAACAACGCGGTTCGGTTGTGATTAAAGCGCGTGGCCAATCCAGTGCCGCCTCTGCGGCTAACGCAGCCATAGATCAGATGAGGGCGTGGACACTAGGCACACAAGAGGGTAAATGGGTCAGTATGGGGATTTATTCTGATGGCAGTTATGGTATTGAAGCTGGGCTCATGTATTCCTATCCGGTTACCGTAACCGATGGCAAGATTAGTGTGGTGCAGGGGCTTGATATTAACGCCTTCAGCCGCCAAAAAATGCAGCTTACTGAAACAGAACTAAAAGAAGAGAAAGAGGCAATTAAGCATTTGCTGCGCTAATTTTTGGTTTATCTAGAAAAAGCCAAGGACAGACTTCAGTGATGCAAGTCTGCCACCAAGATTAATGCGATCTTAATCCAACAAATCTGCCGGAATATTACCGCCATTCTGAGCCAGTTTTTGCAATACCGCTTTATGCAACCACATATTCATTTGTGCTGAATCACCCATTGCTGAAGCTGGGCAACCCAGTTCCGCAGCCAGGTCTTTACGCGCAGCCAAACTGCTGTCAAGTCCTAATAACTTTAACAAATCAACAATTGAAGCTTTCCAATTGAGCTTTTCAGCGCTGGCAGCAGCAAGTCCATCCAACTTGGAAACAACATCAACATCACTAATAGCGGCAGCAGGCGCGGTGACAGAAGCGGGAGACGCATCCGCTGCAACAGGCGCTTCGGCAGCATCGGCACTACCAATACCCAACTTTGAGAGAATGGAACTAAATATACTCATGATTAATCCTTATGTGTGTATGTTATTGCGATTATTTCTGCAAATTGAATGAGCCGCTTAACTTATAAAAAACAGGTTAAAGGCGCTTTAATTTTAGTACGACATAAAAGCAAACTTTTTAACAATTCTAGAGACTAACAATAGCAACACCTTTAATCTTGCTAAAAAGCTGCCAACCAGATTTTACACCAACTCTAGGTTAATGCTGATAATTTTTGGCGGAAGACTCAATAATCTTCACTTTCAATAAGTTGCAGAGTGTGGCTACCCACGCAAGGTGGGCACTGCCATTAAGTTAAGAACTCGCCCCTTCTCCAGAGGGAGAAGGTTATGGATACATTTCAAGACATAAACTGATAATCATGCCACAATGACTTTAGCCAAACAAAGGGCTTCCACGTCTATTCAGTCGGTAGATTTGCAGAAACCTATCATTAATTCATTTCGGAGAAAAACCATGAAAATTGTTAGTTCAATAGTCGTCATTTTTGCTGTTCTGGCTTTAACAGCCTGCGATGGTGGACAAGGTCCCAAAAAACCGACAGCTTCCCATTCATCTCAACTGTCTTTGTAACAAAAAATCTCCCCTGATCCGTTCAATGCTTTAGCTCTTTAGCACAACGTTTTCCAGGTAATGATGATACCAACAACCCGACAACAGCTTTAAATAACGCTGTTGTCGGGGGCTAAAAGTAGCTACTGTTTCATATCAAGCTCTCCTTTTTAAAACCTTAATCATGACCCATTCGGACTACTCCCGCCGCCGATTTTTACAGCTGGCTACCGCTAGCTTGGTTACCGCCAGCACACCCGCTTCGGCATTGTTTAGGCTTGCCAATTCTTGTCTTGATCCTCTGCATACGCCAACGTCGCTGTTAGAAACAGCCGCATGGCAAGGCGTTAATCCTGAAAACTGGTGGGATTGCCACACACATATTGTTGGCTCTGGGGATGGCGATAGCGGCATTACTCAGAACCCAGACATGAATGAGCCCTTTTTACATCCTGTCCAAACTTTTCAACGCTGGGTTTATGCAAATGCCGCCTGTGCCGGAAATATGGGCAAACAGGATGTTAATTTTGTTATCCGCACTCTGGCATTGCTTAATGCTATGCCCAAAGGCGCTAAGGCAATGTTGTACGCCTTTGATAAGACTCACGGTGCCAGGGGAGATCCCGATCATGCCAACACGGCTTATTTTGTGCCCAACGACTATGCTATGAAGCTAGCAAAAACTTATCCTGAGCGTTTCGAGTGGGTTGCCAGCATTCATCCTTATCGTCACGATTGCGTAGCTGTTTTGCAGCAGGCCGTTGCCGACGGTGCGAGAGCAGTAAAATGGTTGCCGCCGGTAATGGGAATTGATCCTGCCTCACCCTTATGCGACCGCTTTTACAAAGCAGCGGTTGAGCTTAACATACCTATTATCAGCCATGCCGGCGAAGAAAGGGCGCTGCATGGTGCAAACCAGCCACAGTTCAGCAATCCCTTGCGCTTACGTCGTGCCCTGGATGCTGGGGTTCGCGTGGTCATTGCTCATTGCGCGACGTTGGGTACTGATATTGATGATAAGGGTCAGGAAGTGAGAAGTTTCGATATTTTTGCCAAACTGATGGCAGAAAAACAATGGCAAGGCAGATTATTTGGCGATATTGCCGCAGTCATTTTGCGCAACCGCGATATGGATGTCGTTAAAACCTTATTAACAGAAACATCTTGGCACAGCCGCTTGCTAAATGGCTCCGACTACCCGTTGACCGGTGTGCTGCCGTTGATCTCGCTGACAAAATTTGCTACGGCCGGTTTACTGGCAGAAGACAGCATCGAACCGTTGCAAGCGTTACAGGATTACCATCCGTTTCGTTTTGATTTTGTACTGAAACGCAGTTTGTCATGGCAAGGCCAGCGTTTTGCTAAGGAAATATTTGAGACACGGCCGTTTTTTGTAAACCAAACGATTAAACCCTAAAGAGGAAGCCTAGACTTCGCCGAACCAAAACACGAATATAGAGTCTACATTTAGTAATTTATTTTTACAGCATGCTAAGGATTGTTTATGCAAAAAGAATCTTTGCCACCTCATCTTCATCCACTTACAGCAAACTCCGTTTTGCAGTTAATGTACATCTGGCTAGATAAAAATATCTTTGATTTGGCAAGGCAAATGCGCTTGAGTTATGTGCCGCCTATGATGGTTTATCTGGCAGCCGGGATTTCAGGTTTAACAAGCATTGTAGGCACTTTTTTTGTTAAAGATTATTTGGGGCTGTCTGCTGAATTTTTAGCTACCCTTGGTTTTTGGGCAATGATGCCTTGGGCAATGAAAATGCCTATTGGCCATATGGTTGATTTGCTCTGGCAACATAAAGCCAAATTAATCTACCTGGGGGCTACATTAATTGTGGCAAGTCTTTTAATTATGCTCACTATTCTTGCCGATCCCAAATCAATGACCGGCTTTTTTTCAGTAGAAACCTGGTTTGTCATCTCAACCTTACTCGCGCCTATCGGGTATGTTATACAAGATACCGTAGCCGATGCCATGACCGTAGAAGCAGTGCCACGCATAGATGAGTACGGACTGCCTTTTTCTAAAGAGCAAATCAAACTTGCTCATACCACCATGCAAACCTTGGGGCGTGTTGCCATTATCAGCGGCACCCTAATTGTGGCGTTAGCTAATGTTTACTGGTTTAGAGATATAACAAACATGGACGCTAATACCCAATTAGCCGTTTATATTAAAATATTTCGCTGGGCGCTGTTAATTCCTGCCGCCTCCGTGTGTGGCGTTATGCTGGCCGCTTACTTGCGTTCCAATGAAGAGTGGCGACTTGCTGCACAAGGCTATGAGTTTGACGAGATTGAAAAGATTTTATCAAGGCCTATTGAAGAGTTAGCCAAAGTTAACTGGTGGATTTTAGGTGGCTGCCTCAGCTTTACATTATTTGCGGCTCTTATGGGGCTTGCCAAAGTACCTTATAACGAAGAACTGATATTTGTAGGATCGCTGTCTATTATAGTATTTTTGATGTGGCGTTTAACTGATGAGCTGTCTGCTACGGTTAGAAAGCAGTTATTCGGTACCGCAGCAGTCATCTTTGCTTTCCGCGCTGTACCTACAGCGGGGGCGGGTTCTACATGGTGGATGATTGACGAACTAGGTTTTGACCAACAGTTTTTATCAAAACTTGCGCTCATTACCAGCGTATTAACCTTAATGGGTATGTTTATATTTCGCCGTTTTATGGCCGAACGCTCTATTACCCAGATTATCGCTACGTTAACTGTTGCGCTGACGGTGTTAAGTTTACCCCAACTTGGCTTATATTATGGCCTGCATGAATGGACACAGGCGCACATTGCAGGCTTTATTGACGCACGTTTTATCGCGCTGATAGATACCGCTCTGGAATCACCTTTAGGCCAGATTGCCATGATACCCATGCTGGCCTGGATTGCTAATTCAGCACCGCCCCAGCTTAAAGCCACCTACTTTGCCGTTATGGCGGCAATGATCAATCTGGCACTTTCCTTATCCCAATTGTTGACTAAATTGCTTAACCACTGGTTTGTAGTTACCCGTGAAGTTAAAGATGCCGTAACCGGGGTAGTATCTATACCTGCTGACTATAGCCAGCTAGGCAGCTTGTTTTTTATTCAGATATTTTTAGGCTTTGCTATACCGTTGCTGACAATATTCATCGTCAAACGTACTTTATTTGCAGAATCTTAGAACCTGTTCAATATCTTCGCAATAGCAAGGTCAAAAAAGCTAGGTTAACAAAATGTAGGCTAGTGTTGAGCAAGCGTTCGGTTTTTTCCAAAGCCTACTGTTTTAAGCTTAAAAACGTGCCACGAAACTCAATCTGATTTACAAATAGGGACTTTGATTTCATATACGAGTTTCCAGGCATTAAAAAACAACTCTAATTCCGCCAAAAATGAATTTTTTTAGCGGCATCTGTACCAAATAACGTTTGCTTTATTGAGCAATGGGAAAGTAGCGCTGAATAGCTTAGGGCCTGAAAACCAAGGAATCGTTAGCATATTTCAAGTAGAAGCGGTTTATTAAGTGAATTTTGGATATTTGAATAACAAACTAATCAAATTCCACATACACTTAATGAATTAATTTGGCCTTTTTGTTTTGAGGTTAGCCAAAATATTGAAGTAACAGTAACAATATTTGTTATTCTTTGCTTATTGCTAGCTACAGAGGAGGAATCAAGGCTGTAAATATTTCTCTAAAGCCCCATTTTGTTGATCCTCTGTTGATCCTCTATAGGCACGCAAATCTTTATTCACACTAAAAACGTATTCGGTTGTTTTATTTACGTTACCTAAATAATTTACTTGCCACACTAAAATCACCCCATGCAAAACACACAGCACCAAAACATTGTCGGCTTCATCTGGAATATTGCCAACAAGTTACGCGGGCCTTATCGCCCACCGCAATATCGCCGTGTGATGTTACCGCTCATTGTTTTACGGCGCTTTGATCTGGTGCTGGCAAAAAACAAGCAAAAAGTACTTGATGAAAAGCAGCGACTTGAAGATAAAAAGATTACTGGTCTCGCATTACAAAAAGCCTTGTCGCGCATAGCGGCAAAAGACCGTAAACAAGAGCTGTTCAATACCAGCGGCTTTACCTTTGAAAAACTGTTGGGTGATGCGCCCAACATTGCCGGTAACCTGATCGCCTACATTCAGGGCTTTTCGCCACGCGCACGCGACATTTTTGACAAGTTTGAGTTTGAAGCCGAAATCGCCAAGCTGGATGAAGCCAATCGCTTGTTTTTAATCATTAAAGAATTTTTCTCTGGAGAAATCAACCTGTCACCCGAAGCTATCAGCAACTTGCAAATGGGCTATCTGTTTGAAGAGTTGGTGCGGAAATTTAACGAGCAAGCCAATGAAGAAGCAGGGGATCACTTTACGCCGCGCGAAGTCATTCGGTTGATGGTGCAGCTACTGTTCACTGGTGAGAAAGATGTTTACGAAAAAGGCATTTACCGTAGCGTTTACGATCCAACGGCAGGCACCGGCGGTATGCTCTCGGAAGCGGAAAAATTCATCTGCGGTGATGGCGTGGTTTCTGGTATGAATCCAGATGCCAACATTGAACTGTTCGGGCAGGAATACAACCCAGAGTCTTACGCCATTTGCTGTTCAGATTTGTTGATTAAAGATGAGCCAATTGATAATTTGATTTATGGTGACACTTTGGGTGTCAAAGATGCCAAAAACAAGACCAATGGTTTTTTGCCCTACGATGGCCATCCCAACAAGCAGTTCCATTACATGTTGGCCAATCCGCCGTTTGGGGTGGAATGGAAACCTGAAGAAGATTTTGTACGGGAAGAGTATAAAGACCAGGGTTTTTCTGGTCGTTTTGGTGCGGGTTTGCCGCGTATCAATGATGGTTCGCTGCTGTTTTTGCAGCACATGATTTCCAAGATGCACAAGCCGCCTATGCTGGATGATTCGGGTAACAACACCGGTGGCGACGGCTCCAAGATTGCTATCGTGTTCAATGGCTCGCCGCTGTTTACCGGTGATGCGGGCAGTGGTGAAAGTAATATCCGGCGCTGGATTATTGAAAATGACTGGTTGGATGCCGTGGTTGCGCTGCCTGACCAGATGTTCTACAACACCGGCATTTATACTTACATTTGGATCGTCACCAACAAGAAGCCGGAACACCGCCGAGGCAAGGTGCAGTTGATTGATGGTACGCGGCACTTTAAAAAAATGGACAAGAGCTTGGGCAACAAGCGTAATGAATTGTCTGACGAGCATATCAAGGCATTGGTGCGGCTTTACGGTGAATACTACCACGATGCGACCAGCGACGTGCCGATGAATGGCACGCTTGAACCGCGTGTGTGCAGCAAGCTATTTAAAAACCAAGACTTTGGTTATTTAAAAATTACCGTTGAACGCCCGTTACGGTTAAATTTTCAAGTCGGTGTCGAGCGGATTCTCCGTTTGAACGACCAAAGTGCATTTACCAATCTGGCCAATAGTAAAAAACGCAAGGATGATGCCGCTTATCAAGCTGAGATTACCCAGGGTAAAGTCATGCAGATGGAAGTTATAGCGGCACTTGCAACGCTTGACAGAGACATTGTGTATCGCAATCGGACTGAATTTGAGCAATTAGTGGATGATGCTATAAAGCAGGCTGGCCTTAAAATCGCTGCACCCGTTAAAAAAGCTATTTTGGCTGCTCTTTCTGAGCGCGACCCTGAAGCGGCTATTTGTCTGGATGCCAAAGGCAAGCCTGAACCGGATGCCGAATTACGTGATACCGAGATTGTGGCGCTGCCGGAAGATATTAGCTTGCCGTTGCCACTGGCGTATGACGGCGAAACAGGTCATGATAAATTGCTGATTTTGGTTAAAGGCCATTGTGAAGATTATTTACAGGTCGAAGTATTGCCGCATGTGCCCGATACCTGGATAGACCACAGCAAAACTAAGGTGGGTTATGAAATTCCTTTGAATCGGCATTTTTATGTGTATCAGCCACCGCGTCCGTTGGATGTGATTGCATGTGAAATTAGCCAGTTGGAAAAAGACATTATGGCGATGTTGAGTGAGGTGGTTTGATGATGTCAATACAATTCGTAGGGGCGAACCTACGTGTTCGCCCTGTTTTCCGCATCGGTATTTTTTCAGGTAAAGGTTTGGAAGTTGTTCGTTGTTCGTGGTATCGAATTGGATGGATATGTGGGATAAGGCAGACACGTAAAATGGGGGGTACATGTAAAATAGGGCGGACACACAGGTCCGCCCCTACGGGGTGGGTTATTTTGGGGGCGATGGTTTGATGGCAAGTTATCAACAATATCCTCATTACAAATCAACAAAGTGCGCGTGGTTGAAAAACGTGCCTACTCATTGGCTTGTAAAGCGCGTTAAAAACATTGCTACTTATAACGATGAAACACTAGACGATAAAACAGAACCCGACTTGGAGATTGAATACGTTGACATTTCAAGTGTGTCGTTAATCAATGGTATTGAGAAGTTTGAATCAATGACCTTTGACAAGGCTCCTTCCCGCGCAAGAAGGAAGGTTAAGCATGGTGATATTATTGTCTCGACAGTTCGCACGTATCTAAAAGCGATAGCACCTGTAAACCACCCATCGGAAAATATGATTGTATCAACGGGTTTTGTAGTTGTGCGACCTATGCAAAATCTATATTCTGGTTTCGCAGGCTATCTTTTGCAATCCGATGGGTTTGTTGGTGATGTGGTTGCCAACTCAGTTGGGGTTAGTTATCCCGCAATCAATGCAAGTGATTTGGTTTGTATTCCCGTTGTTGAGCCACCTATGCCTGAACAAAAATCCATAGCCTGTTTCCTCGACTACAAAACTGCCCAAATTGATAGATTAATACAATCAATGTGTGGGGTTACTTCAATTGCACAAGGCAACCAATCAAAGAATATAGGTAGTTTACTTCTGGAATACCGCTCTGCCCTATAATAACCAACGCCGTCACCGGTAAAATCGATGTGCGCGATTTTAAATTACCCACAGAGGCAACCCATGCGTAGGGGCGAACCTGCGTGTTCGCCCTACATGTGTTCGCCCTTTGCGAAGAGATCGCCCAACATATCACACCTGTCCGTAATAAAGGGCGGACACATAGGTCCGCCCCTACGGGTTATGGCCGTAATCGGCACATTAATCGAAATGCTGCGCCATGACCTATAACCCCGCCATTCACCACCGCCGTTCTATTCGCCTAAAAAATTACGATTATTCGCAGGCAGGCGCTTATTTTGTCACCATCTGCCAACAAAACAGGGATTCCCTGTTTGGGCACATCGCCAATGACAACATGGTATTAAATCCTGCCGGTAACATGGTGATGCGCTGGTATTTGGAATTGGAAAACAAATTTCCAGACATCCAATGTGATGCCTGTATTTGTATGCCGAACCACATACATTTCATCGTGGTAAACGTAGGGGCGGACCTACGTGTCCGCCCTGAATGCGATGTCCACCCTGAATGCGTTGCCCGCCCTGAATCCGCTACGAACGAAGATACAAAGGGCGAACACGTAGGTTCGCCCCTACATCGGGTGGTGCAATGGTTTAAAACCATGACCACCAATGAATATATCCGCGAGGTCAACCAAAACCAATGGCCGCGTTTTGAGGGTAAATTATGGCAACGTAATTATTGGGAGCATGTGGTACGTAACGAGGCGGATTTAGAACGCTTACGCGAATACATAGCCAACAATCCCAAGAGCTGGGCATTGGATAAGTTATATGAGGAAAATCAATATGGCTGACATCGCGCATGTTTCAGTTTCAGCAATTGTACATACAGGGCAGACACGCAGGTCTGCCCCTACGATGACACCCCGTAGGGGCGAACCTGCGTGTTCGCCCTAAACGTGTTCGCCCAATTCCCATTCAGATAATTTTAAAAAACAAAAACTTAACCGAGCAGAATTTATGATCGATTACAGCAAATTCAAAAAATCCCTGAAACAGCTTGAATTGCAATTTGCCAATTATCAACGTTCGGCAGAACGCACAAATTTATCCGCATTGGATAAAGAAGCCATTGCCGAATCGGTGATTCAGCGTTTTGAAACCTGTTATGACTGCGTATGGAAGCACCTTAAACGTTATTTAATTGAAACTTTGGGTCTGCCGGAAGTACCAAACAGCCCTAAACCCATTTTTCGCATCGCCGCCGACAACCTCCTGTTTCGTGCCAATACCGAGCAATGGTTGGGTTATGCCGATGCGCGTATCCAAACGTCACACGATTACAATGGTGACAAAGCGCAGGCGGCGTTAGCGCTGATGGCTGATTTTATCGCTGATGCCATCGCCCTGTATCAAACCTTGACTGAAGAAACGTGGGAATGAAGCCAAATATGGACATTACCCCCGCGCAACAAACCTTACTGTTGCAGATGGTACAGCAATTTTTGCCCGATGTTGCGGTTTGGGCGTTTGGTTCACGGGTAAAAGGCAATGCCCGGACTACCTCCGACCTTGATTTGGTAGTGTTTGCCAAATCCTCACAAAAGCCACAGGTATTTGCCTTGCAAGAAGCACTGGAAGAAAGCAACTTGCCCTTCAAAGTTGATTTGCTGATCTGGGACGACATCCCGGAAAACTTTAAAGCTAATATCCAGCAGCACTATATTGAATTGATAAAGACCCCGTACCCTGAGACACCTCATGCATAAAGAAATCGACTTTGAAAACGACATTGAACAGGCGTTGATTAATACGGGTGGCTATGAAAAAGGCGACCCCAAAGCCTATGACCCAGAAACGGCGTTGTTTCCGGTCGATATAATAGCCTTTGTACAAAAAACGCAACCGAAAATCTGGTCACGCCTGACCCAACTGGATGCCAGTAAAGCCCCGGCGATGTTAATGGATAGTTTGGTGAAGGAACTGGCTGCCAAAGGATCATTGGCGGTTTTGCGCGAAGGGTTTAAATGTGTCGGCAAGACGGTGCGTCTGGCCTATTTTGCACCCAATACCGGCCTTGATCCCACCGCAACGGATCGCTACGCAGACAATCGCCTGACCATCGTGCGCCAAGTCAACACCCAGAGCGGTGCAATTCCCGATGTGGTGCTGGCGGTCAACGGCTTGCCTATCGCCACACTGGAATTAAAAAATCCAATGTCGGCAACGCACTGGAATGTTGAAAATGCCAAATACCAATATAAGTTTGAACGTGATCCCAAGGAATTGCTGTTTGCCTTCAAACAACGCTGCCTGGTACATTTTGCGGTAGATACCGAACTGGCGTTCATGACCACCAAACTGGAGGGCAAAGACACATTCTTCCTGCCCTTCAACCTTGGGCATGAGAACGGGGCGGGAAATCCACCGGCGGAAGGCGATGTACGCACGACTTATTTATGGCACAAGGCGCTTACCCGCGATAGCCTGATGGATATCCTCGCCCGCTTCATTCATTTGGATGTGGAAGAGAAGACGGTGGTAACCGATAAGGGCATCAAGCGCCACCGCAAAGAAACCCTCATTTTCCCGCGTTACCACCAGCTTGATTGTGTCCGCGCTTTAACAAACCATGCCCAAGCGCAGGGTTCAGGCCATAATTATTTGATCCAACATTCAGCCGGATCGGGTAAGTCGAATTCCATTGCCTGGCTGGCACATCGTTTATCCTGTCTGCATAACGCCAGCAATGAAAAAATTTTCCATTCCGTCATCGTCATTACCGACCGACGCGTACTCGACCAACAATTACAGAACACCATCTTTCAATTTGAGCACAAACTGGGCGTGGTGCAAAAAATCGACGAAGACACCCAACAATTGGTGAAAGCCTTGGCAGGTGGCGTGCCCGTTATTATTTCAACCATCCAAAAGTTCCCGTTTATCACTCAAGCTATCCGCACGATGGAAGCCAATGGTAAAGCGCTTGCCATTGACACCAAAGGCAAACGTTTTGCGGTGATTGTCGATGAGGCGCATAGCTCTCAAAGCGGCGAGACCGCTATGGAGCTGCGTAAAATTCTGAACAAGGACGGTATAGAATCGGCTATTGCTGAACAATTTCTCGACATGGAGGATGAATCGCTGAGTGAGGAGGCTAAAAAAGAGCTGCTTCGTGAACAACTTAAACGGGCTAAACAACCCAACTTAAGTTTTTTCGCTTTCACGGCAACGCCAAAATTTAAGACGCTGTGCGTGTTTAATGAGCCAGGGCTGAACGGCAACGCACCGTTCCATCATTACAGTATGCGCCAAGCCATTGATGAAAGGTTCATCCACGATGTGCTGGCTAATTACACCTGTTACAAACGTTATTACCAGCTACTGCAAAAGGTCGAGCAAGACCCAGAAGTGCCTCGTCGTAAAGCGGCGCGGGCGCTGGCACGTTTTGTGGAATTCCATGACTACGAGATTGCCCAAAAGGTTGAAGTTATTGTTGAGCACTTTCGCACCCATACCCGCCATAAAATAGGCGGGCGTGCCAAAGCAATGGTGGTGACAGGCTCACGCGAACACGCAGTACGCTACAAGCTGGGCTTTGACAAGTACATCAAGGATAAGGGTTACACGGATGTAAAATCGCTGGTGGCGTTTTCCGGTGAAATTTTCCTGAAAGAATTTGCCGATAAAAAATTCACTGAAGTCAGCATGAATAACGGTATTAAAGAAACCGAACTGCCGGAAAAATTTAACACGGAAGATTACCAAGTCCTGCTGGTGGCTGAAAAATACCAGACCGGTTTTGACCAGCCCTTATTGCATAGCATGTATGTGGATAAGCGGCTTTCCGGCATTCAAGCGGTACAAACGTTATCGCGCCTCAATCGTACAACGCCTGGCAAAACCGATACCTTTGTACTCGATTTCGTGAATGAACCGGCGGATATTTACACGGCGTTTAAGCCATATTACGAGGTGACTCCCAAAGGTGAAGATTCAGACCCGCAGCAACTCAATACCTTGGCACATGGCCTGGCTGAATGGAAAATCTATTCACCAGAGGAAGTGAGCGCCTGGTGTGAAATTTGGTTCCGAAACCGCATGAACCCAACGGGCGGCGAACACAAGAAATTAAATGGCCTGCTTGATTTGGCTGTCGAGAGATTTATAAAATTAAAAGAAGAGGATCAAAACTTCTTCAAGGGACAGCTGGCAACGTTTCGTAACCTGTACCTGTTCATTTCACAAATTATCCCTTATCAAGATTCCGATCACGAGAAACTCTATACCTATACCCGTTTTTTGCTGAACAAACTGCCACGAAACGCCGATACCCGCAACGTTCAAGTTGACGATGATGTTGAGCTGAAATATTACCGGCTACAGAAAATCAGCGAAGGTGCTATTGATCTTAAGGTCGGAGAGACTGAACCTGTGTATGGGCCTACTGCCGTCGGTACTGGCCAACCTGATGAGGAAGTGCAGCTATCAACGCTAGTTGATAAGCTCAATGAGCGGTTCGGTACCGAATTCAACCTGGCCGACCAACTGTTCTTTGACCAGGTGCGTGAAACAGCGGTGGCAAATCAGCAATTACGCCAGGCGGTAATGGCCAACTCGATAGAGAATTTTGAACCGGTGTTCAACAAGCAATTGGAAAATTTGTTTGTTGAACGTATGGATGGCAACGAGGATATTTTTGTGAGGCTGATGAACGATGAAGCTTTTCGCAATATAGCGTCCGAACATTTGATGCGGGCGGTTTATCAACAAATTCGGAGTGGGAATGACGTTGGGGTGGTCGGGTGAGCAGTGGAACAGCAAACTAAAAGCAGTACCTTATCGTTTTTATCTGGTTTTGTATGTGTGAAAAATAATTAATTGGGTCAAACATTATGCTATAAGCATGTAAGATAATTTAGTTCGTCTTTATAGGGTAATGTGGTTCATAAAGTTGATAATATCCTTTCCCTACTGCTCCTCTAAGCTGTTGGAGAAATGCCGTAGGCTTTGGAAAAACACCGAACGCTTGCTTAACACCAGCCTACAATTTGTTAACCTGGATTTTTTGACCTTGCTATTGCGAAGATATTGAACAGATTCTTAACCAGAGTTTGCTACTGTTAAATCACTTGAACATCCTGTTAAAAAATGCTTTTATCGCTGGTTTGTTAATCTTTAATCGCTTACATGACATCATCGCCGCTAACCGCCAACTTTATCAACCAATGCAAAACCCTCATCGGTAGCCAGAATGTCATTGCCGACTCTGAAATGCTGAAAGTGTTTGAATGTGATGCGTTAACGGCACTAAAAGCCTTACCGCAACTGGTGGTGTTACCGGAAACGGTTGAACAAGTCCAGGCTATACTCAAGCTGTGTTATAGCCAACGCATACCCGTAGTACCGCGCGGTGCAGGTACAGGATTAACCGGCGGTGCTTTAGCAGTTAATAACGGCGTGGTTTTAGGCTTGAGCAAAATGAATAAAATTCTGGCCATTGATCCCAACAATCGCACCGCACAGGTACAGGCAGGGGTTCGCAATTTAGCGGTCTCAGAAGCTGCCAAAGCTTATGGCTTGTATTATGCGCCCGATCCATCATCACAAATCGCCTGCTCAATTGGCGGCAATATCGCCCAAAATTCTGGGGGGGTGCATTGCTTAAAATACGGCTTAACTGTACATAATGTCTTGCAGGTTAAACTAATTACCATAACGGGCGAACTGTTAACCTTGGGTGGTGGCGGTTTGGACGCGCCCGGTTTTGATTTACTGGCTGTTAGCATCGGCTCGGAAGGCTTGTTAGGCATTGTAGTAGAGGCCACATTACGGCTATTGCCGATACAACCCTGTACGCAAGTATTACTGGCAGCTTTTGATAGCATAGCCAAAGCCGGTGATGCCGTTGCAGCGATTATTGCCGGAGGGCTTATTCCCGCAGGACTCGAACTGATGGACAATGCCGCCATTCGGGTAACGGATGACTTTGTTCAGGCCAATTATCCAATTGATGCCGCTGCCATTTTACTGTGTGAGCTGGATGGCTTACCCGAACAGGTTGCTACTGACATGGCCAAAGCCCATGTTATTTTTGCAGCCAATGGCGCTAGCGAAATACGCACAGCAAAAGATAGCGATGAACGCAAACGCTTTTGGGCAGGCCGTAAAGCCGCGTTTCCAGCGGTCGGCCGTATTGCCGCCAATTACTATTGCATGGATGGCACTATTCCACGTAAACACCTGGCTAAAGTTCTCACTCAAATAAACACGCTTACCAACACTATGGGCTTAGCCGTAGTCAATGTTTTCCATGCCGGCGACGGCAATTTACACCCGTTAATTTTGTACGATGCCCGTATTCCGGGCGATTATGAGAAAGCCGAACAGTTAGGCGGCCAGATTTTAGAGCTGTGTGTGGAAGTCGGCGGTACTATTACCGGTGAACATGGTGTCGGTCTCGAAAAACTCAATCAAATGTGCGTGCAGTTTTCTAGCGCAGAGATACAGCAATTTCAGCGTTTAAAAGCAGCTTTTGATGAACATGATTTACTCAATCCCGGCAAAGCCATTCCAAGTTTGCATCGCTGTGCAGAATTTGGCCGCATGCATATTCATCAAGGCCAGTTGCCATTTCCTGAATTAGAGCGTTTTTAATGATTGAGCAAGATTTGAGTTTATCTTTACAGGCTCAAGTGCTACAAGCCATTGCTAATGCTACGCCTTTAAACATAATTGGTGGTAACAGTAAGGCATTTTACGGATCGCCAAGCACGGCAACGGAGCGCCTTGAACTTGGCGGTCATACGGGCATTATTGCTTACGAACCCAGCGAGTTAGTCATTACTGCCCGTTCCGGTACGCCGTTACACGCAGTGGAAACGTTATTAACAGAACACGGCCAAATGCTCGCATTTGAGCCGCCGCATTTTTCACCGCATGCTACCCTTGGCGGAACGATTGCCTGCGGATTTTCAGGGCCGCGCCGCCCTTTTACCGGCAGTGTGCGTGATTTTATGTTGGGATGCCGGATTATTAATGGCCACGGTCAAGTACTGCGTTTTGGCGGTCAAGTCATCAAAAATGTGGCAGGGTTTGATGTTTCGCGTTTAATGGTAGGTGCGTTAGGCCAGTTAGGGGTATTGCTGGATGTTTCTTTGCGCGTATTGCCTAAGCCGGAAGCGGAAATAACCTTATGCTACCCAGCGACGGGGGCACAATCCGCACTGGACTTAATGCAGCGCTGGCAAAATCAACCCTGGCCATTATCGGCGCTGTGTTTTATAGATGATGCAATAAGAGTAAGGTTATCTGGCGCAGAAGCTGCGATACAGGCAGCGGCACAAAAACTGGGCGGTGAAATCGATTCTCAAGGCACGCATTTTTGGCAGGCGTTACGTGAACAGCAACTGCCATTTTTTCAGGGCGCTCAAAGCTTGTGGCGTATTAGTCAGCCACCAGCAACGCCTCCGCTTGATTTATCCGGCGATTGGCTGTTAGATTGGGGCGGTGCACAGCGTTGGTTGAAGTCATCAGAACCTGCCGCTCGCATTCATGCTATCGCCCAGGAAAATTTAGGACATGCCGTGTGTTTTCGAGGGTATGATAAAACCGACTGGCTCAGGCTAGAACCTGGGCTTGTGGCATTACACCAAAAAATTCGCTACGCGTTTGATCCTTACGGTCTGTTTAACCCACTGCCTTAGAAATTAGTGTGGTATTTTGTCTTTTTTGTTAAAAATAAGGTAGCTTTATGGAGCACAATCATTCCCATGATCATGGCCACGAACACCAACACTGCCATACACCTGCAAATTTTGATCTCGCTTTTGCGGTAGGCATAGTCCTTAATTTTGGTTTTGTTATCGTGGAAGCTATTTTTGGCAGCTTAGCGCATTCTCTCGCGTTACTGGCAGATGCTGGCCATAATTTGAGTGATGTCCTGGGTTTATTACTGGCGTGGGGGGCGAGTGTTTTAGCGCGCCGATTGCCCACACAACGGCGAACCTACGGGCTACGGCGCTCTTCTATTTTAGCGGCTTTACTCAATGCCTTGGTTTTACTCGTTGCGGTAGGTGGGATAGCCTGGGAGGCTATTTTTCGCTTTAACCATCCCGAAGCAGTGGCCAGTGAAACAGTGATGTGGGTTGCAGCGGTTGGCATTGTAATCAACAGTTTTACGGCATGGTTATTTATGTCTGGGCAAAAGCAAGATATCAATATTCGTGGTGCTTATTTGCACATGGCTGCGGATGCCGGTATTTCATTTGGCGTAGTAGTCGCTGCTTTAATCATGCGCTTTACCGGCTGGTTGTGGCTTGATCCCGCAGTGAGCTTAGTTATTGTCATCATTATCATTTTTGGAACCTGGGGCTTATTGCGTGAGTCAGTTAATTTGGCTTTAGATGCGGTACCTGAAAGTATTCATCCTGGCAAAGTTGAAGCTTACCTTGCAGGGCTTCCGGGTGTAAACGCCGTTCACGATTTACATATTTGGGGCATGAGTACCACAGAAATTGCCTTAACCGTGCATCTGGTCAAGCCCGATGCTGTTATTGATGATGCGCTGTTATCACAAATTAACACAGAATTGCAGCACAGGTTTGGTATTGGCCACACGACCATACAGTTTGAGCTTGGCGATGTCTCTCATTTATGTCGGCAAGCGCCGGTAGAAGCTGTCTAACAGCTTTAGGTTTAGCAGCGCTAAGGTAAATCGCCGCCATGCAAACATCACTCATCAGCAATCGTATTAATGCCAATGATGCACAAGAAGCGGATGACATTTTACGCCGCTGTGTGCATTGTGGATTTTGTAATGCCGTGTGTCCTACCTATCAATTGCAAGGCGATGAACGCGATGGCCCACGTGGACGTATTTATCTGCTAAAACAGCTATTTGAAGGCGAGGCAGTTACCCAGAAAACCCAATTTCATCTTGACCGCTGCTTAAGCTGTAAAAGCTGTGAAACCACCTGCCCTTCGGGTGTTAAATACGGGCGCTTGGCCGATATAGGCCGTAATGTTATTGAACAACAGGTAGGACGACCTTGGCATCAACGTAGGCTACGGCAATTACTGATGTTGACCTTACCTTATCCCCAGCGATTAAAGCCACTGTTGCGGGTGGCTTATTTACTGCGACCACTGTTTTCCAGTAAATTAAAAAACAAACTTCCAATACAACGCCCCTGCCCTGTCTGGCCAGCTATTCGTCATCCACAACGGGTATTATTATTGGAAGGCTGCGTTCAACGTGGGTTAGCGCCACATATTGATGCCCTTGCTGCTGTCGTTCTGGATCAAGTGGGTATCAGTGCTGTTCGTCAGCCTAATGCAGGGTGTTGCGGGGCTTTAAATTATCATCTGAGCGATCATAACGGCAGCCTGAATTTTATGCGCCGTATGATTGATACATGCTGGCCGCAGATTGAATCCGGTGTAGAAGCGATTATTATGACCGCCAGCGGCTGCGGCGTTATGCTAAAAGACTATGCCCATTTACTGCGCGAGGATGCACTTTACGCTGAAAAAGCCGTGCAATTTTCGGCATTGGCCCGTGATTTAAGCGAGGTATTGCGCAGCGAAGATTTAAGTGCTTTAAATGTCACGCCCCGTAAACTGGCCTTTCAATCCCCGTGTACTTTGCAACATGGACAACACCTTAACGGTGTTGTGGAAGAAATATTACGACGTCTGGGTTTTGAGCTAACGCCGGTTATCGATGGCCATTTGTGCTGCGGTTCTGCGGGCACTTATTCTATTTTACAACCCCAGCTTTCTGAGCAATTGCGCGCCAATAAATTACAGCACCTGCAAAACGGTCAGCCGGATATGATTGCTACGGCAAATATAGGTTGCTTACTGCATTTGCAACAAATAGTGGATGTGCCGGTAGTGCATTGGGTTGAGCTGTTAGCTGAAGGTCTATCAACATAGCCAGTCCGCAGATACTCAGCGTGCATTCTATCGGCGGTAGTTATTTCTTGGCCCGTTGTAACCTGGCCGCTTTAGGATCAAGCATAAGCGGGCGATAAATTTCAACTCTATCACCGTGCTTAAGACTATGATCAAGATTGCAGAGCACTCCAAAAACGCCTACTTTAGTTTGCTCCAAATCAATTTCAGGAAATTGCGCCAGTAAGCCCGATGCGTGTATCGCTTGTTCAGCGGTAGTATCTAAAGGCACAGGCAAGCTAACAAGTGCTTGTTTGTCGGGCGTGGCGTACGCCACTTCTATGGTCATCATTAATTTACCCAGACTTCAATAGCCATAAACATCTTTGGCGCGTTGAGTGAAGGCCCCTACCATCGTGTTACAGATTTGGTTAAACACAGCGCCAAACGCCAGATTGGCCAGCTTTCCCGCCATTTCAAACTCCAGATTAAGTGAAATTTTGCTGGCATTTTCACGTAACGGCAAAAAATTCCACGAACCTTCCAGATACGAAAACGGCCCATCCAGTAAAGAAACCGTTATCTTGCCGTTATCATCTATTTTATTGCGGGTGGAAAAAGCTTTTTTGAAACCACCCTTGGCAATCAGCAACTCTGCTTCAATAAAATCTTCGCCGCGTTTAATAATGCGGCTGGCGCTGCACCACGGTAAAAACTTTGGATAAGACTCAATGTCGTTAACCAACTCAAACATTTGCAGTGCAGAAAACTTAACTAATGCACTTTTTTCTACAGTTGTCATGATTAAATCACTCCAGTAACATGCAGGAACACCAAAAATACCGCGCAGGGCGACACGTAGCGTACAACAACGCGCCATAGTGGGTAACCCTGGGTATCTGACGGCAGAGCCAACTCTTTTTCGCTGTGCTGGCGCTGCATCATCCAGCCAGTAAATACCGCTATACATAAACCACCCGTAGGTAGCATCAGGTTGGCGGTGATGTAATCAATTAATTCAAATAATGTTTGATTAAAAATTTTAAAATCTGACCACACATTAAAGGAAAATACCGTTATTAAACCCAGCGCCCAAGCCGCTAAGCCGGATTTTATACAGGCTTGTTGGCGCGACAAGCCTTTGTGTTCGATTAGCCAGGCTACCGCCGGTTCAATTAACGAAATAGACGAGGTCAGCGCTGCAAACACCAGGGCAATAAAAAACAAGGTACCAAACAGCCAGCCGCCCGTCATATTGCCAAAAGCGATCGGCAACACTTGAAATATAAGGCCCGGACCTGAATCAGCTTGTAATTGATAAGTGAAGACAATGGGGAAAATAATAATGCCTGCCAATAGTGCTACCAAGGTATCTGCACCGGCAATAATAAAAGTTGTTTTAGCAATGGATACGTCTTTGGGTAAATAAGCGCCGTATACCATAATCGCACCCATACCGATGCTGAGGGTGAAAAACGCTTGTCCCATAGCCACTAATACCGAATTGCCGGTCAGCTTGCTAAAATCAGGGTTAAACAAAAATCGTAATCCCTGGAAATAACCGCTGGTGCTCATAGCGTAGCCCACTAATAAAATCAGCAATACAAATAACGCCGGTATTAAAAACCGCACCGATTTTTCCAGGCCACCGGTAATGCCGCGTGCGACTATCAACATGGTGGCAATCATAAATAGCGTATGCCAGAATATCAATTGCATCGGGCTGGCGATAAAGTTATTAAAAATTATTTTAATGTCGGTAGGACTAGCGCCGGAAAAACTGCCGGTGAAGTTTTTAACGACATAAGCCGATGCCCAGCCAGCAATCACGCTGTAATATGACAGTATCAAAAAACCGGCAATAACGCCCATCCAACCTACATAATGCCAACGTTTGTCCGCATTAGCTTCGGCGGTTAAGGTAACCATGGTATCGATAGGGTTTTGCCGACTGCGCCGTCCCATCATAATTTCCGCCATCATAATCGGGATGCCAATGAGCAGCACACAGGCTAAATACACGATGACAAATGCCCCGCCACCATTTTCTCCGACGATGTAGGGGAATTTCCAGATATTACCTAAGCCGACGGCAGAACCTGTGGCAGCGAGAATAAAGCCAAAATCTGAAGACCATTCACCGTGTATTGATTTTTTTGTGTCCATTATGAGCCCATTTAAAAACTAACTTTACTGGTATTATCGAGTAAAATAACAAAATTATTCCTTTACGTCAGTTTAAAAATATTAAACAAACACTATGGCTGATAAAAAGTCCAAAAAAGACACTAAACAACAAAACGCGACGATAGCGGTTAACCGTCAGGCAAAACATGAATATTTTATCGAAGAACGTTTTGAAGCAGGCCTAGTGCTGGAAGGCTGGGAAGTCAAAAGCCTGCGTGATGGCAGGCTCCAGCTGAAAGAAAGTTACGTGGTCATTAAACGCGGCGAAGCGTGGTTGTCGGGGGCGCATATTTCCCCTATGCTGTCAGCGTCTACCCATATTAAACCCGAATCAGTGCGCATGAAAAAATTATTACTGAACCGTCATGAGCTTAATAAATTGATTGGTGCGGTTGAGCGCAAAGGTTACACGCTAATGCCATTATCGATGTATTGGAAAAGTGGCCGCGCCAAACTGGAAGTGGGCTTGGCAAAAGGCAAGCAATTACACGACAAACGCACCGCCTCAAAAGACCGCGATTGGCAACGCGAAAAAGAACGCATCATGAAACATGCTTAAAGTGCGCCCTAAATAGTGGTTGTGACATGAATGTGCATGCGAGGCAATAGGTAATACTACGTATTGTCTGAGGGGCTTGTTTCCTCTAGCCTAGTGTCAGTATTTACTGACGGCTGGATGCTTGAATCATGAACACTCAACTTAATCTTTTATCTGCGGAAAATAGCCTGTTAATCGTTATCGATCAACAGCCCAAGTTATCTGCGGTAATGCCAAAAGCTGAGCATAGACCGGTACTTACCAATATCGGTAGCTTAGTTGAAGCGGCAGGCATATTAGATATACCTGTTTTTCTGACCGAATTATGCCCGAATATACTCGGCGAAACCGACAAATCGATTAGCAAAAGATTAATCGGTACGCGGCATATTTTTAGTAAAACCAGTTTTTCGTGTTTTGCAGCTGAGGGTTTTTATATGGCTTTGCGACACAGTGGCCGCCGACAAATTATTTTGGTCGGTCAGGAAGCGCATTTAAGCGTTTTGCAGACGGCCTTAGAATTGTTCCACATTGGTTATGATGTTTATGTGGTTGAAGATGCCATTTGCTCACGTAAAACTCGGCATAGTATTAATGCCGTACAGCGTTTACAAAAGCATGACGTCAGTATTGTTAATTACGAGTCAGTCCTGTTTGAATGGATCAGAGACTCTTCGCATCCTAATTTTAGGCGGGTCTCGGCGTTGCTTCGGCAATGATCGTAATGCCGCGATAGTTTATCAAAAACTTTAATAAAACCTTATGACACTCGCTTTATTTATTGAAAAAATACACCGTAATGAAGCCGTCAGTTTCAAGGAAACGATGGCTGTGATTGCCGACAACTACGATTATCATCCCGTAGAATTCAGCAATGGTGACTTGGTTAACACTACGGGTACTAACGAAGGATCCTGTAAAATCTTCGCGTTTGCAATGAAAAACCAATTGAATCAGCAACAAACATTGAGTTTATTCGGCGATTATTACCGGCACGATGTGTTAAATGATCCTGAAGGAACAGGACATCAGAATATCCGTAATTTTATGCGGTATGGTTGGGAAGGCATACAATTTAACGGTACTGCTTTGACGGATAAGTAAGTTTTAGTTTTGTAAAATACAGCCAGTAAAAACCGCAACTCAAAATGCCCGTAGTGGTAGGGACGCAAAATTTTCGTCCCTACTTTAAAAATGTGGCTTCCAACTTAAGGCGGGGCATCCGTTCGCCCTTGTCGAAAGGTTTGTTGTTCATGGTTCGACAAGCTCACCACAAACGGCTTTTTTAAATTGTCCCGTCTTAAGTTGGTAACCAAAACCTATTGTTCCAAACCAATAAAATCCCAGACTTTTTGAGCCGGTGGCCGGTTTTCAATGTCTTCAGGTGGCGTATTAGCAAAGTTTGCTTCATAAAGTTTTTGCGCATCTTTGGCCAAGTCGGTCATATCAAGCTTGGTATAGGCTTCTTGCATAATTTGTAAGGCATAGGGAATCGCCGGTGTACGCTGGTATTTTTCAACAACGCCTACCGCTCTGTTGGCTGCTGCAACATAGGCCTTACGTTTCATATAATAACGCGCCACATGTACTTCGTGCATAGCCAGCTTATTTTTGAGACCCAGCATGCGGTGCTTAACATCCGCTGCATATTTGCTAGTGGGAAAACGGCGCAGTAATTCAGAAAAAATATTATAAGCTTCAGTGGCGCTGTTCGGATCACGTTGCGAACCATCGGTGGGTAAATAACGGTCAATAAAACCAATATCGCGTTTGTAATTCACTAAGCCTTTCAAATAATAGGCATAATCCACGTAAGGGCTGCGCGGGTTGGTTTTAATAAAATGGTCAGCCGTGCTAATGGCGGCATCGTGATCACTATTTTTGTAATAAGCGTAAGCGATGTTAAGTTGAGTTTGCGCTGAGTCAGGCCCAAACGGATAACGGGCTTCCATGGCCTCATAAATTTTGATGGCTTTATCATAGTTGTTGTTATCCAGCGCTTTTTTGGCCATGCTACCAAATTTGGCGGCATCCCAATCGACACAATCGTCTTCCTTAGAATCAGCATCTTTCCATTGAGAACATTCATTTTTTGTCGATTCAGAATCACCCGGCAAAATATTTTTGAGCGTCTGACAGCCCACCAAAATAAAGCTTGCTGTAAAAATAAATAAAGATTTAATCAAAATTAATCGCATAGTACGGACGACACGTTGTAACATTAGAGGTTTTTCGCTAGGTGGTTATGGCATAAAAATGCGCCAAACTTGCCTGCGAGTATAACTTAACAATGGGTTTATCAGAAGAACTTGTTATGACAAGACTAACCGAAGAAGTACCTTACGAATTGGCGGGAATGCGTTTAGATCAAGCGCTTGCAGAACTGTTTTCCGATTATTCGCGTAGTAAATTGCAAACCTGGATTAAGTCAGGGCGCGTGCAGATTAACGATGAAATCAGCATCAGCCCTAAAGCCAAGCTGGATGGTGGCGAACTCATCACGCTGGATGCAGAAGCCGAAGTGGTGATTACTGCCGAAGCTGAAAATATTCCACTGGATATTGTTTTCGAAGATGACAGCATCCTGATTGTCAATAAACCTGCTGGCCTAGTGGTACATCCTGCCGTGGGCAATTGGCACGGCACGTTGCTCAACGCCTTGTTAAATTACGTGCCCGGCTTAGACAGTCTGCCCCGAGCGGGTATTGTGCATCGTATTGACAAAGACACCAGCGGTTTATTAATGGTCGCTAAAACCTTACAGGCGCACAACAGCCTGACCCAGCAATTACAAGAGCGAAGCATTGTCCGCGAATACATTGCCATTTGCCGGGGGCGGATGACGGCCGGGGGTACTGTCGATGAGCCGATTGGCAGAGATCCTAGCGATCGTAAACGCTATATGGTCAGAATGTCCGGCAAAGAAGCCGTTACACACTACCGTGTGACGCAGCGATTTTTGCGCCATACGCTCATTAGGGTCAAGCTGGAAACAGGCCGTACCCATCAAATTAGGGTGCATATGGCGCATGTTCGCTTCCCTTTGCTAGGAGATCAGGTGTACAGCGGACGCTTTCAAATGCCGCCCAATTGCACCGAACGTTTGGCCAATACCTTACGCAGCTTTAAACGTCAGGCCTTGCACGCTGCGAAATTGGGTTTAAAACACCCAGTTACCGATGAATATCTGGAATGGGAACAAACATTACCTGCCGATATGGTCGATTTACTGGATGCCTTGGCTGAGAATGACAATCAATAATAATGTACTGGTGCCAGACTGGCTCGCACCCAAAAATATCCATGCACTAACAACCTTACGCACAGGTGGAGTGAGCACCGGCTGCTATGCCAGCTTGAATCTTGCTACACATGTGGGAGATGATCTTAACGCAGTCACACAAAACCGGAACATCATTCGGGAAACCTTGGCGTTACCCGCAGAGCCTGTGTGGTTACAGCAGGTACATAGCAATATCGCGGTTAACGCAGCTGAAGTGACATCGCTGCCCCAAGCCGATGCCAGTTACAGCCATGCTGCCAATATTGTTTGCACAGTGATGACGGCAGATTGTCTGCCGTTACTGGTGTGTTCTAGCGATGGAGAGTGTGTGGCGGCTATTCATGCAGGCTGGAAAGGTTTATTGGATGGCATTATTACCAACACAATAACGGCTATGCAGGCTGATAATCTGCTGGTCTGGCTTGGCCCCGCCATAGGGCTGGGTTGTTTTGAAGTAGGCACAGAAGTACGTGAGGCTTTCGTGGAAAAGTCGGCACATTTTGCCAATGCCTTCAAGCCGCAAGGGGATCGGTGGCTGGCCAATATTTATCAGTTGGCGCGAGTTGAATTAAACACCTTGGGTATTGATAAGATTTACGGCGGTGATTTTTGTACCGTTACCGAACATGAACGTTTTTACTCTTATCGGCGCGATAAGGAAACCGGACGCATGGCTACTTTAATTTGGAGAACATAACGCTGTGCATTTACTGGTTTTAATTATTATTTTTACCGCCATTGGCGGGGTGTTAAGCGTTATGGCGGCGGCTGTTTTTTTGTTGCTCCCTGAACAAAAAAGACAGGCAGTATTACCGCATGGCATCAGTTTTGCGATTGGTGCTTTGCTTGCCGTGGCGTTTTGGGGGCTGATTCCAGAAGTATTTACTGATGCCCCACCTGAACAATTTCAAGCGTTGTCTGGCACGATATTAGCGGGAATTTTGGGATTTTTTGTGTTGGAAAAGTTACTAATCTGGCGGCATTGTCATTACGGTGAACACTGCGAAGCTCACGGTGATGAATTGGAACACGCGCCTCATAGTGACCATAATCATGGCCATCATGGTCATGGGGCTAAATCGGCCGGATCGTTGATTATTGTCGGCGATAGCATCCACAACTTTGTCGATGGCGTATTGATTGCTGCTGCGTTTTTGACCGATGTTCAGTTAGGTATTGTCACCAGCCTTGCGGTTGCCGCGCATGAAATTCCACAAGAAGTGGGCGATTTTGCCATTTTGTTGCACAGCGGTTATTCCAACGCCAAAGCACTTTTTTACAATATTTTAGCGAGTTTATCGACAGTGTTAGGCGGCGTTCTGGCCTATTTCTGTCTTGCTGATTTGCACGATAAATTACCTTATCTTTTAGCTTTAGCGGCATCCAGTTTTATTTATATTGCGGTGGCCGATTTAATTCCATCGCTGCATAAAAAAACCGATATGAAAACCTCAGTGCAACAGATTGTCTTGATTGCGGCAGGCGTGCTGTTGATTTGTACTTTGCATGGCATTGTCCATGGCAAGTAGGAAAAAATACCAACGCGGTATTTTCTGAATTTGTTTAACTCGAATGATGAAAATGCCGTCATGAAACACCATAAACCTATTCACAAAAGCGGGCAAACAATAAAACTGTTTGCTCGCATTATTAAAAGGCCAGATATTACAATACGTATCAATGCTTACGTGGACTGCCTTTGCTCATGGCTTTTCAACCAACACAATTGCCTGGACAGCAATGCCTTCTTTACGGCCTTCAAAGCCCAATTTTTCAGTGGTTGTAGCTTTAACATTAATGCAATCAATTTCAACTTGACAATCTTTGGCAATAATGGCGCACATATCGGCAATATAAGGCGCCATTTTTGGTGCCTGGGCGATAATAGTCATATCAGCATTCACCAAACGATAGCCTTTTGCCTGCACAATACCGACAACATGGCGCAACAATACACGGCTGTCCGCGCCTTTAAACTCAGGATCGGTATCAGGAAAATGCTGCCCAATATCACCCAACGCCACCGCGCCCAATAAGGCATCACATAAAGCATGTAACACCACATCACCATCGGAATGGGCTTCTAAGCCTTGTTGATACGGAATTGTTACGCCACCTAAAATAATATGGTCGCCATCGCCAAAACGATGCACATCATAGCCCTGCCCTACTCTAATCATTGCTGCTCCAGATAAAATTGCGCTAATGCCAAGTCTTCAGGTCGGGTGATTTTAATATTATCAGGTCGACCTTCGACGATTTTCGGTTGCAAGCCCAGCATTTCCAAGGCACTGGCTTCATCAGTGACAGCGGGATTGCCTTCGGCGGCTTCAAGTGCGTTTTTTAACATGCCGTAACGAAACATTTGTGGGGTTAACGCCCGCCAAATATGGCTTCTGTCCAATGTTCCCAAAATGTTTTTGCCTTGCACGTTTTTTAACGTGTCATGCGACGATAACGCCAAAATACCACCGACTTCATCATCAATCAGCGTGTTAATCAGATGATGAATATCAGAGGCCGTCAAACAAGGCCGCGCCGCATCGTGTACCAATACCCAGTCATCATCAGAAGCCATAGTGCGTATCGACTTTAAGCCCGATAGCACCGAATCTGCGCGTTCTTTACCGCCAGGTGCAGTCATTATTTTTTCATGCTTGGAGATGGGAATTTCAGGCCAATACGGATCTTCTACCGAAATGGCTACACTAATTGTGGTAAAGACATCCGCTTGCAATAAGCGTAATAGAGTTTGCTCCAATACGGTTTTACCCGCCAGCAATAAATATTGTTTGGGGCGATCGGCACTCATGCGCTTGCCGACACCCGCAGCGGGAACTACCGCCCAGAATTTTGTTTTATCAGTCATTAAGATTACATTATGGGTTTATATTTTTTTTCACGGGAAATACGGAATTTCACTTTTTTGTTTTATGTTTCCGTAGAAAATAGACCTTTACAGTGCTACATTCAACGAGGCGCTTTAGGATAGCAGAAGGTATCGGGTAGCTGGTTTTTAAATGGGTGAAGTTTGTTGGCCAAAGCAATGAAAGCGTCACTGAGTAGTTAATATATGGGTTACCTCAGTTTATCTTGCGCCTTTACCCCATAACACAACTTCAAAGGTATTTAGCATTATCGAAAAGTCCAGAAACATGCTGTAGTTTTTAACATAGTACAGGTCATATTGAAGTTTCTGTATAGTGTCATACTCGCTGGCTCCGTAAGGGTAACACAACTGAGCCCAGCCGGTAATGCCCGGTTTAACACGATGCCTTTCCTGATAATAGGCTATTTTTTGCTCAAAGCTCTCCACAAATTCAGGTCGTTCTGGACGTGGCCCTACAAAGCTCATTTCGCCTTTAAACACATTATATATTTGGGGCAACTCATCTATACGACATTTTCGAATAAACCCACCTACACGAGTCACTCTACTGTCTTTTTTCTGTGCCCATTGTGCGCCATCTTTTTCAGCATCAATTTTCATACTTCTGAATTTTAATACATAAAACGGCATGCTATTTTCACCGACCCGCAGTTGACGATAAAATATGGGGTTTTTAAAGCCACTTTCCAGATAAATAGCCAAGGCAGTTAATAGCATGATGGGCCAGGAAACCAACAATAATAACGTGCTTGAAACCAAATCAAATACCCGCTTTTGAAAAGCCCTTACACCGCCTTGCGAAAAGCCATCAGAAAAAACCAGCCAGCTAGGTGTAATATTATCTAATGAGACAAGCCCTTGTTCGCGCTCGTAAAAGCCCATAGAATCCATAATAGAAAACCCTGACAGCTTAGCATCCAATAATTCTTTAAGCGGCATCAACTTACGATTATCGTCTAGGGCAATCACAATTTCGTCAACTTTATGCAGCATAGCGGTATGCGCAATACTTTTGTATGATTTAATCAAATACTCATTATCAACCACAGCTTGTTCATCAGGAAGCTGAATACAGCCCACTATTTTGAAACCTTTGTGAATAAAGGACTCATTCAACGACAATAGCTTATGCGCCTTATAAGCACTGCCGATAACCAAAACACGGCGTTGCAACTGATCAAGTCTGGCAAATTTATAGAATAAATGCCGGGTTATCATCATGCCTAAAAAAGCAAAGGTTATGGCATAAACCAGAACACTTCGGCCAATCAGGATATCGGGTATCAAATAATAAATGCTAACAACCGTAAAGATGGCCGCACAAAAACTGACACAGGTGCGGGCCAGTAAATTGTAATCATCCCAACTGAGCGTGCGCCTATATAAACCCAACCCCAAGCAACACAGCATTAACACCAGTGAAAAAATAACACTGGCAATGGTCATGTCATCTTGCGTATACCAGGACTCAGTAAATAGAAAACGGGCACGACTGCCATAATACATTGAAGCAAAAAACAGGCTGCTTTCAATGATAATGAGCCATAAATACGCTCTGGAAATATAGTGTCGAAAAATACGAATCACGGTTTTACTCTGTTTCTTTCAGTATAAAAAGGTTGCAATGAGATAATTTCTTGTAAAGAAATTACTTTAAGCCTTTGTCATTTAAAAGCTTTTGAATATGGCTTACAGGAATAGCATAGGAAATACCACTGGGCTTTGATAATACGCTTTCTTTGCTTTCCTGCACGAAAACCTTATTGACAATACCCACAACATCGCTGGTTTCAATATCATACAAAGGACTGCCGCTGTTGCCAGGATAGGCGGTCGCATCCAATTGAAAAACATCATAAGGGCTTTGTAAACGTTTGACTAACTTGGGACTGATATTTTTTGGGATCATCATGGGAATCGCATTAGGGCTAATTGCCGATACCATAGCACGGTGTGTTACCGGATAAAGCCCAAGCACCATGCCCATAGGATACCCGGTAAACGCATACAACTGGCCTTCGCGCACCGACGAGGCATTTCCTAATTTGAGCGCTGGCAACTTACTGTCTACTAATTTTAAAATAGCGACATCATGATCGTTATCTAATGCTATCAGTTTAGCCGCCAACGCCTTATCTTCATTACCTTGACGATAAAATACAGCGATTTCTTCCCGATGTTCAACATCCAGGCTGGTGGGTATGACATGGGCATTGGTGACAACTAAGCTGCCATTGCCGATAGCGAACCCAGTGCCTAAAAACTGTGCGCGTGGATTGCGTTTGGCCATAAACGAGCCTACCGCAACAACGCCGGGCTTTATTTTTGCAAGCGTAACGGGTAATGATGACGATTCAGCATGAGCGTGTGCCGACAGCATAAAACAGCATAGCAATAACACTGATTTCGCTATCGGTTGATTTATGGATTTACAATCTATCATTATTTTTTAAATTATTTATACATCAGTAGATTTTCATTTTTTTGAAAAATCCAATGCAGAACATAGGTTCACGTTAGCGACGGAGAAAACTAGGGTTAAGAAGAACAACAGCGTAATCCGGGGGGCATCGAAAGGGCTATCTACCCAGCCTACAATAATAAAGCCACATACTGCTGATAGAAATATAGCTGCAAATGAATTGTATTTCAGTTTTTTATATGAATTATGCAAAGATAGTAATATCAATGTCACCCCCAATACCAAGCCTAATAAGCCTTGATCAAACAGCACCTGCACCCATAAATTCAAGATATGCCAGGGGTGATGTTTTTCAGTTGCAAACAACCAACGGTCGGTATCTGCTGAAAAATCACCGTTAACAAGCTGGTTTTTCCCGTGGCTATCCAGAAGTTTAATATTATCAGTATCAATAACGGTTCCGGTTTTGTTAGCATTATAGAGTGCTAATTGCACAGGGCGTGTCAGCAAACCTGCGGCAATATTAGCTGATTTCGCGCCTACTTCACCGGTATCAATAAGTTGTTCAATGTGTTGCCAAGTGGTGTCATTCGGCGATGCTTTTATATGAAGACCACTGTTAGCACAGCGCAAAGAGTAAATAAGCGATTTTTCACAGATAGACACACTCAATTCAGCGTTATCCACTTTACTGCGCACATCGGCTTGTATTTGATATTGCGTTTTAGGCGCAACACTAACATATTGCCCCATAAAAAGCGCATCGCCGCCCCGCAATCTTAAATATTGATTACCCGATTGGTTTTCTATTTTATAGGTTGCAGGGACAACATTTTCGGTATTAAGCCAAAAATAAGTTCTTGGATAACTGCCAATGCCCATACCCAGTAAATAGGTTGCAAGGTTATTGTCCATCATGTTCACTGCATCTAACCAGTGATTCGTGCGTATAGCCTTATCTTCTGAAAAAATACTGAAGCGTTGCTGAATTAATTGTCCCTTAAACACCGGTATCACAATAATAGGGACCATTAATAACGGCAAAATAATCCGTGTCAGCAGCTTTCCGTTCAGCTTTAAGGTGTCTTTATGCCGAAAAGCCAGGCTAGCTATCAGCACGACAAAGCCAACGGCAAAGCCAATATAACCGCCACGCGAAAAGGTGACCAGAAGTACATAAAGTCCGGCGACAAACAGGCTTATCCCACAGAAAATACTTATAAATGATGCGGAGGAGTTAAAAAATAAAACCGCAATAAAAGGCAGGCTTAGCATCAGGTAAGATTCAATATGGCCACCACCGGTGTGCATGCTTGAAAACAGCGCATTGATGCGGTAATGGCTTGAAAAATCAAACACCCCAGTAAAAAGAGCGCGTTCCACAACGGCAATAATGATAACGCCGGTTAAGCCTGATAAAACACCATAAGCCCAATACAGCATTGCTTGAGGAGTGTTTTGACAGGCGTATTTTAATGCCGGTAACAATAATATTCCCCATAGCAAACCTTTGCCGACTCTGAGGCTATTGTAATTACTGTAATAATTTGAAAATGCATTAGCGTCTACAGCCTGTAATGGCAATAAGCCACGTAGTAAGCTAATGCCATAGCAAAGACAGTAAAGCCAAAATAACAGCCGTGTTGTTTTGCTGAATAAGGCTTGTGCCTGCTTTTGCGGCACTTGCCAAAGCTGCACAGCCACTGTCGTTAACACCAGCAAATCAAATTCATCACAAAAAAACCGCCCCGTCCACGCCGTAAAATCCATAATCGGCAATAAAGCCGGAATGAAAAATAACCAGGTAGCCGGGTAGCGATGTAACAAACAGCCATAACACAACAAAAATCCTGCCAGCCACAGCGGCGCTATCGGATACTGGAGCACCATTGTACAAACAATCGCCAGTAACATGAACGACAAAACCCGTCTTCTATAACCGCCATAACGGGCGATTTTAGTGTCTGTAGGCTGCTGTATTAGGGATTGCTCGTTTAACATCATTATGCTATTAAAGCAGCGCCCTATTACCGTGCACTTTGCTTTCCTGGATCCAGGAAAGCGCTTTGTTTATCATCACATAACTTACCGCCGCAGTCATAAACGCAATGCCTATATCCGTGGGATCGGGATGTTTATCGGCCAAAAACAACTTTTCGGTTTCCACCAGCACAGCCAATCCAGCGCCCCATAAGCCAACCCAAACCCAGGAAAATACTGGCAACTTATCAGTGGCTCGACACCATAATCCGAACGCAAACCCTATGGGCATATAAAGCCCTACATTGCTAATTAAGCTTACTAAGGCAACAGTCTCAGTGGTGTAATAAAAATAGTAAAACGGCATAAAGTGTGTTTCGGCCAATTTTGTACGGGCCAGTTCCGCGGTTAGCCATATCCCATTCCATCCGCCACTAATAATAAATACCAAAGCACAATAAGGCAAAGCTGCCATCAGAACAAAAGGCTTTAAACGTTTTTGCCAATACAGCATTTTTTGTTTGCACAACCAATCTGTCGCAATAACACCTAACCCCATACCTAACATTCGGGTCAGTATTGAAAAGCCTTGGGCAATGCCGGAATATAAAAATAACTGGACGAGTTCAGAAAAAATACCCAAGAAAAATCCCACCAGCACGGCTAACGCCAGTTTATGCGAGACATGCGGTAATAAATAGACTAAGCCACCTGCGGGTAACAAAACGATTATTTCAACTAAAAATTTGACTGCACACCGGACAAACTCATGCCTACACGCATGAAACCCTATAAAAATATGATCATGGCCAGCTTCCAGCTTGATTTCCAATTCCGCAAAAGAAGTCACAAAGTCATAGGGAAAAAAACTGAGCAGCACGTAGCTGAGCAAGTACAGCTTTAAAAGTGCCTTAACAGACAGTAAATGGTTTAACGATAAAGAATGGCATAGACTAAGTAGCTGTCTTCCCCAGATGTGTGCTGCTAATAAACCTATGACAGTGCCGATAGATTCGGCGATCAAATCATTGATGGAAACGGTGCGCGGTGGAAAATAGAGCTGACAAAATTCAATGCCGACCGCTAAAAGTAAACACAGACATAATACCAACACTGTTCCGGCAAACCGTAAGCCTAAAGAGCGTACATTGCTCAGAAGCGACGACCCCAAAAAAGCCAAAGGGATATACAGTACAATATTAGCGATCCAATCGGCTCTGGATTCAATACCTAAATCAAGATAGCGAATATGTTTAAACCGATCCAGTGCTTGTTGCCAAGGTAGGTTTTGATAATCCAAAGGCACTAGGCTGCCGTAAATTACAAACAGCAAATAAACGACGGCAGCATAGAAGCAATATTTAGTTATGGCTTGCATTGTCCAGGATACATATTAAAACCAAGGCCACTCATTTCTATCTGAGCCTTAATCACAGGAATCCTGTCCATCCAGCAAAGATGCTCCGCGAACCTTGGCAATAGCGCCTGTACAAAAGTCGTAAAGCCCAAGTTTTGTTTTCCAGACTTCATAGGTATAACTTTGAGCGCCATACGTATAGGTTACTTGTGCGCCATTGCCATCTGTGGCACTCCACGTACCTACAGGAGACGTTCCATCGACAAGATCGCTACCTTTCTTCCAGTCTATCAGAGTACCGTCGGCGTCGTGATATTCTTGCCATTCCCAATCGTTGCCGGTGAGTTTGCAAGCAGTTTTACCCTTCAGAGTAGTTTTTAATACATCACCATCGCCAGCGACACGGGAATATCCATTACTTACACTACAATTGATCGCCATAGCCTCGCCAGCAACACTGGCCAATAAAAAAATACTTACAGAAATAATAGGTTTAATCATACTGATGCCTCATAAAAAATACGCCAAAATAAAATATTTGTCCCCATTGGCCTGTTTGCTGTCGTTTTAAAAAAACGCTACCACACAATTTATACCCGCAGCGCCTATTAGGCTATACTTTCGGCAAACAACTTTTGCAAATACTCAATGGAACATTACAAATGTAGACGGCTTTTAAGCTTTAATCCAGCTTGAGTCCCGTTATAATTTGTTATTCATTTAACAGCCACATCAGCACCGTTTATGCCCATACTGCTACATCAATTACTGACGCACTCTTGCCGGCAAACACCACAAGCTAACGCGGTCGTTTACAAAAAAACCAGCTTAAACTATCAAGCTCTGGATACGTTGGTGTGCGAACAAGCGCAAGCTTTGATAGGCCTGCATTTAAAACCGCAACAGCGGGTTGGCGTTTATTTGGCTAAGCAAATAGAAACAGTGAGCAGTTTTCTGGCCATATCCAAAGCCGGTGGCGTATTTGTGCCAATTAATGCCGTGTTAAAAGCATCGCAAGTGGCTTATATTCTCAGTGACTGCAATGTGCAGATTTTAATCACCTCTAAAAATCGCTTACAAACTTTGGCAACTACTTTGGCAGATTGCCCTGATCTACAGACTATCATCCTAGTTGATAACAACGACATCCCCCAAGATAATGCCTTATCGCAACGGATTTTAAACTGGCCGGATTTTTTAGCCAAAGCTGATAATCATAGCGTTATGCCATCCATCATCGACACCGATATGGCCGCTATTCTTTATACTTCGGGCAGTACCGGAAAACCCAAAGGGGTTGTGCTGTCACATCGTAATCTTGTTGCTGGCGCACAAAGTGTTAGCGAATATTTGCATATTAACGCAAATGACCGTTTATTGGCGGTACTGCCATTCAGTTTTGATTATGGCTTAAACCAGTTAACCACCTGCTTGCTGCAAGGTGCATGTTGCGTGTTGCTGGATTATTTATTACCGCGCGATGTGATTATTGCCCTGGAAACCCATCAAATAACCGGATTAGCTGCCGTGCCGCCACTTTGGGCGCAACTGGCTAATCTGGCGTGGCCGCAAACCATCAATGACCATTTGCGTTATATGACCAATTCCGGCGGTAAAATGCCCAAATCGGTATTGGCTAATATTCGTCAAAAAGCATCTAATAGCCGGTTTTTTCTGATGTACGGTTTAACGGAAGCCTTCCGTTCAACTTATTTATCACCCGATCAAATTGATAAGCACCCCGATTCCATCGGCAAAGCCATTCCCAATGCTGAAATTTTAGTGGTCAGGGAAGATGGCTCGCTGTGCGCACCTTATGAACCCGGCGAGTTAGTCCATCGAGGTTCTTTAGTATCTATGGGTTACTGGAATGATCCTATCAAAACTGCCGAGCGCTTTAAACCCACGCCAGGCCAATGTCACGCCTTGCCGCTTACCGAGATTGCCGTGTGGTCTGGCGATACAGTTACTTACGATGAGGAAGGCTATTTATATTTTGTGGGTCGCAAAGATGACATGATTAAAACCTCTGGCTATCGCGTTAGCCCCACGGAAATTGAAGAGGTGATTTATGCCTCCGGTTTTGTCAAAGAAGCCGCTGCCATAGGCATAGAGCATGACACACTTGGCCAAGCCATTTTAGTGGTTATCAGTGTAGAAAATGCCGATAATTTTCACGATGAACAAGCGCTGATTAACTTGTGCAGAGCGCAATTACCCAACTTTATGGTACCTGCCGACATAAAAGTCTTGCCCGTTTTACCTAAAAATCCCAATGGCAAAATAGATCGCAAGGCACTGGCTCAAAAATTTTTTACTGGCTTTAATGATGATTAAAGCCCCGCCTCAGCATATCGCCATGTCGCAATTTTCAGTGCGTAATAACAATCTTGTTATGGGTGGCATGGCACTTAGTCAGCTGGTGCAACGTGTTGGCTCAACGCCGTTTTATGCCTATGATAGGCAATTGATAACCAACCGAATGGCAGAATTGCGTCAGGCGATGCCCGCTGACTTAAAAATCCATTACGCCCTGAAAGCCAACCCGATGCCAGCTGTTGTCCAGCACATGGCCAATATTGTCGATGGCTTTGATTTGGCTTCAGCGGGTGAAATGAAAGTGGCGCTCGATACGATTATGCGCCCTGAAAATATCAGCATGGCAGGCCCAGGAAAACGCCCGCAGGAGTTATCGCAAGCGATTGCTGCAGGCATTACTATTAATATCGAATCGTTTCATGAGCTGGAAACCATAGCGCAGTTATCTGAAAAAACCGGTATACAGGCGCGTGTTATGGTACGGATTAATCCGGCCTTTGAATTAAAAGCATCGGGTATGAAAATGGGTGGTGGTCCCAAACAGTTCGGTATTGATGAGGAACAATTGCCTACGGTATTAAAGCGCATTCAAGCGTTAAATCTGGATTTTCAAGGCTTTCATATTTACAGCGGCTCGCAAAACCTGAGTGCTGCTGCCATTAGTGAAGCGCAGCAAAAAAGTATTCATCTTGCCATCACGCTGGCAGAGTATTGCCCTGCCCCGCTTAAAAAGCTCAATATTGGTGGCGGTTACGGCATTGCCTATTTTCCAGGTGATACGGCGTTAAATATTCATCAGGTGGGCAATGCGCTCGCTGAATCTATGGCTTATCTTAAAACCGAACAACCGCAAGCTGATGTGATCATTGAATTGGGGCGTTATTTGGTCGGCGAAGCAGGTATCTATGTGTGCCAGATTATTGATAAAAAAACATCCCGTGGCCAAACGTTCTTAGTAGCCGATGGTGGCTTACATCATCACTTGGCGGCATCGGGTAACTTTGGCCAAGTGCTCCGCAAAAATTACCCCGTAGCGATTGGCAATAAAATGGCCGTTAGCGAAAAAGAAGTGGTCAGTATTGTCGGCCCGTTATGTACACCGCTGGATATACTGGCCGATAAAATGGAGTTACCCATTGCGGAAATTGGTGATTTTGTGGTGGTTTATCAATCTGGGGCTTATGGGTTTACCGCAAGCCCACATCAGTTTTTAAGCCAACCCAGTTGCGTGGAAGTTTTAGTCTGAACATTAAACTCTGAAATTTAGTTTGTCGTGGAGTTCACAAAAAATCAGTCAGATTTGATAATAAAACGGTCTTTTGACCTAAACTATAAAAGAATCTTTATCCTCTTATGTAAACTATAAACAATGAAAAAAATAATCAAAGAAGCGTTAGGTGTTGCGCTTTTAGGCATAGATGATCGCTCGCGCAAACTATTAACAATGTTTTTTAAAGGGCCTTGCGAGGGCTTTGCCAAGGTTGTTGAAGAAGATGAAGCCAGCGTAGATATCATCGATATCCATTTTGCCCATTCAGAGCAACTTGTACAAAACAGCCTAACACGCATACCAAAACGGGCGATTATTGTGCTGACCTCACAGGCAATCACCAGAATAGATGCGGATAATCTCCTCTACCTAAATAAGCCTATAAAAGCTGATGAAATGATGGAGGCCATAGATTGGGCGAGTGATATTGCACAAGGCAAAATTCGGCAAAAACCTTTTTTTGATCCTGTATCCGTTGTTGCAAATACCGCTCAACTTGCCACTATAACGCCTAACCAAACAGCGCCTTTACCGGTGATGAAAACCAATGTTTCAGGAAACGCAGAACGTCGCGCGCGTCTGCCTGCGCTATTAGTATCGGATGCCAAGATCCATCAAAAAAACCAGCTAACGCCTGAAGAATACCAAAAAAAGATCAAATATTTGGCCGCCGTTAGCGGAGACGAAAAAAAGTTTAGCGATTTTATAGGACTTGTTGCAGGGTTTAAACTTACTAAACTTAATGATATTAACGAACGCCATCAGGCTTCATACGAGGCTAAAAACTATTATCAAGGCCATTTACAATCGGCTTATCGCTTGTCTTTAATTGAAAAGCAAAACCTGCAACTCACTACTTCAATCTGGACACCGCTGATTATATTGCCACTCAGTCAGGAAATTTACGGTGATGCCAGCGATCAGTTCCTCCGAGAAATAACGGATATCCAGATTGACTCCAATGCTGTACAGATAGCGCCTGCTAATAAAGACAGTATGCTACAAATGGATGACTTGGAAAAAATCCATGAAATTGATGCGTTTCTTTGGAAACTGGCCCTGTGGACATCTAAAGGCCGCTATCCAAATACCATTGATGTGGACAAGCCGGTTTATTTAAACCAGTGGCCTGATTTCACTCGTTTAATTGTAACGCCTCACGCGTTACAGATAGCCGGATTACTGATAAACGGTGGCCCCGATACAATGCCCAACATCGCCAGCCAACTCAAGATTGATTTATGCTATGTTTATGCATTCATGAGTGCCGCCCATGCCTTACATATAGCGGGACAGGCCAGAAGGCAGGAAGATACCTTAATAAAAACAACGCTGCCACTGACAGAACCCGTACAAGACAGTTTATTTAATCAAACGCTTGATAGAATCATTGAGCGCCTGAACAGGTTACGAAGATAATAGGCAACCTACTACTAAGTCATTTTTTTTGTCGAGTGCTATAAAATACTCCGTTCGTCCTGAGCTTGTCGAAGGACTTGTGTTCATGGTTCGACAAGCTCACCACGAACGGTTTTTAAAACATCTGACCGACAAATCAATATTGACTAAGTACTACCCCGCTACTGAAAAAAGTCAACTCCATATCCTGTAAATTTACGGATATTAATCACGCCGGTATCCAGCAACAAATACTGGCCTTTAATGCCGTGTAAAACGCCGGTCACTTCAGGATTTTTATCGAAATTAAATGATTTAATTTTAGTGGGATAATTATCCACCGGAAAATGAATATCCACCACAGGTTCATTCGGTAATAACATCAGGGAATTCACACCAAAACGCTGTTTTATTGCCTCCAATTCCAAAGCGCACGTTATAAAAAGCTCATCGCGTTTGGCGATCAGATCAACGGGCTCTATGTCATTTTTAAGCATTTTCTGCCAACTGGTTTTATCACTGACGTGCTTGGCCAACACAACTTCAACAAAACCAGAAATCTGCCGCGATGCCACTTTAAAAATCGGCAATGCCTGTACAGCCCCTTGATCGATCCAACGGGTTGGCAATTGAGTTTCGCGGGTAATGCCCACCTTAATACCGCTAGAATTGGCCAAATACACGAAATGCGGCTTAAAACAGAATTGTTCGCCCCAGACTGGCTCTCTGCACGTTCCGGCCGCGAAATGGCATGTTTCAGGCTTCATGATGCACATGTCGCATTGCGCCAAGGTAATAAAGCATTTATAGCAATACCCCTGATTAAAGCTTTTTTTAGTGGGCTTGTTGCAATGCACACAAACAATATTGCCCGTGTGAACCAAGCGTATGGTTTTGCCAATAAATGGATTTAACGGAATTAACTGATCGCCCAACGGCAATTCGTAGTCAACCGGCGCATTCAATGTTGTGTGTAGTTTTTTTAAGTGCCCTTGCATTTGTCTGTTCCATTTTGCATATCAACTACCCTGATAACCATCGGTATTTTTAGTCACCCAGTGTGCCTGGGAGCTCGTCAAAACTTCTTTTTTCCAAAAAGGTGCGCTGGATTTTAACGCCTCTATCACATATCGGCAGGCATCAAACGCATCACCCCGGTGCGCTGTCCATATTGCAATTAAAACAATCGGTTCATTAGGCAAGATTTCACCGACCCTGTGTACCACCAGTGCATCAATAACCTGCCATTGCTGCTTTGCTTGAAGCACTATGTTTTCCAGTTGTTTTTCAGTCATGCCTGGATAATGTTCCAGCGTCATGCAGGTAATGTCTTCACCGGCATTAAAATCGCGCATAGTGCCGATAAATATATTGGTCGCCCCAAAGCAGCCATTACTGAGCGTATTTTGATAACTTTGGATTTCCTGCCAGGGATCAAAACCATTACTACAAATTTTAATCGTCACCGCTATCCTCCGGTAACAGGAGGGAAAAAGGCAACCTCGTCTTCGTCGTCAACTATACTGTCAAGAGCAACATAGTCCATGTTAACAGAGGCTAAGATATTAACCGGCAAAGCCTGATCAGCATTTGCGCGATACCAAACGTCACTGACAGTTAATGATTCTTCAAAGGCTACTGTATCTTCTGAGCGACCCAGGCGCTCTCTTAAGCTTGCAAAATAGCGAATTTTAATTGTCATAGTGTTCACACCGCCACAAAAAGTTAGATAATGGTCTGTCTCAATTTCTTCACCGACAATTTTACAAGTAATGACTCAATTAACGCATTTTAATTTATCCGGCGAAGCCCACATGGTAAATGTTGGCCATAAAGCCATTACCCAACGTATCGCCGTTACTGAAGGCTATATTGAAATGCAGCCGGAAACGCTGCACCTAATTATCAATAATCAGCACAAAAAAGGTGATGTATTGGCGGTAGCACGTATAGCCGGCATTATGGCCAGTAAAAAAACTGCGGATTTAATCCCGCTGTGCCATCCTTTGCCGCTGACACACGTAGAGCTTAATTTTATTGCCGAACCTGATAAAAATCGTATCCGCTGCCAAACTACCGTAAAAACCAATGGTCAAACTGGTGTGGAAATAGAGGCCCTTAATGCCACGCAGATTGCCTTGCTGACTATTTACGATATGTGCAAAGCCATAGATCGGGGCATGATTATCCAGTCAGTACAATTACTGGAGAAAAGCGGCGGTAAATCCGGACACTGGTTAAGGCAATAATCAAAGCCTGTAAAAGTATCTACTTTGCTTAACATACATTAACAGAAGAGAGAGCTATGGCTATAACCGTAAAACAACTTGCCGATTTTTGTGGCGCTAACATTAAAGGCGGCAATTCGTCTGCCGTTATAGATTCTGCAGCTGATATTACCTCGGCACAGCAAGGGCAAGTGACTCAGCTGACTAATAGCAAATATGCTAAATACATTAAAAATTCAACGGCTACGGCGTGCTTTATCGCAGAAAACTTTAATGCCGATGATGTGCCACAGCATATTGCGCTATTAACCTGCCCCGATCCGGAAATTAGTTTTATAAAAGCCGTGGAATTATTGCACCCTGCCCGGGTTTATAAGGCTCACATTTCTCCCCATGCGGTACTGGACAGCGGGGTGAGCTTGGGTGATGACGTGACTATCGGCCCTTACGCTGTTATTGGCGAAAATACCCGCATAGGTGATGGCAGTAAGTTATTAGCCAACGCCTACATTGGCAAAAACGTAAAAATAGGCAAAAACTGCCATATTTACCCGTATGCGGTAATCTACGATGACGTAGAAATTGGTAATAACGTGATTATTCATTCCGGTGCCATTATTGGTGCAGATGGCTTTGGCTATAAATTTAGGAAAGGCCAGCACATTAAAGTACCGCAGGTGGGTAATGTTGTTATTGGGGACGATGTTGAAATTGGCGCTAACACCTGTGTTGACAGGGGCGCATTAGGCAGTACAGTGATTGGCGCAGGCAGCAAAATAGATAATCTAGTGCAAATTGGCCACAACAATAAGGTCGGCAAAGGGGTGATTATGTGTGGACATACCGGTGTATCAGGTTCTTGTACTATTGAGGATTATGCGATTCTAGCAGGCAGTGCAGGCATTGCTGATCACGTTAACATAGGTCGTGGTGCAGTGGTGATGGCTAGATCGGGTGTTGCTAATGATGTACCGGCAGGAGCGCAGGTATTTGGTAGCCCTGCAAAAGATAAGAAGACTGCGTACAAAGAACAAATCGCACTCAGCAAACTACCTGAGCTGATAAAAAAGATGAAGCTAATGGAAGAAAAAATTCGAGTTTTAGAAGAAGGTAAAGACTAGCGGAGTTTGCAACTACCCCCACACCTCAAAGGGCGGGGGTAGATAACAACTAATTCAGCTTATTCAGCTTTATTTGAAGTACCAGCTTTTTTAGCAGACAATTTAGCGTCAACTTCAGCATTACTTGCAGCGACAGCACCACTAGACAAATGCTTTGTTTCGTCTTTCTTCAGCAAAACAACTAACAGTATGATGGATGCAATAGCAACGCCAACGTATACCCAAGTGTTATCTTTTTCTTGTGCTTCAGCCATTTTAAAATCCTCTATAGTTATTAATATTTTTTAATCCCTCTCCTCAAGGGAGCAACTCGAACACACAGCGTTACGAGTTGGTTGTCGAATCATCTTTAAACAACGGCGTAATTTTTATCACGATATAAGGTACGATGTCAAAGCCATAACTAAAAAACACTTAAACAAAGTAATTTTTTTTTTAATCTCGTGCAGTAATTACGCCATGTACAATATACAATATATTGAAAACAAAGTAAAAATATATCTTAGTGCCGTTAACTTGAAAATCAATGAAACATTTGTTTTCTAAAATGAATGCGGGGTAGCTACTGCATGAATTTGAATACAGGTAAATGTGCTTTTTTTATACTACTTATGCTGAATATTTACATATTGCCACTTAGCATTGCAAATTTTTTTACAACCCATAGCTGGACAATTACGGTGAGCCACACTATTAGGCAAGGGGATTTGTTTTGCAAACTTGGCAAAACTCAAATGGATTGTCGGCAAAATAAAAACACCTTACAATCGAATACACGAATTTACTTTTCCCTAGCCAGCACCTATGCAACATTCCATTGATCCTAAGATTGACTGCGTTTTCAAGGCATTACTGGGTAGCGAAGAAAACAAGAATTTATTGATTCATTTTTTGAATGCATTTTTGGCGCAAGAGCTTGCAGAACCTTTGGTGTGGGTGGAAATCCTTAATCCTTACAATGACAAAGAATTTTTGGGTGATAAACTCAGTATTGTCGATATCAAAGCCAAAGATAGCCATGAGCGGATCTACCAAATTGAAATTCAACTGACCAGCTATGGCCGTTTACCGGCCCGGATTGTTTATAACTGGGCTGACATCTACAGCCAGCAACTCAAAAGTGGACAAGATTACGGTGAACTCAAGCCAACTTATTCAATTTGGCTACTCGCTGAAAATCTGCTGCCTGACGATAGCCAGTATGTGCATCATTACAAAATGCGTGATGAGCAAGGGCGAGCATTCAACCATCATGGCGGCATTTGGCTATTGGAATTGAGTAAATTTAATGTTAGCCAGATTGAACGCGAAGATCAACGTTGGTTAAAATTTTTCAAAGACGGCGAGCAATTGAATGACAGCGCCATACCTAATTGGGCGAGTACACAGGAGATGAAACAGGCCATGAACACATTAAGCGTTTTTTCAGAAAAAGAACACCGCTATTTTCAATATCAAGCTCGGCAGGAGTATTTGCGTGAGCAGCGAACACTTCAGCTAGAAAAAGAAGAGATTAGACAAGAGTTAATAAGGGCTCAGCAAGAAAAAGAAGCCGCTCAGCAACGTGAACAAGCTGCCTTAGCTGAAATAGAACGCCTGAAGGCATTGCTAGGACAATAAACTTGTTTGATTTTTCAAAGATGACGAGCAATTGGATGGCAGCGCCTTACCTGATTGGGTGAGTACACAGGAGATGAAACAAGCCATGAACACATTAAGCGTTTTTTCAGAAAAAGAACACCGCTATTTGCAATATCAAGCTCGGCAAGAATATCTGCGTCAGCAACGGACTATGCAATCTGAATTAGATGAAGCAAAAAAAGCCAAAACAGTGGCATTACAGGAAAAAGAAGCGGCTCAGCAACGTGAACAAGCTGCCCTGCAAAGTGAACAAGCTGCCCTGCAAAGTGAACAAGCCGCTCAGCAACGTGAAGAAATAGCATTGCAAGAAAAAGAAACTGCACTACAAGAAAAACAAGCCGCTTTAGCTGAAATAGAACGTCTAAAAGCATTGCTGGGGCAATAGGTTTAGTTAAAATGCCTGGCTATCCACATAAAACGGGACACTCAATAAGGCACGCCGTTCGGCCTGAGCTTGTCGAAGGGTGTACGGTGTGCCGCTCATGGTTCGACAAGGCTCTCATGAGCTTGTCGAATGGCTCACCACGAACGGCACACCTTCACCTGTCCCGACTTAAGTTGGAAGCCAAATGTCTCAAAGACGAATTAACTAAATGCCAGTGTTTTACCGAATTTAATAGCCAATTAAGGCATAAAAAAATACTGAACAAGGTGACAAAAATTGTCACATGCTGACATAAAAAGTCTGTTAATTTATGTTTTAGCATACTCAAATGGGTTTTATGTATTATTAATTTGTTTATTCTAAAAACGACAAGATTATTTAACACGCTGTTTATTAATTATTTTTGGTTATTTCTCAAAAAAATTAACTGGATAATTTAGAAAAATAAAATTCTTGGCACGCATAGTGCAATATTGATTACGACGTAACCATTTATTTTTTCATCAACAATACTAGGAAAGCGCTATGAAACATCAAATACAAAAAGTACAACAAGGTTTTACCTTAATCGAATTAATGATCGTTGTTGCCATTATTGGTATCTTGGCAGCGGTAGCGATTCCGGCTTATCAGGACTATATTGTCCGCGCCAAAGTTACAGAAGGTCTTTCTTTGGCTGCTGCTGCAAAAACAGCCGTTACTGAAAATGCTTCTAATGGCACAAATTTTGAGTCCGGTTGGACTCAGCCTAACGCAACAGACAGTGTTGCCAGTGTAACTATAGATGGAAGTGGTACTACTGCTACTGTTGGAGATACTGGTGGAAATACCGGTGAAATCGTGATTACTTATACAGCAAAAGTTGCCGCTGCTGGATCAAATACTCTAGTATTGTCACCTCGTGATGGGACTAATGCAGGTGGGCCTCTTTTACCTGGCACTCCGCCTACAACTGGCTCAGTTACTTGGAACTGCAACTCCGCCACACCCCCTACTACTAATGCAGCAAGTACTATTCCAGGTACAATTCTTGGCAAATATGTGCCCGCTACTTGTAGAGCTTAGTAGCCCAGGTCAAACTTGCTTAATCTGAGCTGAGTTATAAAAACCGCCCTTAGGGAAACCAAGGGCGGTTTTTTTTTGCGTTGGTGTTTTTAAATGATTTTTGATTGGTTAGGATGTTGACATAGCTAACAATTTGACTACGCTTCAGTTTAACAGAAGTAGTCGATGCGTATTAACTTAAGAGCAACACAAGCGCCATGAAAAATCGTATCAACATAGTACAAGGTTTTACCTTAATCGAATTAATGATCGTTGTTGCCATTATTGGCATTTTGGCAGCAGTAGCGATTCCTTTTTATCAAGATTACGTGGTACGTGCCAAAGTAACCGAGGGATTTTCTTTAGCCATTCCAGCAAAAATAGCGGTAGTTCAAAACGCTTACCATGGACACCTATTTAACTCCGGCTGGAATCCGCCTAATCCAACAGACACGGTTGCCAGTGTAATTATCGATGCAACGGGGGAAATTATTATTACCTATACAGATAAGGTGGCAACAGAAAGTCCAACGTTAATCCTAGTCCCTAGAGACGGTGATACTGGCCTTACTCCAGGAACGCCTCCTCAATCGGGTTCAATTGTTTGGATATGTGAATCTGAAGGCACTTCCACTTCCGTAGCGGCTTCAGGCAGTGCCACCCTTAATAGAAAATTTGTTCCCGCCAATTGCAAGGTATAGGAATTTAGCTGTATTTTTTATTTACCGCCATAAAGCCGTCAAACTCTAACTACATTACTCACTCCATGAAAAATCGATTCTCTGCCTTTTTAATACATTTGTTATTATCCGGCGTGGTTGCTGGTGTCGCCGTTATTTTAGTTTTTTTTGTGTGGTATCCCATGCCACTACACAGTGCAGTGGGAGTAACCGAAATTTTTTTAATTTTGTTATCGGTGGATATTGTTATTGGCCCGATGTTAACCTTCGTGGTTTACAAGCCCGGTAAGGCATCGTTAAAATTTGATCTTACGGTTATTGCATTATTGCAGTTAATGGCTTTAGGTTATGGCATTAACACGGTTTTTCAAGGCCGTCCGGCTTTTGTAGTGTTCAGCCAAGACCGTTTTGAAATCGCCAGAGCCTCTGATATTGACGCGGGCAGCGCTCAAATAGCTTTGCAAAATAAAAACGCAACAGCACAAACCAGCTGGGCTAGTCCACGTTGGGTAGCAGCGGTGGCTTCACCAGACCCTAAGCGAGACCAGGAAATTTTATTTTCAGCGACTGCAGGTGGTCCAGATTGGCCGTTATTGCCGGAACTGTTTGTACCTTTAGTGCAAGTTAAAGAGCAGATATTAAAAAAAGCTAGGCCTTTGCAGGAACTTGAGCAGTTAAGCCATAAAAACCAAGCGCTAAATATAAAAACACAAGATTTTGCGGCTTTACAAGATTGGCAAGATAAGGCGGTTAAGTGGCTGCCGTTGCGTGGCAAGGTGAAGGATATGGTGGTTTTGGTGGATGCCAATTCCGCAGCGGTCATGAAGATTATTGATATTAATCCGTGGCCTTAAGGCTTTTAATTTATGGAGCATTACTGTAAATTACAATTATGTTATCAAACAAATTTTGGAGCGATTTATGACTTTTTCTATCCATGCCATTGAGCAAGCAGTTGCGCAACTCCCTGCACACGATTTAGCTGAATTTCGTCGTTGGTTTGCTCAGTTTGATGAAGCAGCCTGGGATGCACAAATTGAAGCGGATGCTTACGCCGGAAAGCTGGATGCACTAGCCGACGAGGCTTTAGCTGAATACCAGAAGGGCATGGCGCGTGAGCTTTGAAACATTTCACCTCGTCAAAATTCTGGCAACATTTTGATAGTTTGCCTATTAATATCCAGCAGCAAGCGCGTGAAAATTATGAGCTGCTCAAACAAAATCCGCATCATCCCTCGTTACAATTTAAATCGGTTAAAAACGGCGCATTTCGTAGCGTCCGTGTTAGCTTGGGATATCGTGCATTAGGCGTTCCAATCGATGAGGGTGTGCAATGGTTTTGGATTGGTAGCCATGCGGTTTACGATAAATTAGTCTCATAATAATGCTATGGCTACCCGCCTCATAACAAAGATTAACCGCCCACCTTTCGACAAGCTCAAGGCGAACGGTTAATACGTTCGTGGTTTAATAACCGCTTCCCATTCAAAAAATTCAATATTACGCTGGGTTTTATCAAATTCAATGCCGATTAAATACACGCTATTGTTAGAACCGGCATATTTCTGGCTGTAATGTTTGGCTTTAATCTGCGCCAACGCCAACCCTTGTTTTTTTGCGTCATCCAGCACTTTAAACTCGATGATAAAGACTTTATTGTCCAGCATGACGGTCAAATCAATACGCCCCTGGTTGGTCACATCTTCAGCAATCACTTTTAAACCCAGGGCGGCAAAAGCGCTGTAAATAATCGATGCGTAATAGCCTTCATAGTGGGCTAACTGATTTTTACGATACCAGTCGTTCGGAATAGCGGCAAACAGCGCCAAAAGTGATTGTTCCAATTTGGCAAAATCAGGTTGGTTTAAGGCTTTATACAGCTGAATTTGATTGCTGGATACCGTACTGGGTGAGGTTTGTGTTAAATCCCTCAGCAGATAGCCATTCAGGCTGGCCTTCACTTCGCGGTTAGGGTAAGCCAGGTGATAATAACGGTTACCACCCAATTCTTCCACATGGTCTATGGTTAAATAACCCGTCTGGTACAGCAGGTTTTCCAGGGTGATTTCGTTAACATCAAAACTGGCCAGCATGGCTTCATCCAGCACTACGTTTTCAAAATCAGGGATTAAGTATTGCCCTTCCCTGATACGCTTAATTAAAAACGATGGACTGCCGGTTTCAAACCAGTAGTTTTTAAATACCCGTTGATCCAGATACAGTAAAACATCAAAAGGATTGTAAACTTTTTCACCCAGAAAATTGTAGCCGTTATACCATTCGGCCAATCGCGCAAAATCGACACCTTCCAAATGGCCATTAAAAACAGCTTTAATTTCTGGATAGGTATAGCCACACAGGGTTGCATAACGCGGATTTAGGCTAATATCATTTAGATTATTCAAACCGCTAAACAGGCTCACTTTACTGAATTTACTTACGCCCGTTAGCAGCGTAAATTTAATGTACGGGTCGCTGTCTTTAATCACCGAATAAATATTTCTCAAGCCTTCCCTGATTTCGATAGCTTGTTGCGGTTTTTCAATATTATCCAGAATTGGTTTATCATATTCATCAATCAACACCACCACTTTTTGCTGATACTTTTGCTGTAAGCGCTGAATCAATTCGGCAAAGCGATTCGCCAAATCTTGCTGTTGTAAAACGATTTCATAACGTTCTGCAACTTCATCCAGCATCGCTAAAAAGCGTTGTCCCAAGACTGCATCCGAAGTCACTATGCCTCGCCCAAAACTAATATCAATCACCGGATAGTGCACTGACCAATCCCAGTGATCCTGCAAATACAGGCCGTGGAATAAGGCCTGCTCACCGCTAAAAGCTGATTTTAAAGTGCTGAGCAATAATGATTTGCCAAACCGGCGTGGACGGGCAAGAAAATAATGCGTCCCTTCGTTAACCAGACTTGAAATGAAAGCCGTTTTGTCAGCGTAGTAGCAGTTTTCTTCACGTAGTTTGCTGAAGGTTTGAATGCCGATAGGGAGTTTTTTCATTTTCGTGATTTCAAAAACTTATTGTTAGAGGTAAGCCGTTCGTACCCAAAGGGCATAAATGGTGAGCCATTCGACAAGCTCATGAGAGCCTTGTCGAACCATGATCGGCTCTTGCTCATCCGTCGTCTCATCGCGCGTCACTCAAATAGAACGGACAGTTTTGCCAGCACTTCATCCATAACCGATGCGGGTACGCTTTCAAGCTTTTTGGCATTGCGTGAGGCAAGATCGATAGTGCGTGGTTGATCGCATCGGACAACGCCTGTTGTCTGCGTTCCTGATCCCATGAGCGACACAGCAAAACCCGCCACACGGGCAAAATTTCCGCCCGTTGTAATAGGCACAATGACGGGAGTTTTTGTCTGTTTGTTAAACGCTGTGGGTGATACTATCAGAACGGGGCGTGTGCCTTGTTGTTCGTGGCCTAAGGTTGGGTCGAGTGAAACTAAATAAATATCACCTCGTTCCATCAGATAAGCTCGTTACCTACGGGCGCAGAATCAAGCCACGCACGGTCTTCTGCTGTTATATCTTCCGAGGCATCACATTGAGCCAATAAATCGCTAAGCGTGTAGCGTTGGCGAAATTGTGGCTTCACTATTAACCGGCCCTGTTCAACTTCAATATCCACAGCATTACCGGCTTTTATATGCAATTGATCAAGATAAGCCGGTGGAATCACCAGCATTGTCGAACCACCCACTTTACGAAGATTTGTTGTGTGCATGGCTATGTTCCTTTTAAGTTATATAAAAATATAATTTAATATAGCACTGGCTAGTTTATTTAACAATAGGTTAAAGCCTTGGTAAATATAATTGCTGTGAAATTTTTTTCTGCTAGATGTGAGCGTATTGACCCTGCTTATAAAAAACCGCTACCCACTAAGACGGGACAGTTTAAAAAAGCCGTTCGTGGTGAGCTTGTCGAACCATGAACAACAAACCCTTCGACAAGCTCAGCGAACGGATGTCCCGTCTTAGTGCTAGCTCTAAAAAGGCTACCCATTTAACTAAGTAGCTCGTGTTCCTTAAGCCATTCTTTAAGTGCATCATTCATACGCGCTTGCCATCCCTTGCCAGTGGCTCTAAAGGCTTCCAGAATATCTTTATCAAACCGAATTGCTACTTGCTCTTCACCACTGCTACCGATAAGTCTTGCAGCACGGCGTTTGGCCATTGCTTCACGCATAACTAACGTCAAATCAGGGGAGTCTTCATCATCACTGGGTTCAATACCAGATGATTTATACTGATGTAAAGCAGCAAAATCTGTTTTTGAATCGCCACGTTCATGTGCGGCGTGCATTTCATCAATCGACATCGTAATCATTTTCAAGCCATTCATGATCTTCACCCAGCCGTATAGTGGCTGACTTTTTAACTGTGATGCATACGGGTTTTTCCGCGATTTCATTTGCGAAAGGTCATATTCTTCTTTCATGCCGTGTACCTTTGTAGTGTTTAGATTCAGTCTTTGTGGCTTTGTGCGAGCCCAAATAATGCAGATACAGTCACTTTATTGTTAAAGATTCATTTGATCCAATTCATCCAGCAATTGTAATGCCCGCTTGGGATTCCCCCGTTGCCGCTGTGCTTCGTTTATATTTATCATATCGCCAGTAATGGCGTTACACCATTCGCTGGCCTCATTTTCACGCTCGTGGTCTGTGGCCATAGCTTTGTAGCCATCATCTAAAGAGGTATCGATCATACGAACTTTAAATTCCACGGCTAACTTACTGTTGTACACCCTCAAAATGTTGATTTAGCTTATTAAGAATTGCTTTAGCCTGTTGAGCATCTGCCCGTGCCGCCCTCAGTTTAAATTGGGTTTCAGCTTCGGATTCAATATAAGCCGAGCGGGCATTTGCAAAATCTTCATCTGTCCATTCGACTGTATCAGGGTCAGCGGCAATCCCCGCATTGATTTCAGCGTCCTCTTCTTCAGTTGGCATGATAATGTTACGTGACATAGTATTTAATCTCTCTTCGGCCAAGATATGTCAACGGTTCGATGCTGGTGTACACAATCCCGAAGATATAAATTAATGAGACTTTGGTAAGGAACGCCTGTGCCCTCTGCCATTTCTTTGAAATAACCAACAACATGTTCACTCAGCCTTATAGTGACTGGGGTTTTTAACTTCGATGCGTAAGGGTTTTTCCGCGATTTCATCTGGAAAAGGTCATATTCTTCTTTCATGATGTGTACCTTGTTGTCATAAACGTACTCAAGCCACTTCACGAGCCGCATCTTCAATAATGCTGTCAGGAACGCCACGCTTTTTTAATGCCGCAATCAACTGGGCCTCCTTGCTAAAAGTAAATTGCGCTTCATCACGACGTAAACCTTCGCTAATATAAGCTTTCAGCAATGCCTGATACCCTGAAAAACCTTTATACGGGGCGATTTTCTTCATGGACTCCACCACGTCAACCGGAATGCGTAAAGTAATGGAAGTCATTGGGCGATTTTTGCCTAGGCGATTTTTAATGGTCTCAGAAATCATAATATTCACGCTCTGTAATAGTGGCTTTGCGAGCCGAAATAATGCGGATACAGTCACTCTCAAATTCTATATGAACCACAAACAGCAAGCGACCTGATTCATCATAGCCAATCACTGCATCACGCACTTCATTAGGGTGATCTGCATCAGTTAACGTAAAAAATGGATCAAAAAACACTGAAGAGGCTTGCTCAAAAGTAATGCCGTCATGTTTATTAGTGTTAAGTTTTGCTTTGTGTGCATTCCAAACAAAACTAACGCCATTCTTTTCAAAGTGAATATCCATCTCTGGCAGTCTATATCTTGTATTGTATTTGTCAATACGTAATTAATGCGTAACCCCTAATGAAAATTTTTCTAGCACCGCCACCCTACTCACCTGACAATTTTTGTCACAAGATGACATAATTACTCACTCAACAGGCCTTAAAAGCTCCCTGCCCCATTAAAAACCCTCTATTCCTGCTTGGCATTAATAACAAAAACCCAGCAATATAAAGCCCTGCAAGGCAATTAAACTATTAATAAAAAAGCTGGCACACAATCTGCTTTAAATATTACTGAATGACGGTGGCTTCTATTTTATAAACGTAACTCCGCCAATACTGGCAAATACTAAAACGAGGATTTTATTATGGCATTTCCATCTAAACCATCTACAGCAACCATTTCTGGCTCAGCTACAGCAACCGACGATGATTATTTAATAGGCACTTCAGGAGACGACATTATTACAGGTGGTGACGGCCCAACAATCGCTTATATAGCTGACGGCCTTGATATTATGCAAGGCGGTGCAGGCGACGATCAATATATCGTTAATAATACCACCGGCTCCGATGTTATCATTGAATATGCTAACGAAGGCGTTGATACCGTTTTCTCCAGTGTAAATTATATTTTGCCTAGCGAAGTGGAAAATATTGTTGCATCAATGGGCGCTGTTACCTTAACTGGCAACCTGAAAGACAATATTATCGATGGCTCAAATAATGGTGCAGTTGATACCCTAGTAGGCTTGGCAGGTAACGATACTTATATTTTGGATGCGGGAGACAAAGTTATTGAAGGCAAAGCAGCCACTGCAATTGTTACTTCCACTACACAATATGCCGATACCGCTGGTATAGATACTATCAGTTCTGCAGATTCTGTTGATATTCATTTTGCTATCAATGACCCCGGGCAGTTGGTGCTGGGTAGTGCTGACATTAAAGGCCAGGCATTTATTGAAAATGTAATTCTTACTGGTTCCAGTGCTGTTGATATTACAGGTAATGCTAAGAATAACATACTGACTGGCAATAGTGCGGCAAATGCTATTATTGGCAATGCAGGCGATGATATCCTGAATGGCGGCGCTAACGCTGATAATTTAACCGGCGGTGTAGGTAATGATATCTATATAGTTGATGATATCGGCGATGTGGTGAATGAAACATCTTTAGGCACGGTAGCATTGCCGCTTACTCCCGACGGTGTGAATGGTACAGTTGATTTGGTAAAAAGTAGCGTAACTTACTCTATAGCAAGTGCAGCGGCCGCAGGCGTTGAAAATCTTACCTTAACGGGTATTGCACTTATCAATGCGACCGGTAATACTAAAGTTAATATCTTAACGGGTAATAGTAATAACAACACATTAATCGGCGGCGCGGGTAATGATACCTTATACGGTTTGCAAGGTAATGACACACTGAACGGCGGTTTAGGCGTTGATAACATGACCGGCGGTAGAGGCGATGATACTTATATTGTTGATAGCTCTAGTGATGTGGTGACCGAGCTTGTAAATCCATCTAATGTAACTGCAAATGGTACTGCGGATCATGTAAAAAGTAGCGTAACTTATTTACTAACCACGCCCGCTGCTGCTGGTGTTGAGAAGCTCACTTTAACAGGCTCAGGAAATGTTAATGCGACGGGCAACGCCTTACCTAATTTTCTGGTAGGGAATAGCGGCAACAATATACTAAACGGCGGCACAGGTATTGATGACTTACAGGGCGCTGGCGGGAACGATACCTATTACGTAGATAACACAAGCGATAAAGTATCTGATACCGCTGGCACACTAGATACAGTTATAAGCAGCGTGGATTTTAACCTCGCAGCAGGTACCATTACGACTACCAGCGGTTCTGATACAAATGCAGAAAACCTTACTCTAACGGGCTCAGCGAGTAATGCAACCGGCAATGCTTCTGACAATACCATCATTGGTAATGCTATTGCTAACGTAATAGACGGTGGTGCAGGTGCAGATAACATGCAAGGCGGTGCTGGTAATGATAGTTATTTCGTTGATAATACTGGCGATAAAGTCACTGATACACTCGGTACCGATACAATTAACACTAGCGTAACCTTTAACATGGCTACTGCAGGTTCTGGAGTAGAAAATCTTACTGTTACCAATATAACTACTACCAATAGTATTAATTTGACCGGTAACACTTTGGCGAATACTATTACTGGTAATGCGGGTGATAATATAATCATCGGCGGAGCAGGTAACGACGCAATAAGTGCTGGAGCAGGTGACGATACTATAACAGGCGGTGCTGGCAAAGACACTATAACTACCGGCGTAGGTGCAGATACCATCTCATTTGCAACAGGAGTAGCGGATACTGTTGCAACTGCCACTTCAGTTGCGGGTATTGATGTGTACAGCCTTTTAGATTTTGCTACCGATAAAATAAGCCTGTCAGTAACAGTAGCGAGTGTAGTTGCTGCTGCTGCTGGTTCCAATGCAATCAGCGAAGCTACTTTTATTACTGATATGAATACTGCTTTGACTAAAGGAGCTATTGGCACTGGATTTAAAGTTGCCTCGGCAGACATTACCGCAGCTATCGTTACCGCAACGACTGGCGGTGGTGGTGTAACAGCAGGTGATGAATTTCTGGCTGTTGATTTGGACTCAAGCGGCACATTTACAGCTACAGATTTTGTTATTGAAATTACTGGCTTTACCGGTACCTTAGCTATTGGAAGCTTTATCTAAGAGCTAGTTGTAACGCTTTAACCTAAAAACCCCGTGCTGGCTTAGCTGGCACGGGGTTTTTTGTGTTTAAACATAACCCGCACACTTAAAACCTACCTTACATTTATCATTCGCTTTGTTATACTGACACCTATAGTAAATACTTACAGGTTATTGTTATGGCAACGGTTACGTTTGATACCTTGAAATTTGTTCGCAAATTAAAAGAGGCAGGTTTCGAGCAAAATCAGGCTGAAGCGGTTGCAGATGCTTTTCGGGATGCCCAAGCAGAAACTGAAGTAGCAACCACACGCGATTTAAAAGAATTAGAGCTTTCCCTGAAAGCAGAAATCAAAGAAATGGAGCTTTCCCTGAAAGCAGAAATGCAAGCAATGGAGTACCGTATGACCATCAAACTGGGCGGTATGATGGCAGCATCAGTAGTCATAGTAGCTGCACTGGTTAGATTGTTGTGACATCTACAACAGATTCACAACAACCAACAAAATCCGACATTAATCGTCTGGAGCGCGAATTGATAATACTCAAATGGATGGTTGGTTTAGTGCTAGGAGGCATATTAACCTTAGTTCTCAAAGCATTTTTCCCGACTTAAAGACAGTTTCTAAAAACTTCTTAATGCTTTAACCTAAAAACCCCGTGCTGGCTTAGCTGGTACGGGGTTTTTGTTTGTGCAGATTAATTCGGATTGATTTTTGTATCTATTGAGATACAATTGACCCATGAACTACATCGTTGAACAAACCGAAGCCTTCGCGAAGTGGCATTATAGCTTACGCGATTTACGTGCTAAAACGGCTATTGCACGGCGTATCGAACGCGCGGAAAATGGCAATCTGGGTGACATCAAATCAATCGGTAATGATGTGTCTGAAATGCGTGTTAATGTGGGCGCAGGGTATCGTGTTTACTTTACGCTACGTGGTGGATTGTTTGTGATTTTACTCGCCGGTGGTGATAAATCAACACAACAGATGGACATTAAACGTGCTATTAAACTGGCCGGGGAAATATAAACCATGACTGTAAAACTATTGCCATTCGACATGGCAAGCTTGCTAGATAACGACGAAGCTATCAGTGAATATCTTACCCAAGTACTAGACGATGGTGACAGCGACGAGCTTCTGCGTGCTTTGGGGCATATTGCCAAAGCAAAAGGCATGGCGATGATAGCCAAAGAATCAGGCTTAGGGCGGGAGAGCTTGTATAAAGCTTTGGCTAGTGGGTCAAAACCACGTTTCGACACGATTTTGAAGGTTATTAAGGCGCTTGGCGTTAAGCTTCATGCCGAACCCATTTGATTCTATGGTCAATACAGATGTTTCAGTTGAAGCAGAACTTGCAAGCAAGCGGGATATTCGCGAGTTGGAATTAAAAATAGAAACTCGTTTTGAGCAAGTTAAAGGCGAATTAACGTTGGTCAAATGGATGCTAGGCATTGTACTTGGCGGCGTAATGGCTTTAATTCTCAAAGCGTTTTTTCCAGCTTAAGCAAACAGCCTCTAAAAGTGTCTAATGCTTTAACCTAAAAACCCCGTGCTGGCTTAGCTGGCACGGGGTTTTTTGTTGGGTGCAAAACGAAGCTACAATTTGATTGACATCTCTGTTTTTTGTGCCTACTATTTGACAGTGATTACTTATGATGAAAACAAGCGCCAAGCTAACCTTAACAAACATTACCTTGATTTTGTGGGGTGTGAAACTGTTTTTGAAGGCTTTACTTTAACCCGCGAAGACGGCCGCGATGCTTACGGAGAATTACGCCTACAAACACTAGGTATCTGGAACGGTGTAATCGTCTTTGTGGTACATACCCCACGCGGCGAAAACGATCACATTATTTCTATTAGGAAGGCACAAAAACATGAACAACAAATCTACTGGCAACATGCCCCGCACTGACCAAACCAACTGGGCAACCGTGAACGCTTTAACCGATGCCGACATTATTCATGATGCCGACAGTCCATCGACCACCGAAGCGGATTGGAAACAGGCGTTTACTAGCCACTCAGCTGCCGAATTACATACTGAATCTGTTCGGAGAACACGCGGGGTCAATAAACAGCCACGCAAAGAACAAGTGGCAGTTCGATACGATGCAGATATATTGGCGTACTTCCGCTCTACCGGCAAAGGCTGGCAAACCCGCATGAACAATGCACTGAAAGAATGGCTTAAAGAGCATACGGCATAAACCTACAGAAACCTTTAACCTAAAAACACCGTGCTGGCTTAGCTGGCACGGGGTTTTTTTGTTGGGTGCAAAACACGCTACGATGCTGCCCTTAATTCCTCATGCAGAATTTGTCGCAAAGTACCCACCGTTAAGGGTGCTGATTCCGGCGACAAACTGCCACGCAAAGTTTCGTTAATCAGCGTCTGATAACCTTTGCCAGATTGCGCAGCACGTTCTTTAAAAGCCGCCAAAATATCATCATCTAAAAAAATAGTGATGCGGGTTTTGCCGCTGGCGTCTATAACCGCACCACGAACGCCGTTAGAAAAGTCGTATTCATCTTTCATCATTTAATTCTCCTGGGTAAGTGCGCCGCTCGTGAGGCTCAGCGATTCGTGCAGAAATAACCCGAATTTCATCCTCATTCCGGTAGTGATATGCCACCACCAGCAAGCGCCCCCAAACATCCATACCCAATGTCACAATATGTGATTGTCTTAACGCGATTACCTTGGTTAAGTTAGGTTGATTTACTGTCTATATGTTACTACAATAAAGTGATGGAAATTAAATTTGACACCGTAAAAAACGAAAAAAACATTCAGGAACGCAACTTAAGTTTTGAACGTGTCGCAGAGTTTGATTTTGAAACAGCTCAATTTGATATCGATACCCGATACAACTACGGTGAAACTCGCTATCGCGCCATAGGATTTCTTGATAAACGTCTTTATTCATTGGTATTTGTTGAAATCGTGGGCGGCATTCGAGTCATCAGTTTTAGAAAAGCCAACAAACGCGAGGTTAAACGCTATGAAAACCAATCAAGAAGTGATTGATAATGAAAATCCAGAATGGACTGATCAGGATTTTAAAAATTCCACGCCATTTACTGCATTACCTGAATCGTTACAAACTACGTTGCGGCACTTAAAAACGCGTGGAAAACAACAGCAACCCACTAAAGTATCAACAACTGTGCGTTTTGATGCCGAGGTACTGGAAGCCTTTAAAAACATGGGCAATGGCTGGCAAACCCGCATGAACAATGCACTGAAAGAATGGCTTAAAGAGCATACAGTATAAATCCAAACCGTTACAGAAAGACTTTAACCTAAAAATCCCATCAGGCAGCGTTATCAATCTCTATGTGAATATGAATACCGGCTTTTATAGCTAAGGTAAGCAGCATATCCACACTAAATTTTTTCCACTGGCCACTCACAAGATTTGAAACACGGGTTTGTGTAATACCTAAATGCTTAGCAACTTCCGCTTGGGTAAATTGGCTATCCTTAATCCATACCCGCAAACGCGCCATTAAATCAGCTCGTAACTGCAAAACTTCTGCTTCATGGGCAGGAAACCCCAATTCCAAGAATATATTTTCATCAGCTTTAACAATCTCAGTCATATTTTATACTCCAATTTGCTTAAAACGGGTTCGTGCCAAATCAATATCATGTGGGGAAGTCCGTTGGGTTTTCTTGTGGAAGCAATGCAACACATAAATACCTTCTGGGCGGGTAGCTAAATAGATCACACGAAATGCGCCACCCGCACGGACACGTATTTCACGAACATTAGAACCAATATTGGCCATAGGTTTCCAGTCAGAAGGCTCAAGACCAAATTGCACTTGGCGAAGCTCCACCCCACAATCGCGCCGAGCTGCATCGGGGAAATCACGTAAATCACCTCTACTGGAACCTAAAAATATGATGTCTTTCATCGGCTGATTATATAAAAACTTATATATCTATTACAATGCTTTTTACAAAACAAACTACTTACAAAATCTATCGGATTGATATGCTTTAACCTAAAAACCCCGTGCTGGCATAGCTGGCGCGGGGTTTTTATTTATGTGACAAGTGGCATTCCAGTCTGAGAGCGATAAATATCCAAAATAATTGATGTAGAAGGCTCATCTGCCTTTTTTATAGATCTTGTTAAGTCCTTACGCTACTATAACAATCATTGATATTTTTTGTTATTACTCACTCAACATGGAGACATCAAGACAATGAATATTTCCTTAACCCCACATTTTGAAGCATTAGTAAAAAGCAAAGTAGAAAGCGGACTTTATAATTCGGCAAGCGAAGTAATGCGCGACGCACTACGCCTTTTAGAAGAACGCGATCAATTACGCGAATGGCGACTTACGGAATTACAACACGAAATTCAAAAAGGAATAGACAGCGGTGAGGCCATTCCTTTGGACATAGAAGCCATCAAGGATCGGGGGCGCAAAAGACTTACCGCGCAACAAGCGCAAGGATAACATCCTAATGCCGCGTTTATTACAAAGACCCGAAGCAGAAAGTGACCTTGACGAAATTTGGTGGCATATTGCACAAAACAACCCCAATAACGCGGATAGTTTCCTGGATCGTATTCAAAAACAATGTGTCGTACTGGTAGATTTTCCAAACATGGGAACGAGCCGCGATGAAGTCACAAAGGGCTTACGAAGTCATCCAGTTGGAAACTACTTGATTTTTTATTTTCCGCTTGAAGACGGTATAGAGCTTGTTCGGGTATTCCACGCATCACGAGATATTGACAGCCTGCTCTCGTATTTAAATTAACCAAACATATAAAAATATGGATGATGGCTGGCAAACCTGCATAAACTACTCGCAGTCATTCACCTCAACACCTTAATACTCGGGCTTACCCCGCAAATAAGAAGCTTGTGGATTAACCATAAACTGGCCATTCAACGTAGTGCGCCCTATCAACATACGAAACAGCATACTGTCGCGATTAGTCAACGTCATTTCGGTCATAACGGTCAAATCCCCAATAACTAAGGGCGTTTCTATCACATAGCGGTGCTGTTTATGCCCGCCGGAATCCGACACCAGTCGGCGATCTTTAATAGGCGCATGGCATTCAACAAAAATATCATTCCGCCGTTGTTTGGGATGAATAACAAATCTCACCCAGCGTTCAGTGCCTTTATGGTACGGCTCAATCTCGTACGCATGCAAAGCCGAAGTACGCGCTCCGGTATCTATCTTGGCTTTTAGCTGAGGAATGGCCAATTCGGGTAATGAAACCCATTCCCGCCAGCCTAATGTTATTAAGGATGTTTCTGTTGTATGCATTTTTATGCTAGAAGCGTTGCCTATTTAAAAACATTTATTGCACAATGGGCACTTACCCATTAAAACTATTAAAAGATACCAATGTCCGAGTCGTTAAGTTTTGCTTCCGAAAAATCCGGTTTACCTCCAGGCTCGCTGGTACACGTTGGCGAAGTGCATGATTACCCACACAGTATTTCACTGATTAACTACAATGGCACACACCTTGAAAAACGTACCATTCAATCCATTGAAGAATGCCTGCATTACCAAAACACCGATACCATAACATGGGTGGTGATTAACGGCTTAAAAGATGTCTCGGTTATTGATGCGATTGGTAAACACTTTAACATTCATGCCTTAGTGCTTGAGGATATTCTTAACACTCATCAACGGCCCAAACTTGAAGAGTTTAACGACTATTTATTTATTGTGATGAAGGCTGTCACTTTAGAAGATTCTACCTACAGTATCAGCTATGAACAAATCAGCTTGCTGTTATTATCCAATTTTGTATTTACCTTTAGAGAAAAGCCCGATGCCCTGTTTCAACCGGTTATAGATCGGCTTAATATTCCCACCAGCCAATTGCGCAATGTCGGTGCCGATTATTTAACTTATGTATTGATCGATGCCATTGTGGATGAATATTTCACCATGCAAGACAACCTTGATGAGCTGGTGGAAACCGTAGAAGACGAATTACTGGTTAATCCCTCTACAAAAACCTTAGCCACCATTCAAAAAATTCGTCGTGAGTTAATATTTTTACGCAGAACCATGCCGCCACTGCGGGAATTGTTAAAAGCCTTGCACCGCAGCAGTGAATCGCCATTATTGGAGGAGCGTACGCGGCGCTATTTTGGCGACGTTTACGATCATGTCATCCGCATCAGCGAATCGGTTGAATCATACCGGGATTTAATCGCCAGTATGCTGGATATTTATTTGTCCAGCATCAGCAACAAAATGAATGAAACCATGAAAGTGCTGACGGTATTTGCGTCCATTTTTATTCCGCTCACCTTTATTGCCGGTGTTTATGGCATGAATTTTGAGTACATGCCGGAACTCAAATGGCGCTGGGGTTATCCTGCTTTATGGTGTGTATTTGTCAGCGTGTCGGTATCGTTACTGATTTATTTTAAGAGAAAGAAATGGCTGTAACAAATCATCAAGTTTTTTTTGTTGTTCAAGTGCATACAACTCATCAAAGCCCCCAACGTGCAAATCGCCAATATAAATTTGCGGCACAGTCCGGCGTTGGGTTTTAGCCATCATTTCTTCACGCAGACCTGAATTATCGACATTAATTTCAGTGTATTTAACGCCTTTTTTATCAAGCAGGCGTTTGGCCATAACGCAGTAAGGGCAGATTTTAGTCGTGTAAATTATTATTTCGGCCATGATATAGATTAAAGTTATCGGGTTAATTAGACACAAGCGAGAAATCTTGCATCTCTATGCAAGCAAGTTTTCAAGATGCTGATTCTGAGCCCATTGTACATGCTCGCGCACCATTTCGGAATCGTAGTCTAGCCGTAGTTTTAAGGCATTAATTACCGATGTCGACGTAGGGGCATTACCCAAAGCCACAGCAATATTCCTTAGCCAGCGCTGATAACCAATGCGCCGTATCGCCGAGCCTTCGGTTTTGCTTAAAAACTCTTCTTCAGTCCAAGCGAAGACATCCACTAACTGCTGGGTATTTAAGCGATGGCGTGGGCTAAAATCGCCTTCGCTGGTCAGCTTGGCAAAGCGATTCCAAGGGCATACCAACTGGCAATCATCACAGCCGTAAATACGGTTGCCGATTAATGACCTAAATTCTACCGGAATAGAGCCGTGTAATTCTATGGTCAGATACGACACACAGCGCCGCGCGTCCACTTGATAAGGTGCTACGATGGCTTGCGTGGGGCAAATATCCAGACAGGCCACGCAGCCGCCGCAATGGGCAGTCGCGGGAGTATCGGCGGGTAAAGGTAAATCAGTGTAAATCTCCCCCAAAAAAAACCATGAACCGGCTTTGCGGTTAATCACATTGGAATGCTTGCCTATCCAGCCAAGTCCTGCTTTTTCAGCCAGGGCTTTTTCCAATACCGGCGCACTGTCCACAAAAGCACGGTAGCCAAAATCGCCTATTTGCTGTTGTATTTTATCGGCCAGTTTTTGCAAACGCTTACGCAGGATTTTATGGTAATCACGGCCTAGCGCATAGCGGGATATATACGCTGCCGTGGGATCGGTCAGTGCATTATCCATTGCTGTGCCAGGTTCGGGCAGATAATCCATGCGCACGGAAATCACGCTAGCCGTACCTTCATGCAACAAGGCAGGCCGACTGCGCTTAAGGCCGTGGCGGTGCATATAATCCATCTCGCCGTGATAATCTTTAGCTAGCCAGCGTTGCAAATGCTGTTCTGCGTCGCTTAAGTTGGTATCGGCGATGCCAACTTGCTGAAAGCCCAGTTCTAGGCCCCATTGTTTTATTTGTTCGGCAAGGTGGTTATTGTGTGTGGTTAAATCCATTGTTGACAACGTTTATCTATCTTTCCTTATGTTACGGAGAACTTGGACTTTCATTCAAATTGCGAACGTAACTGTTTTTGGCTTGTTGCCAATCCAGTATTTTGATGCCGCCAGCTTGAAATTTTTCTTCAGTCGCTTTGAGTTCGGTTTGATGCCAAGGCAATCGTGGAAAACTGTCTTCATCACAGACCAAATCACTCCAAAGTGTTTCAATAATCTGAAGCTTCTCGACAGCGGGTAGCTTACGAAGTTCGGTTATGCCCATAATGTAGAAATACCTCTATAGTAGTTCACCTTGTAACGGTGAGACGCATGACTTGCTGATATTATTTTACCCTTAATTTAAGCGTTAAAGTGCCAAATTAGAGTCTAAGCCCTGATTTTTTTGAAACCTACCAATCGGCATATTTAAAAATCTGAACTTGCAAAGCCTTATCTATGCCGTATAATTTGTCCTATATTAAGTACAAAAAAGGGGGCATTGTGGCAAGTATCGAATTTTTACATCAGGTAATCAGTGAAGAAGGCTTGATAATGGCAGGCACGCTGGCAAAAGTATTGCATATTACCCAAAGTGATTTAGCTGACGTCACCGGTTTGTCGCTGGATTCCGTCTCTAAAAGCGCACGAGTAAAAAGCCGCACTACGCAGGCAAGGCTAAGAGATACCGTTGAAATCATCAATCGGGTTTCAGAATGGTCGGGTGGTGTAGGCAGGGCTTTTGCCTGGTTCCGCTCACAACCGCTACCGTCTTTTGGCGACAAAACGGCGGAAGAGTTAGTCAAAGCGGGGCACGCAGATGCCGTTAAAACGTATCTGGCGCGAATTGCTGCGGGTGGTTATGCTTGATTCCTTGCAGTCATTTTAAAGGCGTCGTTTACCGTGCCCATCATCCGATGTGGGCTTACACGCCGCTGTCAGGTGACGGTGCCAAGCAGCATGGCGGGCGCTTTAATCGTCCTGGTATCCCTACCCTTTATACCTGTTTAGACTTTACCACCGCTTGGCTGGAAGCTCAACAAGGTTTTCCGTTTAAGCCGCAACCAATGACGCTGGTGGCGTACCAAGTTGATTGCACGGATATTGTTGAATTACATGATCCTGCTATCCAACAGCTGTTAGGCATAAGCGCTGGCGATTTGGCCTGTGCCTGGGAATGGTTGGCGCTAAACAATCAAACGCCGCCCACTTGGTTATTGGCGGATAAACTGTTGGCAGAAGGTATTGCCGGAATTGTGGTTAGAAGCTTTGCGCCAGGCTGTACGGAAGCTAATCGTAATCTGGTATTGCTGGATTGGTCAGAGGATAAAACGCATAAGGTTCAGGTGATTGATGATTTGAGTCGTTTGCCAAATAATAGGGATTCGTGGCTGGTTTAGGCATAGAGCTTTGCCAGTGTAATATCTGACTTTTCTGCATAGGTCGCTTTTTGCAGTGATGTAGAAAAAATTAGCAATCGAATGACGTGCTTAGCAATTTCAATATCTTTGTGTAATAAGTCACTGGCTTTCACCATGAATCCATAACTCATATTCGCTAATATCTATTTCCTCGTTCCAATAGACAGCATATCCCCCTTTTTCTACTTGTACGTTTTTAAAAAAATCTGGATTTTGCAGGGGCAAAAACATTTCATTTTTCAGCAAAGGGGTTATGTCATACCGTTTTTTTTCGCCATTATTAAATTCAATCGCTAAAACATGATGATTAATTGCTTTAGCGTCGTGTATTTTTGGATAATTCATGATGATTTATTTTAAGGGTGATAACTTATGAAATTGCTGACTTTTCCACATTAATAGCAATTCATTTTGTTGTTGGCCTGCCCATTCGACAACCATTTTCATGGCTCTGGGCGGCAAATCACCTTCCATCATTTCCAGGGCTTCAATATTGAACAGCGCGTTATATTCACTATAAACAGCATGAAAGTGGGGCGGTGGATGATCTCCAAAAAAGAGTTTGATAAAAATTCCATAAAATCGGGTTATTCGGGCATGGTTGGCCTCCTATAAATACTGCTTCAAAATGGCTTGTTTTTACTGGCTGCATTGCTACAAAGCCACCCGCTTAGCGATTTCAATATCTTTGCGTAATAAGTCATTGACTAATGCTTGCAGGCTTTCTTGTTTAGACAGGCATTTTTCGTTTAAATATTGCACAATGTCTTTATCCAAATAAATGGGAAATTCAATAGCGTCGACAGGCACATAAAATTTACCTTGTTCGGCATTGGAAAAATCGTATTCATCTTTCATTTTACAATCCTCTTCATATAGGTTTTTGCTTCATTAGCGGTTGCTTTTCGAGCAAAAATAATTCTAATGACATCATTACGGCGCAACGTATGAACCACTAATAGTAATCGCTCATTTAGGTTTTTACCCAATAACAACCAGCGTTCTTCCCCTTCTGAGTGCTCATCGTCAGGGATGCTTAAAGCGAATTGATCAGAGAACACGTAAACAGCCTCCTCAAAGCGAATGCCGTGTTTACAACTATTCAACTGGTTTTTGTTTTCATCCCATTCAAATTTCATAAGTACTGCTTCAAAATGGCTTGTTTTTTACTAGTTGCTGCGTCGATTATTTTTGTACAACTTCCATTTGTTTATCTACGCGCAAATATTCAGGTGCATCATCCCCTATTGCAAACGGGGCATCACCATTCCATTGCACGGAATACTGCCCAAGGCGGCGTTTGCGTTCCAAGGTTTTGCTCACAGCCTGGATCAAGCAATCAAACATGGCCTGTGTGTCTGGAGTTAAGGGTGAATTCGTGTGTTCGCTCATGGTTAAGTCTCCCGCTGTAATAGAAGAAAAAAATCAGGGTGCAAAACGGTTCGGACAACACTCGCTTGTTGAAATACCAATTCAGGCTTAGCACCACTATTCATAAAACACCTTACCTGATCGACCTTAGGCGCGAATACGTTTAACAGATTGTGCAGACTACGCGGAAAACGCCGAATTAAATCAGCTTCAGGGATATTATGCCCACCGTGGGCGACACGCTCCGCTACCCGTAGACGCGACATTTCGGCACTGGGCAAGGCCAGATAAATTAACTCCACCCGCCAGCCTGTAGCTTGTAATCGCTTTATCAGCTTAATATAACTTCGTCCGGCAAGCGTGGTTTCAAAAGCAAAATCCTGACGCGCGGCAATACAATCTTCAATCTCATGCAAAAACAAGCGGCTGGCGGCCAGTAAATGCTGTTCTGGTGCTAGCGGTGATAAACCGGCAGCAATCAAATCGGCGTTAATAAAGCGTCGGCAACCCGCTACTGTAGGCAGATATTCCATTGCAAAGGTGGTTTTTCCTGCACCGTTAGGGCCAGCAATAATCCAACAGGTTGGCATCTGTTCGTCTCCTCACTCACCCAAAATCATACGTTCCATTATATCGATATGCACACTTTCAGTTAATTCCAGATATTAATAGAATTTACTGCTGAAACCGGATACAACACGGGTACATATTATAGCAACGAGTAACCGTTACTCTTCATCATCCTCAAACACCTCGCGCAAATCAATCTGACAATCCAAAAACAACTGCGGCGTAGCAATATCCTCACCGGAATACATATTCAGCAACTGGTATTTCCCGCTGTGTTCATCCAAAACAAATTGATGCACGGCTCTTTCACCTGGATACACCAACCAATATTCCTTGATGCCGCTTTCCTGATAAAGCTGATATTTAATCTGCATTTCCTTTTTGGAATTGCCTTTGGACAAAATTTCTATCACCCAATCCGGCGAACCCAAACAGCCTTTGGTATCAATTTTGGTTTTATCGCAAATAACGCACAGATCAGGCTGCACCACCGAATAAATGTCCCGATTGGCAATAATGGATTTTTTGCGGTCGTACAAACGCACATCAAATGGCGCGGCATAAGCTTGACACTGTTTTTGTTTAAAAAAAACAAACAAAGCCCCACCCAAGCGCCAAGAAATACCCTGATGCTCTGAACTCGGCGCTGGACTCATCGCCATAATTTTGCCTTTAATCAACTCAACCGCATCATCAAACTGCCAGGTCAGATAATCGGCATACGTGTAAGTACCATTTAAGTCCAATTTTGATAGCTCAGTTATCGCCATACATCACCTCGTTACAGTATTTATTCACCAAATCCGTCACTGCCCAGCAGCAAACTGAACGGCTCAACAATAACTTTTTCACCGACATTAACACCCGTACATTCAGACGGCAACACAATATAACAATTAGCCCGACTCAATGAACTGAGTATATTTGAACCCTGCGCCCCAGACGACACTACCCAAAAGTTACCGTCATCGTCTTGACTCAAAATACCGCGCTGAAACTCCTGCCGCCCCGCCGCTTTTTTTAATGTACTAGTACACGTCGCAGTAATCCTTAACGCTTTACTAGGCGATTCCCCCGCCAATTGCCGTAATGCTGGTGCAACAATTTGCTGAAACGTCGCCATCACTGATACCGGATTTCCGGGTAAACCGAAAAAATAACTTACGCCAATCTTACCAAACGCCAGCGGTTTTCCGGGCTTGATGGCTATTTTCCAAAAATTGACTTCACCGCAACGCTCCAAAATTTCTTTCACATAATCGGCATCGCCCACCGACGCGCCACCGGTAGTAATCAACACATCAAAATCTTTTGCGGCGGCAAGTAAGCTATCTTCCAATAACTGCTTGTCATCAGGAATAATGCCCATATCGGTGGCAGTAACATTCACATCACCGAGCAAGCCTTGCAGCGTGTAACGGTTGCTGTCGTAAATTTTTCCAGAGCTTAAAGTTTGATCTAAAGCAACCAACTCGTCACCAGTAGAGAAAAAAGCAACTTTCAGCGCCCGTTTAACAGACACGTTTGCCACACCCACTGAAGCCAATAAACTGATGTCGGAAACTGTCAAGCGTTTAGGTGGCGTAATTAAACAACTGCCTTGCTGCACATCCTCGCCAACATATCTAACATTGTCATGAATTGCGGTATCGTCAGGAAAGAAAATACTGTTGCCGTCCACCTGTACATTTTCTTGCATAATCACAGAATCGGTTTTTGGCGGCAATACTGCACCGGTAAAAATCCGCACGCATTCGCCTGATTGTAATTTTCCCTGAAAAGGTTCGCCCGCCCACGATGTACCGATACATTGCAAGGTAAATGTGCCCTGCCCTGGTTTATCTACACTAGAAAAAGCATAGCCATCCATTGCAGAATTTATGTCAAACGGCATGTTGATGGGCGAATAAATCGGTTCGGCAAGGATGCGTCCCAAGGCTTTATTTAAAGGTACTGTTTCTGATTGTTGAATAGATTGTATCGCTAACCTTATTTTTTCTAAGGCTTCAGGAATGGTCAGCAAGGCTTTGGATTTTGGGGCGCAGGTATCTTGCATGGTGTGCTGTGTTATTTAGTTTAGATAGGCCATTTCACGGGAAGGACTTGAATAATCATTCGCTTCAATGATTGTTCCACTATTGGCATCAATAAGATATTTGATGTTGACGCTATCATCTGAGGTATGTAGGTAAAACTCATGGGCAAGCACAGGTTGTTGTTTGCCATTTACATGAATAATGAGTGTGAGTTCCGATTTTTCAGAAAAAATCTTCTTTTGCTTTTCAGTAATGATAGGAAATGATTTACCATTTTGATTTAGCGTTTTCTGCAGTTTTTGTAGTGCATCGTTTTGTATTATATTAATAGCATCTTCTTTTGATAATATCGGCGTTGTCGGCAAATCAATATTAGGCTGATAATGGTTGAACACACCATCAATGACATTTTTTTCGTTCACAACAACCATTACATATTTATTTGTAACAGATAAACCATTATAGGTCTGTGAAAAAGGGACAAGACAACAGTAGTGTGTGAAGCCACTACCGTAGTCGCGAACCTCTGCCGCACTCAAGCTAACGAGATCCGTAGGTAGCTGAAAAAGACCAGCGTTGGCTTTCAGAAAATCAATTGCAATGTCTTTTTTCATAGCCTGTGTGACCCCCTTGGGGTTTGATAGTGGCCACGGTTTTTCATTTTTTAACCTATTTTGAGTCTCCCTAACCATCGCTTTTATTGCGGTACCTTGCTTATTCCATTCAATAAGCCAATGTCCGCCAAGCTTTTGTTTCAAGTCTGCCAACGATTTTTGAGCAGCACCGTTAGCGGCATGCCGTCTGCTATTTTTATCTCGTTGCACAATAAATAACCCCATTAATTGATTAACCAGATGCCCTTCAGAATCACGTTTTAATCGGGAGTATTCATCAGTTTGCCCAAGTACAGAAAAACCAAGTATCGTCACCAATGTAGCGATTAATACGGTAGGTTTTAGCATGATTTTTGCCTCATAAAGCGATCCACAATAAAAGCTGCCACCTGTTTCGGCTGGTTAATATCCAATTGCACTAAAGAGGCTGGAATATCCAAGATACCATCACACGCAATGGCAATAATGTTAGTATCATTAACATACAACAAAGGATGATCAAGCCCAGCACGGTGCAGTTCAATCTTGGGAAAAGATTCAGATTTAAAACCTTCAATTAAAACTAAATCCAGCTCGGACTGGTCTAAGAATTTTAATTGCTCATCCAATCGGGGTTCTTGTTCGGGGACAATTTCGGTGATAATGGCGCGGCGCTGTTTGGAGACGATTAGCACCGGCGATGCGCCGGCTTGCCGTAAACGGTAGCTGTCTTTGCCGGGCACATCAACATCAAAATTATGATGACCGTGCTTAATTAAGCCAATCCGTAAACCGTTTTGCTTAAGTAGCGGAATAATTTGACTGAGTAAAGTAGTTTTTCCGACACCACTGTAAGCAGCAAACCCCAAAATCGGCACAAGTGCATGTTGCATAGTTAATAGGATGTCTTGGCAGTTACGTTACCCGATATTCTAAGGTATTATTGTGCAAATCACGAGAACACCCGTCTTAATTAACGCATTCCGGAGAACGCAGTGATACCAATTGTTCTGCTATTAGCGCTGACACTGGGCTTTTTTACTTTACGCTCGCTGGTAAAGGAAAATCCTGCGCTCATCGCAAAATACCTCAAAACACTGCTATGGTGTTTGGGCGGTGGCGTGTTAGTTTTATTAATGCTAACGGGACGCTTAAACGGGGTACTTGCCTTAATAGGTGTTGCTGTTGCCTCGGCGTTTAGATTGGCACCACTATTGCTACGTTACGCACCGCAATTACACCGCTTATGGTGGCAATTTAAAGGTGCTAAACAAGGCCAAGGTCAGTATCAACAACAATCACAACAACAGACTTACAGTCGCCCTCCCAAAAACGGTATGTCTGCGGAAGAAGCTTACCAAGTTTTAGGCTTAACAAAAGAGGCGACACAACAGGATATTATCGGCGCACACCGCAAACTCATGCAAAAAATACACCCTGATCGAGGTGGTTCCGATTATTTGGCAGCGCAAATTAATCTGGCTAAAAAAGTGTTAATAAAAAAATAAGCCTTATGCGTTCTTATCCTAAACAAGCATTTATTATTAACAGCGTAGTGCTGAGCCTTGTACTGCAAGCTTGCGTACCAAATCCAAGCTATGCACCTGTCACTACTAACAGCCAAATTATTTCCGAAGATCAGCAAAATACACCTGATGTTAAAGTGATTGAAAAGGCTAGCACTCCTGAGCCTAGTAATTCACCATCCACAATTATTAACACCCCTGAACCTATTCCCTACCCTAATCCGGTGGATTCTATTGATGAAAAGCAATCTTTATCAAAAGAACCTAGTGCTTCTAATCCTATTTTAATGCCGGAACAGCATAACTATCATACCGTCAAAAAAGGTGAAACATTGTTTTCCATAGGCGTAAATTCAGGACTGGGTTATCAGCAGCTGGTTAAGTTGAACAAGATTTCACCACCTTACACCGTAGAAGTCGGCCAAAGAATAAACCTTGTGACTAATACTCCATCATACGTTTACAAAAATAATTTAGCCAAACATAAACAAAAAACTGAAACCGTTCATAAAAAAACTAAAAAAACTGTTATTTCAGTAGCTTATATTAAATCGCCGCATTCTAAAACTACAATCCAAAAAACGCAGCATTTTGCAGAATTTGTAAAATATCCGCCTCTTAAAGCAGCAAGTATTTCTTTTGATAACAAAAAGATGTTAAAGTTAGCGTTTAAATGGCCTCTTAAAGGTGCTGTTGTAAAAAACTTCAGGCAATCTAAAAACAAAGGCATCGATATCGCCGGAAAAATTGGGCAAACGGTATATGCAGCTGAAGCTGGAAAAGTTATTTATGGCGGTTCCTGGTTGGCCGGTTTCGGCAATTTACTTATCATCAAACACAACTCCATCTATTTGAGCGCTTATGCCAACAATAGCCATTTGCTTGTTAAAGAAGGCCAAACAGTCAGCAAAGGCCAGGTTGTTGCCCAAGTTGGCAGAACGCTATCCCAAAAAGCTGCACTACATTTTGAAATAAGAAAAAACGGAAAATCCGTAAATCCGCTTAGACTTTTACCGCGCTTGTAACCAAGCCGTGCTTAACTTAGACCGAATTGACTAGGAAGTAGAATGATTGAAGAATTAATTGAACCTTCTGACGAAGATATGTTTGTGTTCGATGACCTACCTTTTGATGATGATGCGGAGGTGGATCCCATCGAAATACTGGATGTCAACGATGTCAACGCAATCAAAGCGCGGAACGACAATAGCTTCGACGCCATGCGGATTTATTTTACCGAATTAAGCCGTTCCAAACTATTGACCGCAGAACAAGAAAGAACATACGGCAAAAAAGCCCTGGAAGGCGATAGTCAAGCCAGAAAAATTATGATCGAAAGTAATTTGCGCTTGGTGGTAAAAATTTCGCGGCGTTATTTAAACAGGGGCTTACCGTTACTGGACTTGATTGAAGAAGGCAATTTAGGTTTGATTAGGGCAGTGGAAAAATTTGATCCTGAACGCGGCTTTAGATTTTCAACGTACGCTACCTGGTGGATAAGACAAACCATTGAACGCGCGATTATGAACCAAACGCGCACTATCCGTTTGCCGATTCATATCGTTAAGGAGATGAATACCTATTTAAAGGCACAACGGCATCTGGCGCAATTACTGGATCACGATCCTAGCGCAGAAGATATTGCAGCCCATCTTAACAAGCCGGTCAGTAAAGTTGAGCAGATGCTTAAACTTAATGAACGAGTGACCTCTATCGATATTCCGACCAGTAAAGACCACGACCAGCCGTTGGTTGAATCGATTTCTGATTTGGAAACCTCTACGCCTACCGATAAAATACAGGTCGATGACATTCGCGGTAACATCGCTATGTGGGTATTTCAATTACCTGAAAAACAACGCGAAGTCATTTGCCGCCGCTACGGTTTGTGTGGTTATGAAGATTCCACGCTTGAACAAGTGGCCCAGGAATTAAATGTGACCCGTGAGCGTGTCAGACAAATTCAAATGGATGGCTTGAAGCGCTTAAAAGAGATTCTGGAATTCAATGGCTATTCCTTCGATTCTATTTTCAATTAAGTAAGTCTTACGGTATTTAAACAGTTAGGGTAATCCGTTCGTGGTGAGCCTGTCGAACCATGAACGGTTAAGCCTTTATTGATCTGCTTATTTAAGTAAACGCGGCCTGCAAAGGCCAATCGCGGTAATTAAACACCTGGCCTTGCTGCCTAACCGTTTGTATCCTATCCAAATTAATGTCGCTGATAACCCAGGTTACGGCATTAAAATCACCCATCGCTAAAATACCGTTATCCGGAAAACCGCGATCCACTGGCGTATAAATCCCCGCCGCACCGACATTAACATCCACAGCTTCTGACCAGTCTGCATTACCCACTAACGGCGATTGCACCACATAACACTGATTTTCTAAAGCCCTGGCCTGACAGCCGATTTTAACCCGATGATAACCCGCTACAGTATCAGTGCAACTGGGCACCAATATAAGATTAACGCCCATTTCTACCTGTTTTCTGGCCAGCAAAGGAAATTCGCTGTCATAACAAATGTTAATGGCAATTTTTCCGTAATCGGTGTCAAAGCACTTTAATTCGCTGCCGCCTTGAATAAACCAGTGTTCATTCTCAAAGCGCGTCATGATCAATTTATCCTGATAATCAAAATGGCCATCCGGCATAAACAAATAAGCCCGATTGCGGTAAACACCGGGTTTAATTTCTACCGGAAAACTACCGGATTGAATAATACACTGGTGTTGCTGCGCCAAGCTTTTGAACAAAGCAATATAACCATCATGCACGGTTTGCATTGCCACCAGCTGTTTACTCAATGAGGAATAAACTTCCTCACCAAATAACGAAGCCAGTTCCATGCTGGCATATTCCGGAAACAGCAGTATTTTGGCATTTTGCTGAACCGCTTGTGTCACCCAGCATTCAATTTTGGTTTGATATTCCTGCCAATTGGCCAGAAAACTAATGTCGTATTGTGCAGCGGCAATTTTAACGTTCATGTTTTAACCAAAAAGTCATGGGTTTTGCGGTTTCCTGTTCGTCATCTAAATCTTTCCAAGCAAAGCTGGTTTTTAATTCCGGATGTTTGAAGTAGCCGCGTTTATTCCAGAATTTATCTAACGGCACATAATCCGCGGGGCAACGTGGATGGTCGACCGGACGTTCTACACAACAAAAAGCCAAATGTTTAAAACCGCCTAATTCTGCGGCATGGGCTTCGCGCTCTTCAAAAAAACGCACGCCTAATCCTAAACCCCGGTAGTTTTTATTCAGTACCGATTCACTGCAATAGAACACTTCATCCAAGTTATAACCGTTATCGGTAAACGGCTTTTTCAGCTCGTCAGTTTCAAATTGCATGGGTATGGCTGTGGACGCGCCGACAATTTTATCGTCATCAAACGCCAGCACAATTACGCTTTCAGGGTGATCTATGTAAGTTTGCAGGTATTTTTTTTCATAATCCAGCGTACCGTCATAAAGGTAAGGGAAATCCCGGAATACTTCAATGCGAAGGCGGGCGAGTTCTGGAATATAGGGCAGTAACGCGCTGCCGCTTTTTCTTTCAATACGTGGGTTTTTGGTCATGTTTTTAATTATGTTGGGTAAATGTGCATATTTTAACTGAAGCCACGTTTTTTTTGGAGATCGTGTTTCCTGCGACTTTTTTTACAAATTCTACCAAAAACCGATCAACTACCCTCCTTAAGGAGGGCAGACTTAAGAAAAAAACTGGTGTATTGTGCATAAAAACACAACATTTTAGTGAAATAGTTCACAGACAAGCGGCAAAAAAATAGTTAGCATGCAATAAGTGTAATATTTTTGCGTGTTTTTTGTTTCAAGGGTCTAGGAGGCCTGAGTTTAGCAGTTAGTTCTTTATTATCTAAAAAATTGAGTTTATAGGCGTAATTAATGACACATTAAAACAGGGGGAATTGATATGAATAAAAGTAGCACTAATCCACTGACACCGGCTTTATGCAAATTGATGGTTGCTGCTCTTGTGTTAAAAACCACGGATGCGAAAACGCTTGCTTCGCATTTAAACCGGTCGCCTGCCACTATTCGAACTGAGTTTCAACGTATTTTGGTGATTATGAAGGTGCATTGCCGTTATGCAGCCTTGGAAACAGCAAAAGAAGAAGGTTGGCTGGCGGTTGAAAAAAACTTTGACGAAAACTGAAAATGTATGCATTTGCAGTATTGTAAATTTAACAATTGCGACGTAACCTACAAGCTATGAGTTTGAGATTACATTGATGTAATGTTAAAGGTATAAGTGATTGGCTTTGCGGCGAGGTGAACCATGCGCAGGATAGTGTCTGTTGTTGTGTTGTTAGGCAGTTTATTGCTGATGTGTTTTTCGGTGCAGGCAGCCACAAAAGCAGTGGGGTTTGATTTTGGCCGAGGCACGCACAAGGCGTATTTTTCGGTTAAAACCAAACGGCCACCGGCTTTTCATGTGGTTTTACGTATTCGTAATAATGGCACGCGTGCAATTTTGAGTTATCGCAAAAGTACTTGGCGCAAAAGGCAGGCACTGATGGATACCAGGTCTTATGGCTGTGAAGGGGCGGCGGGAAGTCTTTACTGTGAGGCACGTTATGAAAATTTTCCGGAGGGAACTTACGTGTTTTTTTTGCGTAAGGTAGGACGACGGTCTACTCATGTTGATGTGAGCTTAGATTGTTGAGGGCCGCACTAGCTTTGCTATAAAATTAATCAATATTACCATTACCTTAATCTTACCTAGGAGAATCATATGACTACTTTCACAGAAGCCAAATTAGCTCAAGCACAATACATGCAAGCCACTGCTACCAAGTCTGAGATCGTGAGCGTCGGCATCGGGTACTTGGATCCTTATGATCATAGTAAAGGGGCAGCCTTGGTAGTCTATACAAAAAAAGGATTGCCCCAAGAGCAGGTGGCTGCGCTTAATGAATTCGTAACAGTGCAGATAAGAGGCAATCAAGTCCAGGTTCCAATTCGCATCGAAGAAAGTGGAGACTTCTTCGCCAATATTGCAGCCCCAAAAGAAATATCTGCATTAACAGCAGACCCAGAGTACAACAAGCGTTTAAGACCACTTGTTGCTGGTTACTCGGTTGGTACTACGAACGCTTCCGGCACCACTGGACTCATTGTAATCAAAAATAATGCTCTTTATATACTTAGTAACAACCATGTTCTGAACCTAAATAATTCTAACGGCTTCTCGGCAACTCTTCAACCAGGAGCGGCTGACAGTGGTACTGACCCAGCAGATCGAATCGGTCGTCTTTACCAATTTGTTAAACTCAAGGCTACAGGCAACACACAAGATTCAGCAATTGCCGAACCCACAAGCCAGAACTCTCTGGATCCCCGTTATGGCAGGAACAAAATTACTGTACCAGGCCACTATCTGCAATTTGGCACGGGAGTAAAAGTAATAAAGGCTGGTCGCACTACAGGCGACACTGAAGCCGTGATCGATTCTATCAATAACCAAACAACGACCGTCAATTATGGTTCTTACGGCGGATTAGGCAGTATCATGTTCGATAATTGTGTGATCATCAAGGGTGCCAATGCTTCTAAGAGTGGGGATTCTGGGTCGGTCTGGCTCAACAAAGATGACAATTATGCTATGGCTGTCAATTTTGCCGGACCGGCTGACGGCAGCTACTCTATCGCATTCCCCATTAACTGGGCAATGCAGACTTACGGTTTATCAGTGGCTATGCTCAATGCCACCGGAGTTACCAAGGTTATGACAGCAAGCGAAGAAGCAGCATTGACTTTGGAGTCGTCGGATTATCCTGTTAGAGCTGCCGAAGAGTAGTAGGTAGGGCAACCACCATATCTTTAATTTGATTGTAATGTAACCTAGTATTCAGTCAATTTTATTTTGACAGGTATAAATTTAAAAAGGCGTTCGTGGTGGGTCTAATATTTTGCGTACTGATCCAGTTGGTTCTATATGGAATGCATCCGAAACTTTATCGATACGAATTAAATGTCCAATCAATGTCTTAGGTGTTAGCCTTATTATAACCATTAGTTTATATGATGCGCGAATCGAAGTAGCCAAAATGATGTCGATTGATGCACCTTCCTATGGTCAACACAATTTACTGCGATTATTTAGGATGACTAAATTCGTAACTCTAATCACTTTGCAACAACTCAGGAGAATATTATGTGTCAACTTACACATCATCGGCATTCTATTTTTTGCATATTGCCCCCACACATGCTTAGTTCCATCGCTAAGAACGGCTCATCCGAGCAACGTTCAGCGGCATTACAAACGATGGCGACAGATGCTACCTTCCGTGCATTAAGAATGACAGTACAGCAGAGAGGAGTATCAAATACTCAGTATCAACACGCTACTGCGGTCGAAGTTAAGAAAAAACGTACTATATACGATGCACGGAATGTAGAAACATTGCCAGGGACGATCGTGCTAACTGAAGGCTCGAAACTGACTGATGACATTACTGTTAATGAAGCTTACGAAGGATTGGGAAAAACCTTTGATTTTTTTATGGATGTTTATGCCCGTAATTCTATTGATGATGAGGGTATGCCGCTGGACGCTACGGTACATTATGGAAAGAATTACGATAATGCTTTTTGGAATGGTCAACGTATGGTTTTCGGTGATGGTGACGGACAGTTGTTCAATCGTTTTACTATTGCCCTGGATGTTATTGGTCATGAGTTGGCACACGGTGTTACCGAAGACGAAGCACAGCTAACTTACATGTATCAATCCGGTGCCCTAAATGAATCAATGTCGGACGTATTTGGATCATTAATCAAACAATTTTCTCTTAAACAAACCGCTGATAAAGCAGACTGGTTGATTGGTGCTGGCCTTTTGACCAGCAATGTAAATGGTGTTGCCTTGCGTTCCATGCAAGACCCCGGCACTGCTTATGACGATCCGGTGCTTGGCAAAGATCCTCAACCTGCTCATATGCAAGACTATGTACGCACAAATCGGGATAATGGCGGAGTGCATATTAACTCGGGCATCCCCAACCGAGCTTTTTATTTATTGGCTACGCAATTAGGTGGGAATGCCTGGGAAAAGGCTGGGCTTATTTGGTACGAAACTTTACGTAACTCAAACTTGCGACCTAATACAGGTTTTCAACGTTTTGCTGGTCTTACCAGTAGAGTTGCTAGCAAACTTTTTGGTTTAAATAGTGCCGAACAAGCAGCAGTTCGTAATGCTTGGCAACAAGTTGGGATCAATGTAAACTGATCTGAACCGTTCGGTGACATAATTACTATGTTAAGTAACGTACAGATCAACTTGAGACACCAGGGCCTTCGTGTTTAGTTACTCCACTGTATATATCATGTAGTTCATATCCCAGGGCTGTAGAATAGAGAGGTTAATATGCGAGTAGAATTTATGGCAGAAGGTGGTATTGCTTACTTTCCGAATCTTAGCAAGCCTATTGTCATTGACAGCAGAGATCTATCCCAAAACGATGCTATTCAATTAAAGGAATGGGTTGATGAAACACATTTTTTTACCATGTCTCCACAATCAGGAAAATTTACGCCTGGAGCGGCTGATTTTCGTAGTTACACTATTACCATAGAAGATGACAAGGGTAAGAAGCACAGTGTAAAGCTTACAGACCCAGTTGTTGATCCTAATATGCAGCAATTCCTGCACTTTTTGAAAGAACTGGCAAAATCACGAGAATAATACAATTAAGGTGCGCTAAAATTAGGCTACCCACTTAAAGCGTGACAGTTTGAGGTTAGGGCCGTTCGTGGTGAGCTTGTCGAACCATGATCGGCTTAACCGCCCACCATTCGACAGGCCGAACGGTTAAGCCTTGCACCGTGTCCAATTTTAAGTGGGTAGACCCGAGCGACGCCTGCGATCCAAAACAAGGCGGTAGGGATTGTATTGGTCTCTGTGCTGCTAACCCTAAATAAAATAAACTCTGCTGAGCAGGAGTCTAAGCATCTAAAAGTTCAGTATAAAAAACCTGAAAATTAGTGTGGTTCTTCGTTTTCAATAAAATCAATATCTTCCAGAACAAATTTTGTTTGCCTGAATTCATTGATCTCTTTATTGTCAACACGATCATAAATTTCTTCGATTGGAAGCGTTAAGTTAATCGATTCAAACGTAATTGAATCACCAAGACTATATTCTTCTGGCTTCCAATCCGTTCTTTTACGAAGAACTTGTATACGAACGATATCCTGCTCTATCAATACATATTCCTGCAAAGTAGGTAGATTAATGTATTGGACAAGCTTTGTCGTAAGATCGCGTTTCCGCGTCGATTGAGATAGCACCTCAACAATAATCATTGGAGAACTGGTTATTCCTTTCTCTTCTGTATGATTGCAGGCAACGACTACATCAGGATAATAGTAGTCTTTTATTACTTTTGCTCTCATATCTGACATAAAAGCCTCGCACGGCATACCTTTTAAATGACTCCTGAGTTCACCAACAACATTAGCCGTTATCCGGTTATGATTTGTAGTCGCGCCAGCCATTGCATAAGCGCGTCCTGCAATATATTCATGACGAATTTCAGAATTTGATTCACTTTTGAGATATTCTGCTTCAGTTATCAACATACCTTCAGATTTAACATCCGGTTGTAATGCCATAGAATTGCTCCCGTGTAGTTTGTTTTTGCAATTTATTGCACTCACTGACCTATAAGGTGATTGTCCGAGTCTTTCAAACCGGCACTCAAAAAATCTGGAATTCGCTGGTCTAACCAATACACGGGTTTAAAAGGATTATTACCGGAAATAAACCCCACATGCCCTCCCCTTTGCGTTATTTCCAAATCAATACTTATTGATAACTCATTCACATCCGGCAAAACGGCTTGGGTCATAAAAGGATCATCTGCAGATTGAATAATTAATGTGGGTAAGGTAATCGATTTAAGGAATTGTCGCGAACTGGAACGCTGATAATAATCGTCTACATTTTTAAAGCCGTGTAAAGGGGCGACAACACGATCATCATAGTGCCAAAATGAAGTAATGTTAGACAGATTACCCAGGTGTTTTATTTTATCAGCCTCACCAGCTTGGCCTATTTGTTCCAAGTGCCGTTGTTTCTTGCGCACATAATTTTTTAATTCACGCAATAAATAAGCGCAGTAAAACCTTGAAAAACCCTTATCAAGCTTGGTGGCACAAACACTTAATACTAACGGAATGGAAACAGCAACTGCGGCAAATAAAGTAAGCTTATCCCCTTGTTCTCCCAACCATTTTAGCAGCACATTGCCGCCCAGGGAAAAACCTACAGCGCCGATTGCCGTACTGGGTTCTCGCTCACGCAGTGTTTGATAAAGAAAATGAATATCTTCAGTTTCGCCGGAATGGTAGCAGCGCGCAGTTCGGTTAGATTCACCGCTGCATCCACGAAAATTTATTGCCACAGTACGGAAGCCTTGCTGGAACAGTGCATGCTGCAAACCGACAATATAACAAGATTTTGCACTACCCGATAAGCCATGAATAAGAATGATTAATGGTCGGTTGCCTTCGCCAACCCAATCAATGTCGATAAAATCATGATCCGGGGTAATAAGGCGTTCTCTTCGGATTGCTTTTATAGCGGGTGTTTGTCGTAACAATGCCCCATAAATGGTTTGTAAATGGGCATTACGACACCACCACGCAGGCTTAAATGTAGTTTTAACTAATGGCATTGGCTTTTCTTGGGTTGCAAAAACGACCTGTTTAAACGTTACACATTTTAAATGGCTTAGTTCGAAATCATAACATGACTACCCACTTGCATCGTGCACCGTATTAAAAGATCAAACTCTGTAGCGTGCTTTAATAAACTGAGTAACGCGTTTTTTGCACAGTACAATTAAAGTATAAAGATAAAACATTACGCATTTTTTAAAAAAAATCCATGTACCCATTGTTAAAATAAATCGTTTAAAATCGGTAAGTTTTCAAGTTTTTGGTGGGTTATGGCAGATTTATATAACGCCTTGACGCAGTCTTGGCCTTGTATTATTCAGTGTATTAAACGATAATAGCTTCCTTTAGCCAATAGCGCTGAATTAATGGTAGCCGTATCGGTCCTCTCGCAACGATACCCTGTGAACTCCGCCAGGTCCGGAAGGGAGCAACGGTAATAGGGGATTCGTGTGCCGGGATGTGGCTGGTACGGTTGCCGCCCAATTTTTGTGACTATCTTTCGAGCCTGCAATGAACTACCAGGTTCTTGCCAGAAAATGGCGACCCCATAATTTCACTGAATTCGTTGGACAGTCCCATGTCGTAAAAGCATTAATAAACGCTTTGCAACATAACCGCCTCCATCATGCTTATTTATTTACCGGTACGCGCGGCGTCGGTAAAACAACACTGGCCAGAATATTAGCCAAAGCCATCAACTGTGAAAATCTCCAGGCTTTCAATCCCTGCGGCGTATGCGAAATCTGCCGTGAAGTTGATGAAGGCCGATTTTTAGATTTAATTGAAGTCGATGCAGCCTCCCGCACTAAAGTTGAAGACACCCGTGATTTACTGGATAACGTGCAATATGCGCCTAATCGTGGTCGTTATAAAGTCTATTTAATAGACGAAGTCCACATGCTGTCTGGACACAGTTTCAATGCCTTGCTGAAAACGCTGGAAGAACCCCCGGCTCACGTCAAATTTCTGCTGGCAACCACTGACCCGCAAAAAATCCCGATTACCGTGTTGTCGCGTTGTTTGCAGCTTAATCTTAAGCAACTGCTACCGACACAAATTTTTGGTCAAATGACTTATATACTCGATCAAGAAGGCATAGCTTCAGATGATAGCGCGTTAAAACTATTGGCGCGTGCCGCCGATGGCAGTATGCGTGATGGTTTAAGCTTACTTGATCAAGCTATCGTATTTGGCAATGGCAGTGTACGTAGCGATGATGTGCGCGATATGCTCGGCACGATTGCCCAGCAGCCAGTAGAAGATATCCTGGCGGCATTGGCAGCTGGTGATGCGAATGCTATTCTTGATACCATCAACAGCATTACCGATTTGAGCCCCGACTTCGGTGATGTGTTAACGCAGATTTTGCAGAGTTTGCATCGTATTGCTGTGTTGCAAACCCTGCCTAATGCTATTGATCCCGATTTTGATACTGAGATGCTCAGCACCTTGGCAGCACAATTCAGCCCTGAAGATGTGCAACTGTATTACCAGATTGCTTTAATGGGGCAAAAAGATTTAGCTTTAGCGCCTGATCCGCGCAGTGGCTTTGAGATGGTAATATTGCGTATGTTGGCGTTTAGGCCGATTAACGTGAAAACAGTTTCTGGCAGTCCATCTGTGCATACCAAGCCCTCTTCAAAGCCTTTTGAGGCGCATAAAGCCCAAGGCGTTAAATCAGCAGTTGTCGCTCCATTACCAATAAAACCGCCCAGTGTGCCAACATACACTGAAGCCACTGAACAACCCGCACAAATACAAGAGCCGCCGGTCAAGCTCATGCAATCCACCCCTACGCAATTAACGGATAATTGGGTAGATATGATTGCCGCCATGCGCTTGAGTGGATTAACGCGCGAATTGGCTAATAATTGTGTTCTGGAAAGCATTGATGATAAGCAGTGTATGCTGGTTATTGATTCAGGATCTACCAGCATACGCAGTATGCGTACTGAAGAAACTTTATTAAAAGCGTTGCAATCCTATCGTGGAAGTCCGCTAAAATTAATAATTAATGCGAACAAAAGCACAATTGACACCCCCGCGATCCAGAATCTTAAAGAACGTGAAAATCGACAGCAGGCAGCGGTTGATGCTATCCAAACCGATACTACTATTTTGGCTTTAAAAGAACAATTTGGTGCCCAGATAATACCTGGCACTGTAGAGCCTCGCTAACATTCAATGGAGAAAAAATCATGAAAAATGCCTTGGGTAATTTGATGCAGCAAGCCCAAAAGATGCAAGAAGATTTAAAAAAAGCCCAAGAAGAATTGGCCGCTATGCAAGTCGTTGGTGAATCCGGTGGCGGTTTGGTAAAAATCACAATGAGCGGCAAACGTGAAGCCAGAAGAGTGGTCATTGATCCTTCTTTAGTGGGCGAAGACCGGGATATGCTGGAAGATATGGTAGCGGCTGCTATTAATGATGCCGTTAATAAAGTCAACAAGATGAAAAAAGAAAAAATGTCTGAAGTTACCGCAGGATTACCCATTCCTCCCGGTTTTCAAATGCCTTTCTGATTATGCAAAAAAAAGGCTTGCTAAGAGATGTTATTCAGCATTTATGCTGCTTACCAGGCGTAGGCCCTAAAACGGCACAACGTATGGCCTTTCAGTTATTGCAGCGTAACCGTGATAATGCTAAAGCCTTAGCCGACATATTACTCAAAGCCCTGGCAGAAATTGGCCATTGCCAGCAATGCCGCACCTTAACTGAAAATACTCTGTGTGAGATTTGCGCCGATCCCTCACGCGATACGACTACAGTGTGTGTCGTGGAATCTCCCGCTGATGTGTGGACGATTGAACAGGCGACACTCTTCAAAGGCCATTATTTTGTTTTGAACGGGCATTTATCACCGCTGGACGGCATTGGCCCAGATGAATTGGGTCTGGATGAGCTTGAACATCTACTAGCTAAAGGCGACGTGAAAGAGCTGATTCTAGCAACAAATTCCACCTTGGAAGGTGATGCTACCGCCTACGTTATTAATGAACTGGCAATAAAGCATAAAGTAGAGGCCAGCCGATTAGCGTCGGGCGTACCTATGGGCGGTGAGCTGGAATATATTGATCGCGGCACTTTGTCCCATGCGTTTAAAGGTCGGCGTAAAATCGAATAGTTAAAAAATGACAGGTTCGGTTGATTTACACTGATACACCAGAGGCATTATCCAAGAAAAAATCCGTAAATCGGTAATCCTTGTTTTATTTCAATAGCTAGTGCCGCTTTTCATTGATAGAGGTAATCATGACAGATTGTTTGTTTTGTAAAATGGCCGCTGGTGAAATCAAACCAGACGTGGTTTTTGAAGATGACGCTGTACTGGCGTTTAACGACCTTAACCCACAAGCCCCCGTGCATATTTTAATTATTCCCAAACAACATATTGCCAATTTAAATGAGTTGGATGATATAAATTTGGGAGGGCGATTATTGCAAACAGCGGCAATTATCGCTAAGCAACAAGGCTTTTCTGAACAAGGTTACCGAACGGTATTTAACTGCAATCAACACGGTGGGCAGAGTGTTAATCATTTGCATTTACATGTATTAGGTGGACGGCAATTGTCCTGGCCACCCGGTTAATGGGCGTCAATTTACTGCCCGACTTTATCCGCGAGCATTACGAAATCCACGAATGGAAACATGCCTGTGCCATCTTAAAAGAAGATTTCCCCCAGGAATGGCAAGATATTATTGCTGTGCTATCGGAATTTCGCTTGTACAAAAGCTGGATTACTAACCCCGGCGGCAGTAAATCAAAAATATCAGGGTTTATCGACTCGTATCTCTACCGTTTGCACTGGCAGGAGAAGCAGTTTAAAACCCAAGTGGTAGTCGATGACCGTAAAATCGACACACCTACCCATAAGGTCGACTGCTTTAAAAATCGTGTTGCCGTTGAAATCGAATGGAATAACAAAGATCCTTTTTTTGACCGCGATTTAAATAATTTTCGCTTGTTATTTGATCTGCGGGCGATCAGCGTTGGTGTCATCATTACCCGCTGTGATGAATTGCAAGATATATTTAAAACGTTAGGGCGTGGCGCTTCGTATGGGGCATCGACGACCCATGTCGGTAAGCTGTTACCGCGTATTGAAGGGGGCAGTGGCGCAGGTTGTCCGTTGTTAATTATTGGGATATCCAAAAAATTGTATATAGAGGACGAGTAAACATGACAGCTTCTGATGACCTGTTGCAAGCGGTGGGCAAGCAAAAATTTGCTACCGTTCTGGCCGATCCGCCCTGGCAGTTTGAAAACCGCACTGGCAAAATGGCACCGGAGCATAAGCGCTTGCAACGCTACCCAACCATGGCTTTGCAAGCCATTAAAGATTTGCCTGTGGAAGCGATTGTTGCCGATACCGCGCATTTGTATTTGTGGGTACCCAATGCTTTATTGGCAGAAGGCATGCAGGTAATGGAGCATTGGGGGTTTACCTATAAGACCAATCTGGTGTGGTACAAAATCCGTAAGGATGGCGGACCTGATCGGCGCGGCGTGGGGTTTTATTTCAGAAATGTCACCGAGATTATTTTGTTTGGCGTGCGCGGTAAAAATGCCCGTACTTTGCAACCAGGTCGTAGTCAGGAAAATATTATTGCCACCCGTAAACGTGAGCACAGCCGCAAGCCGGATGAGCAATACGATTTGATCGAAGCCTGTAGTCCTGGGCCATTTGTTGAGCTATTCGCCAGAGGCCCACGGCCTAACTGGTTTGTCTGGGGTAATCAGGCGGAAGACTATAAACCGGATTGGGATACTTATGCTAACCATTCTCAGTCTACGGTTGCGCAATCGACGGTGGTGCCGTTTCAGCGGAATATTAAGAAATAGATGGAAAGATATTGTCTACAAAAAGCACGAAAAAAGAGCTGAATTTTTGATGCAATGAGGAAACTCGCAAAAAATACCGTTCCTATCGCTCTGCGTCACGGCCATAGTTGCAAATAAGAAAATACAACCTATGCCAGTGTAAGCAATAATGGGTATAGGGCGAATTTGCAGTAAACTGACTTTCTCAGTCCGACTAATTTCTAGGATGCAGATTAACGCACGCCCTCAAAACCCAGTAAGAGCCTAATTTTTTAGAAGACTGGAACGATAATGTTTATAAAATGTCGCATACATGCCCTCCACATAGTGACATGCTTCCGCTTGGAGCGTGGCATAATTCAAGAATGACGCGGCATCATAGTTAGTCTGGGACGTGGCGGGTATACAGAATCGTATATTAGCATGCTGTTGTGGGCGCTGAGAAAATTCGCTGCCTGTTCGGCAATAAAGGAGAAAACTAATGAAAAAGTTATTTACTCTGCTCACGATCATCGCCACACTTACTCTGCTACCGTCAGTATCTCAGGCTTTCTGTACTGCAACAGGAGGAGTTCCAGGAGTATTCCTTCAAAGAGGTGCTGTTGCAACAAACGTAGGTGTGAGAACAAATAGGATAGGGCCTTTGGTTAACTTCACCACGTCAGATTCGAAGTTAATTACTACAGCGCTGGCGGCCGCGACCACGAATACAACCGTGCTAGTCGCCGGTGACGCATCGTCATGCCCTCCACTCAACGCTCAAGGTTTTATTAATGGAGGCAATATAGTAAGCATCTTAGTAAATCCGAATTAGTACTCCCGTAACTCACATAGTGGCAATTTGATAAAATTAAATAGTTGAAAAACTTTACTTATATGTTCGGTCTATACATGGGAGAGGGTGAGATGAGGAGAATAAAATCACCAAGTTAAATTCCCTTATCCCAGCCTTCTCCTTTATGCCCTTTGGGTACGCTGGAGAAGGCGCTTGAAACCTGTGTAGGTACTTATGCTTTGAAGTATAACAAAACGGTTGTGCCGTTTGCCCGTAGTATTAAAAATAAGCATACAGACAAGATAGAGACGCGAAATCTTGCGTCTCTACTGAGTAGATTAAGGATCAAAAGTCGCTTTATGATGACAGCTCTCTCAAAATACTCACCGGCGATTGATTAACCACATGCCGAATGCCGCTATAGCCTGCCAAGCCCACGCATAAACTGCCAATAATCGGTATTATTAACCACAGATAATAATTCGGGCTGTAATCAATGTGCATCACTTTTGAATATAAACTGTAAATCAACACTTCTGAGATAACCACCGTTATCAGCCCTGCAATTAACCCCAGCAAACCAAATTCAATCAGATGTATCTTAGTCAAAAAAGAGCGCTTGGCGCCTAAGGTTCTTATGATCGCACCTTCTTGGATACGATAATCCAAGGTGGCGTACACTGCTGCAAACAATACAGTAAATCCGGCCAACAAGGAAAAATACAACAAATAATTAATCGCCTGGGTTAGTTGAGTCAAAATAGATTTGAACTGCTTTAAAATAACATCAACTTCCAAAATAGTGGTAGCAGGGTATTTTTTAACCAGGGTATTTAACACATTCTTTTGGGTTTGAGGTAAATAAAAACTGGTCATAAAAGTACTGGGGTAAGCATCCAGCGTGCCCGGTGAGAACACCATATAAAAATTTGGCTTCATGGTATCCCAATCAAGAACCCTGATACTGGCCACTGTGGCTTTAATTTGCTGACTGCCAACCGTAAACGTTAATTGATCGTGCAATTTTATTTTTAGGCTATCCGCCAATTTTTGCTCTACTGATACTAGCCCAGGCTGTGCATTTTGCCACCACTCCCCTCCAGTAATCTTGTTTTCTTCGGGCAAACTTTTAGACCACGTTAAACTCAACTCACGGTGGGTAGCATTGTCGCCTTGTGAATCTTTACTGACCACTTGTTGTACAGGCGTATTATTAATTTCTACCAGACGGCCTTTAATGACCGGATAAAACTGGCTGTGCTGAATACCATTTTTCAGCATGTCCTGCTGGAACGCCGTTTGCTGCTCTGGAAAAATATTCAGTGCAAAATGGTTAGCTGCGTTTTCTGGCAATTGTTTTTCCCAGTTATCGATCAAATCGGTACGCACGGTAAAGCTTAATACCATCGCCACCAGCGTAATGCTAAAAGCCAATATCTGGCTGACACTGGCCTGCGTATTCCTGAGTATACCTTGCAGACCAAAGCGCCAGATCAAACTCATCTGCGGTAATAATTTGGCTGCTAATTTTAATATCCCATAAACCAGCAAGCCTAATAGCACCAAAGTTATTAATCCCACACCGAGTATGGTTGCAGTCATTTTAAGATCGTGCGTATAACGTTCCAGTAATAAGCCAATAATAGCCAGTGCCAAGCCGTAAACCAACCACGCGCTGGTAGGTAACGGTTCCAGTTCGCGGCGCAAAACCCTAAGTGGGGAAACTTGTTTTAACCGTAATAACGGCGGTAAAGCAAACGCCAATAATACCGCTATGCCGATAATAAACCCAAAAAATACCGCCAGCCAACTAGGATTAGCCCCTTGTTGCGGTAACAATGAGCGTAACAAATAAAACAAGCCTTGCTGGGCAATCCAGCCCAGTAAACAACCGATACTACTGGCCACTAAACCTAAAAACATAAATTGGCAGCCGTAAAGCCAAAGAATTTCACTTTGTTTTATGCCTAAACAGCGCAGTATGGCGGTGGCATTAAAATGCCGTTCGGTATAGCGGCGCGTGGCCATGGCTATAGCTACACCAGAAATCAAGATAACGACAATACTTGATAAACCCAGATAACGCTCAGCCCTGCTAAGTGCCGATCCCAATTCAGGGCGGTCGTTATGAATATCCAAAATACGCTGAGAAGGATTTAACTGCGGTTTCAGCCAGCGGTTAAATTCAAGCAACGCCTTGGAATCACCACGGTATTGAAAAAAATAATGCACGTGGCTACCCGGTTGTATGATGCCGGTAGCGTGTAGATCGGCATCATTCATCATCACGCGCGGTGAAAAGCTGTAAAAATCACCTTGTTTGTCGGTTTCGTAAGTCAAAATCTGGCTGACGATCAGTTTTTTTTCACCGACAGTTAACGCATCGCCAAGCTTTAGTTTTAACGCGGACAATACCCGTTTTTCAACCCAGGCGCTGCCCAGTTTAGGGCCTTGATGTACGGTCTGTTCCTGTAAATAATCTGAGCCGGTTACTTTTAAATAGCCTCGCAAAGGATAAGCCTTGCTGACGGCTTTGATGCTGGCCAATAACATCTCGTCATTTTCAATCAACACACTGGAAAATTCTGTGGTTTGAGCGTTATCCAGCTTTAGTTCTTTGGCCTTTGCCAGCCAGTTAGCAGGCTGTAGTTCAGGACTGGTGATGACCAGATCGGCAGCCAGAAAATCGGCAGTTTGCTCGGTCATCGTGCGTTGCAACCGGTCTGCAAACACAGATATAGCCGTTGAGCTGGTGACAGCAATGATTAATGCCAATACCAAAATGGTTAATTCTCCAGAACGGCTATCACGCCATAACAGCCGCAGAGCCAGATTAAAACGGCTCATAGCATAGCTCCGGAATCCAGTTTAATGGTGCGCTGGCAGCGTGCCGCCAAGACTTGATCATGGGTAACCAAAATCAAAGTGGTTTTGTTTTCGTGATTCAGTTCAAATAGCAAATCAATAATAGTCGCGCCGGTTTTGCTGTCCAGATTGCCGGTCGGTTCGTCGGCAAAAAGAATGACTGGTCTGGTGACAAAAGCTCTAGCTAAGGCCACACGCTGTTGTTCACCACCGGAAAGTTGTCTGGGTGTATGTGTCAAGCGATGCGCTAAACCGACTCTGTGCAGTAACGCCGCTGCTAAGCTTTTAGCGTTTTTATTGCCGCTTAATTCCAGTGGCAACATGACGTTTTCCAATGCCGTTAACCCTGGCAATAACTGAAAAGACTGGAAAACAAAGCCAATTAATGCATTTCGAATGGAAGCTCTGCCGTCTTCGTCCATGATGGTTAGCTCATGGTTATTAAGGCGGATTTTTCCGGCGCTAGGGGTATCCAACCCTGCTAATAAACTGATTAAAGTAGATTTCCCAGAGCCAGATTCGCCAACAATAGCAATACTTTCTCCGGCTTTTATTAACAAATTAACCGCTGACAATATATGCAACATGCCTTCGGAAGTCAGCACCGATTTACCCAGGTTTTCCGCTACGATAATGTGTTCTACTGCAATGTCCGCTTGAGTATGCATAATGCTCCGATTTTACTAGCGTAGTTGTTTGTGGATGACTTTGGCCACTATGGCCAGCTTAACAAAGTCATTTTTGGAGAAATTATCCCTGCCTACCAGAACTTTGAATTAGGACAGAACCGTGGTGGTTTGGTTCAGGAAAATGAAAAACCGCTGGCAGCAGTTGCCAGATTGCTGTCAATGGAAGTGTCGTAAGCAGCGCTTACAAAGAATACAGATTAGGGGACATTAGCGGATAAGGCTTATTTTTTCCAAAACTCCGGAATAAACAAAATAACAATAGAAAATATTTGCACACGCCCTAAAAGCATGGCGAAAGTGCACACATTGATTTGAAAATCGGTAAGTACAGAATAATTGCTTGCAGGTCCTACTAGATTAAGACCGGGCCCCGCGTTATTAATGCATGCAATAATAGCGGAGAAGGCTGTCATAAAATCCAGGTCGCTCAATAGTAGGGTAAAGACTAGAAAAACAATAGATATAAAATACAGAAAAATAAATCCCATTACTGAAGAGATAATGTTATTACTGATAACAGAGCCCCCAATTTTCATGGGCTTGATCGCATTAGGATGAATAGATTTAAATAGCTCAAGACGCGCCTGTTTCATAAGAATTATGGTACGGATCATACGTATGCCACCTCCCGTGGAACCGGTAGAGACAGAAATGCTACTTAGAAACAACATCCACATAGGCACAAAAATAGGCCATCGATTAAAGTCTTGCGTCATAAAGCCTGAGGTAGTGGCAACAGTGACCAAGTTAAAAGTGGCATGACGTAATGCTGTAAGGAAATCGGGATAAGTGTTGTAATGCCACAAGACAAAAGCGCAAAAAACACAGCTGCTAAGTATCACAAATAGCATGCCCCGTAATTCCATATCTTTTGTGTAAGGCTTGAAAGAACGTTTCTGAATCGCCAGAAAATGGGTGGCGAAGTTCATTGCCGCCAGTAATTGAAAAAATGTCAGCACACACTCAATCGGTAAGGATTTAAAAAAACTAACGCTGGCATCGTGTGTAGAAAACCCACCTAAGCTCATGGCGGCAAAGGCATGGCAAACCGCATCAAACCAACTCATGCCCACTAAATGTAACGAGATGATGCAAATAATAGTGATAATTACATACGCCTGCCATAAGGCTTTTGCCGTTTGGGCGATACGCGGAGGTAAATCAGATTCTTTGACTGAACCGGGTGATTCTGATTTGAGCAATTGCATGCCACCAATACCTAAAATAGGCAAAATGGCCACGGCAAATACAATAATGCCAATGCCACCAAACCAGGTCAGTTCATGTCGCCAAAGATTAATCGACATAGGTAATTGATCCAAGCCACTGAGTATGGTCGCGCCGGTTGTCGTTAGGCCGGAAATAACCTCAAAATAAGCATCATAAAAATTTAAAGTAGGTAAATAGAGTAATAAAGGCAAAGTACAAAATACTGAAGCCATTGACCAACACATCGTTACTAATAAAAATCCCGCTTGCCGTGACACTTTTTTGGGGGAATGCCGCGTTAAAAAACTCATTAATGCGCCGGACAAAAATGTAATGCTAGTCCCTTGTAAAAAAGCCATCGTAGCTCCGTCTTCTGCTATTACGGAAGTCAGTAAACAGGTAGACATTAAGCCACTAAAGACCATAACAACTACGCCGAAGATATGAGTAACGGTGAAAATAACGTTCATAGTGTAGACAAATTTACCTTATTGCAGGATAACAAAAGACTATTTTTAGGTCTTATTCTGGAAGTCACTTGTTAAGCGGCTGGAACAGTTTTTCAATATACACCACCAGTTTTTTGTCCATCGCAAACATAACCACATGATCATTTTCTTCAAACACGGTGTCATGATGTATGGAAATAACCACTTGATTACGGATTAATGCTCCTAATACAATGCCCAGCGGTAATTTGATGGCATCAACCCGTTGTCCGACCACAGTATTTGAGCCATTATTAAGATGGGCAACCGCTTCAATAGCTTCCGCCGTACCACCGCATAAAGAGCTAACTTGCGCCACATCGCCTTTACGAACGTGTTTTAGAATACTGCCTAGGGTTTCTTGGTTGGGGATAACGGCTAAATCAATACCGGTGCCTGGCAGAAGTTTGCTGTAAGACATATTGTTAAGCAGACAAATAACTTTGCGTGCCCCCAAGCTTTTGGCCAGCGATGCCGAAATAATATTGACCCCGTCATTATCGGTAACGGCGCAGAACAAATCTGTGCTATCAATGGATTCATCCAGCAACAAAGTTTCATCCGAGCAGTCACCTTTTAAAACGACGGCACTCTCAATTTCATTGGCAATTTTTTTCGCACGTCTTAAATCTTTTTCAATAATTTTAACGTGGTAATCATCTTGCAAAGCCAATCCCAAACGTTTGCCGATGTGTCCACCGCCAGCAATAATAATTTTCTTTATCGGGCGTTCTAGTTTGTGCAAAGCTCTTAATACTCGCCTAACTTCATCACGCGGAGCGGCTATAAATAATTCGTCAGCGGGTTCAATAGTTGCATCGCCGGTTACTTGCAATGGTTTGCCTTGCCGGAATATCGCTACAATACGGATTTTTCCGCTCGCCATCAGGCCTTTTAAATCTTTGATTTTTTTACCGGTGACAAAACCATCGACAACTACTTTAACGGAAAACAAGCGTATCAAGCCACCGGCAAACTCCGATACGTGCAGCACACCCGGAAATTCGATGAGATTGTAAATGGAATTTTTGACAATTTGTTCAGGGCTGATGACATGATCAATGGGAATGCCATTGGGGCCAAACAAATGCGGATGCTTTAAAAAATCGATAGCGCGGACGCGGGCAATAGTTTTCGGTCGGCTGTACAAGGTATTAATGACCATGCACGCTAACATGTTGGTTTCATCGCTGTCCGTGACCGCGATAACCATGTCGGCGTACTCTACCCCAGCCTGTTCTAGGATACAAGGGTGTGCCGCATTGCCACATACGGTGGCAAGGTCAAAACGTTCTTTTAAAGCTTCAAGGAGTTGTGGCTTGAAATCAACCACAACAATATCATTTTCTTCTCGTGCTAACGCTTCAGCAACCGACGAACCCGTCACGCCAGCGCCAAGTATAAGTACCTTCATTTGCAGCCTACAAAATTAAAATCGCTATCAAGTTTAATGACCAATACACACTGTCATCTTGACCGGCGTGTATTTTAGCGTAATTAATGATGGGGGAACACTGGTTAATTTTACAGGGCTTGTATTTTTGGCTATCCACATAAGACGGGACACTCAATAAGGCACACCGTTCGAGCTTGTCGAATGGCTCACCACGAACGGCACACCTTCACCTGTCCCGACTTAAAAGTTGGAAGCCGTATTTTTGAATCTTTGCTAACCGCAAAAAATATAGATGGACACTAAATTAACGACAACCGGATTGCCTGGCTTTATTAAAAAAATTTCTCTCTTGGCGGCTTTTTACGCTGCCAATTGAGGCTCAAGAAGTGAAATCGCTTCTTCACAAGGAATGGTGTTTTTAGGCTCGTTGCTGATAAAGCTTGCCAAGGCGGAGATTGCGCACCAATTTGCTTGATTGCTGACAAATCTAAACGCAGCCAAAAACAGTTCCGTCAGTTTCTGCTCGCGTTCAATCGTTAGCGGTATGAGGCATTCCATGTATTGCGCAATAAGTGCACTATCAGAACAACCCTCATAAAAGCGCAATGCCCCAACATTCATTAAATTGGAATTGAAAGGCTCACCATCGCACAAGGCAACATATTTAGCTTCAGCCAGTGATCCTACTAACAAATTGATAACATCTGCTTCGAAAGCACAGCGGTATTCTTTGTATTGAGCCCACGAAAAATAGCTCGCAGTTTCAACAAATGACAAAGGCAGATTTTGGATGAGCCGCCCACCTTCAACTTCTGCCGTGTATGAGCCATATTTTTGCGAAAACCGGTTTGCTTGCTGACCATTCATTTGCTGTTGATTAATGTTGATTTGAAAATAGACGGCGGGTAAGTCTTTTTGTTTATTGCCCAAATAAATAGCCGCAGCATGGCCTGCCAAGTGATAGGTGATTCGCTTGTCAATTTTAGTATGCGTGTTTTGCAGGGAATTAAAAGTTATAGTGTCATTTTTCATCATAATCTCCTTTTTTGAGTGAAATATTATGTTGGATATCAGCGCGAATAATGCATAGCCGCACTGATTAGTCGAGGGGCTATCGTCGTTTAGGGGTAATAACTACAAAACAATACAGGTCAGTAAAATCAATAAATTGAGATATTTGTTTTTTCAACTTTATAGTTTGCAGATTTTCTATGAATCAATGGGTTAGAAGCGGAAAATTGCACAATCTTACCGAGCTGCATTGATTTGTACGGACTACCCGTAATTTATGTCGCTTTCAATGAATTATTTCTTTTAAAACCAGCATTTCCTTGGCTCGCCCTGCGTCACTCAGTTCCTGACTTGGCAAAAAACCTCTGCATTCTGCTTTGTAACAAGAAAACCTAGCGGCCCTATCAGTGAGCTGAAAAATTTCAGTGTATTTTTTTGCATGTAAAATGCCAGAACTTTTAATTTTCCTAATTGTTTTACTCATTTCATACTCCACACATCAGTCAGAATTGACTATTTTTAAAAGGCTTTTCAAAGAAACCAGTAAGAAAAAATTGCTAGTCATCACAAAACTATTTTCGCTTGTTAGGCTAAGGGCTGCAACAACTTAGAATTGGGTATTAATGGCTATGAAATGGTTAGGTAAAATACCCATTTTTTGACGTTCAAAAGTTCGGCGGCAGTCAAATGGAGAGTACTGGGACGAGGAAAGGTGGCCGGTATTAGAGCTTTTCTCTACGGTCAAACTGAGTCAATCGTAGTCAATAAAGCTTATCCCCAAGCTCAAGATAAGTCAGGTAAAGTCGCATATCAAACTCCAATTGAGCGTAATCGGGTTCCATGTATGCGCATAATTTATAAAATGCCTTGTTATGCTGCTTTTCTCTTAGATGCGCCAGTTCATGCACAACAATCATTCTCAAAAACTCAAGCGGGGCAATTTTAAAGATCGCGCCTATCCGAATCTCATTTTTGGCCTTCAAATTTCCACCTTGCACTCTGGATACAAAAGTATGTAATCCTAGTGCGTGATGCAACACGTCGATCTTATCATCGTAAATGACCTTGCTGAGCGGATTGGATTGCCGAAGGTATTGGTTCTTCATATCCAGAGCATAGTTGTAGAGCGCTTTATCGGTTTTGATGTTATGGGCGACAGGGTATTTTTTCAACAAAACTTCAGCCAACTTATCGTTATCAATAAGCTTTTGTACTTGCTGCGTTAAGGTTGGCGAGTAACCCGCTAAATATTTTAATGTAGTCATTTCAAGATAAGAGACCTAGTCAATCGAGTAGTGCTTGAAAAACAAGTTTCAGTTCCATGGCGGTTCATCGCCATTGTAGGCAACAAAATTTTTATCGATGGCATAAGTCATCACGCCAGAGGAAACCTTACCAGCGGGTACCGTATTTTTTACGGGTGTTGTGGTAATTGATTGCACTGTGCCGGATTGAACGAGCCATTGTGTAAAAAGCGAAATGTCCTTATCGGCTGGGACATACCATTTTTTAACAGTGCCATCCCATCTTGCTCCCAGTGCTTTTGCCGCATCTTTTTGTGCAAATGGCACGTTGAGATAAACTTTTGAATCTGCCATTTTATAACCGAGTTAGCGCGTGTTTGTGATGTCAATTAACAGATTCATCTGCTTCAGGATTTTTATCTGCGTCATCCAGAACTTTGTCGTACACTTCGCGCAAGCTCAGTGTGCAACCTATACTCTCCAGCGACACCGTAGCATCAAGTTCTATAGTTTCCGATAACATCCAAATATCACCTTGCCGCAAATAGCGTTCAATACTGGGCTGGTCTTGCGTCACCAACAAATATTCACAAAGGCTGGCAATTTTACGATAATGAGCAAACTTACCCCCTCGATCATACGCTTCGGTAGAAGGCGACAGCACTTCAATGAGTACAGTAGGGTTGAGCAAGGTATCGACATGCGCATCTTCAAATTGGGGTGTGCCACACACCACAGTAATATCCGGATAATGATAACTACGCGCTGTAACGGCTTTTACACGCATATCGTTAACGTACGCCTCGCAGGGACGATTTTTAAGTTGTAATCCGAGTTCTCGAGCAATATTAAACACTATCAGATTATGTTGACGACTTGCGCCCATCATGGCATAAATTTCACCGTCATGAAATTCGCTTTTATACGGTGCATTACGCTCCAGGCTTAAATAATCTTCCGTTGTGTAATGCGTTTTTTTTAATATGATGGACACAGTTCACCTCTTAAAGAGTAGTTTTAACAGTTAAGTATCTCATACTGGATTTAAATTTTATCGGTAGTTTTTACAGTAAAATTTAAAATAACCTGTCCCGCTTGCACGGCCTGATTGCGCCATTGTTGCCAGTAACTTTCTGCTTGATACTGGCGCAAACACCGCAAATAACGTACCCGTTGCGCGGCGTTAAGATGCTCATGAATCAGTGGCATTAAACCGTCTTCAATATTATAAATCGGTTTTTCCGGCGCAAGACAAACAGGAACCACACAATCTAGCGACAAACTCAAATCCTGTGCAATGGCTTCACAAGCCTGACGAATATTTTGCGATTTGGCATTATCCGGTTGCTGAATATTATAAGGCGGCTGCCATTCGCGCACTGGCCGTAATTTATCACAATGCGTCGCTACAGCAATAATCACAGGCAAGGCTTGGTTGGCATAGTGTTCCTGAAAAGAATGCCGAATAGCATTTAGCTGTTGCGCATCCACTTCTCTAGCTGCTTGCGTTGCATTACATACGATTAAAATCACATCCACCTTGCCCCATTGTTTTTTGAGCGCGGCAGGTGCATCTTCGTGCATTAAACCACCATAACCGGCGCTATCTAATATGATGGCTTGTTGCAGGCCATTGCGCTCCAGTAAATAAGGCGTAATTTCTGCGGTAGTGGGCAATAAACCTTCCGCAGTTTTTATTTCACCAAACAGCGCATTAATTAAGCTGGATTTACCGCTGCTCACTTGCCCTAACAACAACAAACGCAAAGGCTCTATGGATTGACTTTGTGCTTGCGTTTTAATGTCTTTTTTGGAAGCAGCCGTTAACCGGTCAGTAGGGACAATGTCATCTAAAGTTATCTGGCCACTGTACAATTGAATGGCGTAGTAACCCAGTTTGTTAATGTAAGCATTTATCAAGCGTTGCGAGAGTTCATCGGTAACGGTATTAACCCCTTTGTTGACCAAGACGTCGCGGGCTTTAGCCAATGCTGCCCCTGACCAGTTAAACAGCCAATGTCCGACATTTAAAATTAATTTGTATTTAGTTAAGGTATTGACCGCTTGTTTGGCGCGTACTAAATCACCTACCCGCACGGCATGGCTGCCGGGGATTTTATCCAATACCTCGTGTTGAATATCATCACACACCAATACTATTAACTTTAGTAAGTACGGCAGGGGAAATTCCAGAATAGGGTATTTAGAATCGGCATTAAAGCGGCGTGCAACCTGCGTTAACACGTCATTAGTGACGGCTAGAAATTTAGGGTAATCCGTTAAAAAATCTGTTTCGGTTTGCCAGTGTTGGCTTAATGTTTCAATATCTTGCCAGGCATGTTGCGCCTGATCTGACCAATTGGGGTTGGCATCAACAGCAAAAGGCTGCATAAATACCGGCGCTTTATGGCTACGACGCCAATGCACCAAAGCATACACCAATGCCGCATTAGCCGATAACACACCAATACCATGAAAAAGCCAGCCTTGCTGCCATAACCAGTAACTGCCCAAAACAACCAAAACCAACCACGGCAATAAAAACAACAGTGTTATCAATAGGCCAAAGCGCGTAAATTGAACCGGCATAAACTAGCTTTCCTTATTTTTAAGAAACTGACGTGCGTGTAAGAAAGCCTCATCGTAAGCTTGTTTTAACGCGGCGTGATCAGGCAAAGCGCCGCGTTTGACGCTGTATAAATACACGCAAAAAGCTTTGCCCAGCGCATAAGTCATGGCGCCTGAATATACCCCGGCTACTGCGGAACCGTATACCGGCACCAATTTCAACAATTCTCGTCCTAATAAACCCATACCGACACTCACGCCGACAAGACTGGTAAATTCAGCGTATAGCCTGCGGGTTAATTCCAGTCCATAAATAGAAGCAATGCTCAGGAAGAGTTTTGCCTGCACCGCCAATACTAAAGGCAAGCCCGCCAGCGGAATGGCACCTAAAGCTACATTTAGAAAAGCATAACCTACCAGGTGCGGATGGGCTTTTCTGGCATGAAAATCCAGCAACGCTTTATGATGCTCAGTTCCGCGTAATAAACCAATGGCTCCCAAAGGCAACACGTTTTCAATGGCATCCCATAAGGTATCCAAGCCATAATGGACAGGTTCAAAGCCATCTTCAGGCAAGGTAAAATCAACCGGCACAAAATGCACAGGCAGTGCTTTAAACCAGTCTTGCTGGTGCAATAAAACTTGTGCCAATGCCGAAGAAACTTGCGCAGGGAATGGCTTTTGCTGATAAGGGTAAGGCTGAATATGCTCAGCATCACTGGCATAACCGTCATGCAAGGCCGTTTGTACCACAATAATTGGCCAGTTTGGATGCTGCTTATGAATGCTGAGTACAGTATCAATAACCTCGGATTGATTCATATCCACAGCGCGCATTACCACGATTAATAAATGTGCCTGATTGGCACACCACGCTAAATCTTCATCCGGCTGATAAGCTGTTTCACCCAAGCCACGCGTATCTAAAAAGCGCAGCATGGGATGGCTGGTTGAAGGAAAATCATAAAACCGTGATCTTTTGGTGCACGGCTGAAAGCCATTGCCAATTTCTGCGGCATCGTTGCCGGTTAAGGCTCTAATAATTGAGGTTTTACCGGATTGAGTTTTGCCGAGCAACCAAAATACCGGAACAGGCAAGCGTTGCTTAACGTTGTCTATTTTGGCATCAACGTCTTTTGCTTTTGGGCTAAAAAGCGCAGTGCCTAAATTTTTCCACGTCCACCCACTGATGATTTTCATTTTATTTTATTGAGCTCCCATTAATTAAACCACATAGCAAACTTTGCTTTAGCCTGAGCTTTATAGTGCTTTAATTTCTCATAAACAGGCGTTTCGACAATTTTTTGATGCGCCCATTCCAGCCAACGCATAATAGTCGTGTATATAGATTCAAAAAATTTAAAGCTTAAAAGCTGTGGCTTGGTTAACGCAAACACTCTGGCAACCAGTACGGTCGCCAGTAATTTGGCCGTTATTTCAAGCGCAATGCCTTGCAAGATTAAACCATTGGCCAGCATAATAACGGCAACGATATTAATAGGCGCGACAATTAATAGCGGAATGCCAAAGGCTAGCAATGCGATATTGGGCGAAGTTTGGCTGAGCCATTGTTCAATTCGGCTGAGATTTAGCCATACCACTAACCAGCGGCCAAAAGCGCTTAATAAATCCCAAAGCCATTCCTCAAAAATCAGAAAAATGGCCAAAAACGTAATTAGAATTTTTCTCATAATGTGCTTAAGTGGGTTTAAAATAATTTATTTTATAGGCCAAATACGCTGGTGTTATTAAAAAACTTAATTAATAGACGTCTACAACTAAATCTGTCAGACCTTAAGACAAGCAATTAGTTGCTGCAAAAATAGCCTTTAAACGCGAGGTGGATTTTGATAATTTGCCAGGAAGGAATAACACGGTCTAAATTGGTAGGTGCGCAACTGGGTTTCAAAATTTGAATGATATTAATAGAAGAGAAATCCCCTGTTATCGAGTTAGCTTTGGCAGATTAAAACCAGGTACTAAGATATATAAACAATTAAACTGAACCCACAACAATCATGGGCTCAGTTAGCATTAAAAAAGCTTACGGAATGCGCAGTACTTGTCCTGGAGAAATACGATCAGGATCGCTGAGTTTATCGCGGTTAGCTTCAAAAATTTGCATCCAATGATTACCATCACCGTACATATGCTTGGCTATTTTAGATAAAGAATCGCCCGAAACAACCGTATAGGTTCTGTTAGCGGCAGCTGCGGGTGCAGCAGAGGCATTATCTGGAGCCATTCCTATAGAAGAAGAGCCGGAATCCGAAATTGCCGTGTTATCAGCACTTTCAGAATCCCCCTGATCACGATTGTTATACGCCGATGCCGCCGCTTTAGCAGCCATAGCTACACCTACGGCACCAAGACCCCCTAATATAACCTTAGATAAAGTTCCCAAATGATGGGGCTCAGGCACTTCACCATCAGGCGTTACTTCATTAACCACCGAAGGTAAAACTTGTGACAGCACTTCTGCGCCTTTCTCTTCTGGAATGCCGGCTTGTTTGGCAAGATCGTTAACCTGATCCTGACCCAGCGCCGCTACCACTTGATCGGGACTGACCGGTTTGTTTTCACCGCCGCCCACCCAAGATGCCGCAACATCACCTAATCCAGATTTTTGAAATTTTTCTACCAAACCCGATAAGCCACCGGTATTAGAATTTTGTAACATGCCTAGTACACCCGCTACTAGATTTTGAGTTTGGCTTTGTCCATTTCCACCCAGCGCACTTTGTACAGCAACTTGTGCCAGACTACTTAATAAACTCATCGTTTTTTCTCCTAATCAGTTGAAATTAAATCAACAAGGCCAGACTTGTGCTGCCCTAGATCGCATGATATAGCAAACCCTATGGTTTGTGTCGCTAAAATTACCGCTATATCAAGATTTTTTTACACTATTAAAATGTAGCTATGCTCGTAAAGCGGGACATTCGTACGCGCTGAGTTGTCAGGCATATGGTTCATGGTTCGACAAGGCTCTCATGAGCTTGTCGAATGGCTCACTATTTATGCCCTTTGGGCACGAACGGTTTTTAAAATTGTCCAGCCTTACAACATGTTGCCGTCAAAACCCATCATTCATCGGGTGTGCTAATAAATTTGTAGACGACTGCACCCAACATAGCGCCCAAAATGGGTGCAACCCAAAACAACCATACCTGCGCCATCGCCCAGTCCCCTACATAGACAGCAACGCCTAAGCTTCTGGCAGGATTTACCGAGGTGTTGGTAACAGGAATGCTGATTAAGTGAATTAATGTTAAGCCCAAACCTATGGCAATAGGCGCTAAACCTTGTGGTGCGCGGCTATCGGTAGAACCCAAAATTATCAGCAAAAACATCATGGTCATAACCACTTCAGTCACCAAAGCCGAAAACATGGAGTAGCCGCCCGGCGAATGAATGCCGTATCCATTAGAGGCAAAACCATTGGCCAAACTAAAATCCGCTTTGCCGCTAGCAATAAGATATAACACCCCTGCCCCGGCAATAGCGCCAAAAACTTGAGCAGTAATATACGGTAACAACTTATTGGCTGGGAAACGTCCTGCCATCCAAAGGCCAATCGAAACAGCTGGATTCAGGTGACAGCCCGAAATATGCCCTATTGCAAATGCCATGGTTAAAACCGTTAAGCCAAAAGCAAAAGATACGCCTAGCAAACCAATACCCACATCCGGAAAGGCCGCAGCCAGTACCGCACTGCCACAACCACCCAACACCAACCAAAATGTTCCAAAAAATTCAGCAAAGCCTTGTTTCATAATATTCCCCTTGTTTAAATAGACAGCCAATAAAACCAATAAGCCTTAATCGAAGCCGCTTTCAATGTAAAGAAAGCATATTTAATCATAGTATAATTTACGATTTACGTTATTATTTTTTCACTTTATGTCAATACTCCCATAAATATAATGGTGCATTTTTTACTTTAACAGCCGGTTATTTTCAGTAGCGGTCAATTATAAATCGCAGTTAACTAGCCCTAGGACTAAGTCGCCTTGAATTATTGGCATACGTATATTCAAACGCCATGCCGCGCTCGGCTTGTCCGTCACTGACGTTTGACCATATCACCTCATTGGCTGCGATGCAAATGAAGATTACCTGATTTAATTTTTTGGTCGAATAGCTTTTAAATTGAGTGTACAAAGTTTGCCGTACCGTTATCATAACTATTAATAATCAACCCATAACGTGGAATAATAAGGGTATTGCCTAAGCAATATCATTCAATTGAGGATAGCAGATTTAGGTTCCTGTCCTTAAACCTTTTGTTGCACTATTTTTTCAACCTTGAGCTAAAACATAACTATGGCGCAATACATCTATTCCATGAATCGGGTCGGTAAAATCGTCCCTCCTAAAAAATATATCCTGAAAGATATTTCCCTGTCTTTTTACCCTGGCGCAAAAATTGGTGTGCTGGGTTTAAACGGCTCAGGAAAATCTACCTTGCTAAAGATTATGGCGGGTATTGATAAGGAAATCGAAGGCGAAGCGATACCGCTGAAGGGCATCAATATTGGTTATTTATCCCAAGAGCCACAGCTTGATGCTGACAAAAGCGTGCGTGGTAATGTTGAAGAGGCCGTCTCCCATATTAAAGCGGCGTTGGAAGAACTGGATGCCGTCTATCAGGCTTATGCAGATCCAGAAGCTGATTTTGATAAGCTGGCGGCAGAACAAGCGCGGCTGGAAGATATTATTAATGCCTGCGATGGCCATAACTTAGATCGACGTTTGGAGGTAGCCGCGGATGCCCTGCGCTTACCGGATTGGGATGCCGATGTCACTAAGTTATCAGGAGGCGAAAAACGCCGTGTGGCGCTGTGCCGCTTGCTGCTGTCCAATCCTGATATGCTGTTACTGGATGAACCCACCAACCATCTGGATGCCGAATCGGTGGCTTGGCTGGAACGATTTTTACATGATTATCCGGGTACCGTGGTTGCCGTCACCCATGACCGTTACTTTTTAGATAATGTCGCGGGTTGGATTTTGGAACTGGACAGAGGATCGGGCATTCCGTGGGAAGGCAATTACTCCAGTTGGCTAGAACAAAAAAGCGCCCGTTTATTATTGGAAGAAAAACAGGAGACCAACCGCCAAAAAGCCATGAAAGCCGAGCTGGAATGGGTACGTTCCAACCCTAAAGGCCGCCATGCCAAAAGTAAGGCACGATTATCCAAGTTTGAAGAGCTATCATCCGTCGATGTGCAAAAGCGTAACGAAACCCAGGAAATTTATATTCCACCTGGGCCACGTTTAGGCGATGTGGTGTTTGAAGCAGAAAACATCTGCAAAGGTTTCGGCGATAAACTGCTGATTAACAATTTGAACTTTAAGCTGCCACCCGGCGGTATCGTCGGTATTATCGGCCCAAATGGTGCGGGTAAAACTACATTGTTCCGTATGATGGCAGGCCTTGAAAAGCCTGATTCTGGTACGTTAACCATCGGCCAAACAGTAGAAATGTCTTATGTTGACCAGCTTCGTGACGATATGGATGCCAAGAAGACCGTCTGGGAAGAAGTGTCTGACGGCCTTGATATGATTACCGTTGGCAAGTATGAAACACCGTCGCGAGCTTATTTGGGCCGCTTTAATTTTAAAGGTGGCGACCAGCAAAAACGTATTGGTGAGTTGTCTGGTGGTGAACGTAACCGTGTGCATTTGGCCAAATTGCTAAAAACCGGCGGCAACGTGCTGTTACTTGATGAACCCACTAACGATCTGGACGTGGAAACCCTGCGGGCTTTGGAAGATGCGCTATTAGCTTTTCCGGGTTGCGCGGTGGTTATTTCGCATGATCGCTGGTTTCTGGATAGGATTGCCACGCATATTCTGGCATTTGAAGGCGACAGCAATGTAGTGTGGTTTGAAGGCAATTATGAAGATTACGAAGCCGATAGGCATCGTCGTTTGGGCAGCGATGCGGATACGCCACATCGTTTGAAGTATAAGAAGTTGGCAGGTTGAGTTTTAACGGCTTGCTGAACGTATAATTCCCCATGCACCTGTAGAGACGCAATTGTTGCGTCTCTACATTCAAAAGAGGTTTTTATGGTTGCAACTATCGCCCCTGAAAATAGAAATTCCAAACTTTTTATTTATCCTTCCGAGCCATTAGAAATTGATTTTGGCAATCTGCTAAAACCCATGAACGACGACGATTTTTTTTATTTCTGTCAGCAGCACACAGATTTACGGATTGAAATGGATAAGTTTGGAGAAATAAGCATTATGTCACCTACTGGCAGCGAAACGGGCGGTATCAATTTTGATTTAATTGCAGATTTTGGCATTTGGGTAAGACAAGATGGAACCGGAAAAGGTTTTGATTCTTCCACTGGGTTTGTGTTGCCCAATGGTGCCAAACGTTCACCGGATTTGTCGTGGATTAAGCTAGAGAAATGGAATGCTATTGCAGCGGAACAACGTAAAAAATTTGCGCCGATTTGCCCTGATTTTGTCGTGGAACTTCGTTCGGAATCGGATTTATTAGCCAAGTTGCAAGACAAGATGAAAGAATATATCGAAAATGGTGCAGTGCTAGGTTGGCTGATTGATGTTAAAGACAAGAAGGTTTATGTTTATCAGCAAAATACGCTAGTTCAGGTACTGGATAATCCAGCCGAAGTTTCAGGAGAGCCTTTATTGAAAGGCTTTGTTTTGCAGATGAGAGGGATTTTGGATTAAGAAATACTAGGAAAACAGCGGCTTTAAATTTAAAAGTTGCCCAAAAAACCCAGTAATTCATATCTTTTCATTAATAAAGATTGACAGCTATCTTTTTAACCGCCCGCACCACTTCAATCCTCCCATTAGTCCGTTATGTGGGTCAACGTACAGACAATTAAGCTAAATAATTGTACTTTTAGCCTAAATGAAAAAAAGTAGCTCTCCATTACATCTGCTTCAAATATAACTTACAGCACTTGCGCTTTAGCAACGTTAAAACCACCTTTCCGAAGTAAAAGCATTTTCCAATTGACGAACCCATCCCTACCGAGATAATTAATCATCATGTAAGGACAAAAAATATCTCGTCAAAACAAAAAATTGAAAATGATAATTGCTTAAAAACAGGAGACACATCATGAAATTATATTTTACACCGGGAGCCTGTTCCATGGCTCCGCATATCATATTGATGGAAGCAGGCTATGACTTTGATTTGGAAAGCGTGGATCTGGTTAATAAACACACCGCAAGTGAAGAAGACTTCATGACCATTAATCCTAAAGGCTATGTGCCAGCCCTGCAACTTGATGATGGCGAAATTTTAACCGAAGTTGCCACCATACTTCAGTATCTTGCCGATCAAAAACCTGAGTCCGGATTAGCGTTGAAAGCTGGAAAAATGGAGCAACGATATCGTTTAACGGAGTGGTTGAACTTTATCTCTTCAGAAATCCACAAACAGTTTGCGCCTTTGTTTAATCCCAAAATTACACCAGAGTGGCGGGAGCATCAAGTAAGCCAGCTGGCTAAACGTTTTGATTATTTGTCGGAACAACTCAACGGAAACCCTTACCTGATGGGTGAACAATTTAGCGTGGCGGATGCGTATTTATTTACCGTCCTTAATTGGAGTCGTAAGTTTAAAATTGATCTTGGAAAATGGCCCAAACTACAAGACTACATGCGACGCATAGAAGATCGATCCGCAGTACAACAAACCATGAAGGCCGAAGGGCTAATCCATTAGCAACTTTAAAATAAGTTTCACAGCAGGTAACTGGATACAGACAGATAATAAATTTCCTGCCCGCATGTAGTGTGACCTTAAACTTTAATCCGGAGAACATTCATGAATAAACCCATACCGGACAGTTCCCCTACGCTGAGTTCAGGAGAATGTCATGGATACAAAATATAAACAACATGGCGCGTTCAGTTGGTGCGAGTTGCTGACTACCGATACCGTAGATGCCAAACGCTTTTACAGCAAACTTTTCAACTGGACGCTAGAAACCGCACCTATGCCCGGCATGGAATACACGTTACTAAAATGCGCTGGCGAACAGATTGGTGGCATGATGGCTATTCCACCACAAACTCAAGGTATGCCACCGGCTTGGGGGGTGTATGTTACCGTAGATGATGTAGATGCTACCGCCAAACTCGCCGTTGAAATGGGTGGAAAACTGTGTCTTGGCCCACACGATATTCCCGACGTTGGACGTTTTTGCGTGCTACAGGATCCACAAGGGGCGATGATTAATATCATTACTTATCTACCCCAAGCTGATTAAGGAACCTGTATGTCCACCAAAATTTTTGTGAATCTGCCGGTAAAAAATCTTGATCAAGCTATCGAATTTTTTACACAGCTGGGTTATGAATTTAATGCCCAGTTTACCGACGAGACAGCAACTTGCATGATTGTGAGTGATTATATTTTTGTCATGCTGTTGACTGAAGCCAAATTCCAGACGTTTACCCCAAAGGCTATTTGCGACGCTACCAAGAGCACAGAAGTGCTAATTTGTTTATCGTGTGAAAGCCGCGCAGATGTCGATGACATGGTACGCATGGCTGTGTCTGCTGGCGGCACAACTTATAACGAACCGCAAGACCATGGGTTTATGTATGCGCATGGCTTTCAAGATTTGGATGGTCATATTTGGGAGTTGATTTATATGGAACCTGGGGCAATTAATCAAAACTAGTATTCAGTCAATTTTATTTTGACAGGTATAAATTTAAAAAACCGTTCGTGGTGAGCTTGTCGAACCATGAACCACAAGTCCTTCGACAAGCTCAGGACG
>NZ_JAYTLQ010000049.1:0-8453 GCF_043729335.1 Crenothrix sp. | reverse complement strand
AGTGCGACTGCCCGTACTGGGCGATTTTTAAAATCAGTTTATAAAACAATATAGTGGCGTTGCTTAATTTCCAAACGGGCAGCGCCTTAACGTAACGTTGGGCTTTTGCACTCTTATCCCTCAGTATTCAACCCATAAGCTAAATCTGTACTACGCTTATATCAGTAAACCACGATTATTAAGATGTTTAATTACCGTTAGGCTCTTGGATAACGATCGGTAACTTCACACTTTTAATTCTTGGAAGATAGAGTTAATGTAAACTATATTGACATGTTAATAGTATAAAATATTTATATTAATTAGATAGCCTATCTTTGTATAGCAAATTACTTTACAATTTTGTCTCCTCCTATCAAACTGAGGTGAGAGATCAGTAATTTTTCAACCGCATCCTCTTGCCTTCCTCTCCCCCAAAACCCTAGTAAAACGCCACGCCCAAAAAGGAAAAAAATGAAACCTCAACAGCACGGTACAGCGCAGCTTAGCCTAGAGCAGCATGATAATATTTTTAGCAAACTCACCGATCACGCTAAGCAAATTGAAAGCCATTGGGCAAATGTTTTCCAGGGTATTTGCCAAGCCAGTGACGACCACCCACACATCGACCAAGCTCGGTTCAAAACCTTAAGCGACACATTTAACACTGCATTACAACGTCTACATTGTGATTTACAAAGCCCTACGTTAATTTTAGCCACCACCGGTACAACAAGCAGCGGCAAAAGCACTATTGTTAATTTGCTGTGTGGTGCAGACTTAATGCCGCGTATGGCACAGGAAATGAGTGCGGGAGTGGTTTATATTCACCACAGCCTTGATGACAAACGCCATTTAAACATTCATGAAACAGAAGGTGCGCTTTGGGAATGTGGCAAATGGCACGATTTATCCGATGAGGAAATTCGCACAAAATTAACGGAGGTTATGGATAGCTTTAACAAAAGCAAAGGCATCAATCAACCTGCAACGCCACACATTGAACTCACTTATCCACTTGCCTGTTTTAACGATCCTGAATTGTTAGCCCTTTCCAGCCTGCCTAAAAGTACGCAATTCAAGCTCATGGATTTGCCTGGTTTACGTAATCACCAAGACAACACCAATGCCGAAGTGATTAAAAATTGCCGTGATGCCTTGTGTCTTGTGGCCTACAACATGGAAGAAACTGACGAAAATCGCCGACGGGAATTGGTTCAGCAAATTTTAGAACAAATTAAACACATGGGCGGCTCACCTGCACGGATGCTATTTGTCCTGAATCGGATTGATGTGTTTCACAAAGACAACGAAGGCGACCGCCGCCGTGATGAACATATCGTCAAAGTCAAAGCTGAAATCAAAGGTATTCTGCACAAAGAATTGCCTGAACACCGCGATACTTTAGATAATTTAACCTACAGTCCATTAAGCTCATTGCCCGCCTTACACGCCCAGCGCATTAAAACAAGCAATGACCGAATTTACGCAGCTGACGAATTGGATACCCATTTTAACAGTTTGATTCCTGCCGAATTGATAGATGACCTGCCGCGTAGAATCAACGCGTGGAAAGACCATGATTTTCAGCGTATCAGTGACGTAGTTTGGCAAAATAGTTACGGTACGGAATTCTTTGCCAACTTAGATAACCATATTCAAGCGCATTTTCCTACTTTAGTCATTCCAAGCATCCTGCAACGCTTTGAAAAAGAAGTAAACGATGCCATTGGTGAAGCCGTTCGGACTTGTTACAGTGAATTAAACAGTTCTGAAGAAGCCTACAATAAAGCCTGTGAGCTACTGTACCTACAAAATACTGAATTACGCCGTTTTTTAGAGCAAGCAAAGGCAACATTGCTTGAGCCATTGAGTTATTTGACTGACGAATTAAAAAAAAACGAAGCATCAGGAATAGCTTTAGAAATATTTGTTGAAGAATTACTTGAAACTGAAATTTATCAGGGTGTTTTAGGAGCAGAAAAAATAAGCCCATTATATTTGTGGATGAATCAACTGAGATTATCGACATTAGGCGTATTTGACGGCATGAAGCAATCGATAGATACAGGGAAACGTGATTTCAAAAATACATCTGTAGAAAGATTACCTGACCGCTTACAACAACAGCTTGCAAATGAGTGTTTAGTTTATAGTGAATATCTAAAACAACATGATACGTCAGATAACCTTTTAAATAGCCAATTAACTAATTTTTTAAATACACTTAATAAGGTTGTTAATGAAGTTATAGCCACACAAAGTGAATTGGAAAATAAACGTATTTATGATACGGTAATGTTGCTTATGAAGCATTATTTGGATTATGTACAGCGTGGTATCACAAAAATTGCTCCTGAATGGAATTTATCTATTGGGTATTCTGTATTAGATACCTTAAATACGCCTGAAATAAATTCAGTCAGCTTGAAAGGAAAAATCGAAAATAAAACTAGAGAAGAACGCATTGGCTGGACATTATGGATTTTCAAGCGAACGGTTGCATATAAAACACTTCCTAGTTCTGATGTTTTATATCAAGATGGTTTAGCAGAATTAAACAATCAATTAAATTCATTGGTTGATCAATTTCAGGAAATGATTTATCACTATATTATTGAGTTAAACAATAAAATTTCCGAAGAGCAGGACAGCGTCTCACAGGATTTTGAGATAAAATTAACGCAAGCTCGCGCACAGCATCATAATGATTATGAGCAAGTCAAGCAACAGTGGCAACCATTACATGAGCAATCCAAACAATTATCTGATTTATTAAATAATTTTGTTCATAATTGGGAGTATATATGAGTGAAATTGAAAATATATTGCGTAATACTGGTTTAATTGAAGAGATTGAAAAGCAGTCGAAAATAGATGGATTTTTAAAGAATTTCGCGAAAAATACAGTGTTTAAAAGTTTTATCAAGGCATTGGACGAAGATATTGAAAAATTGGTAAATGATGACGATTCGAATAATAATGATGAGTTCTTAACTTTACTGAATGAAGTATCTGTCGAAATTAATAAAAAACTTAACAGTGGAGAAAAAAAAATGATAATAGAAACGGTGATATTACTCAGTCTTACAGCAGGGGGGATTTATTTATCCAAACAACAAAAAAACAGGTCTGAAAATAATTCGTCTATCACACAAGTCCCATCTTATAAGCAACATCAGTTATTAATCGTTATACACGCCAACCGATTACCAAATGAATTAAAGAGTGGTCAAAATATTAGCAACGACAAACTCAACGAGCTAATCGCTAATACAGTGCGATGCTATTGTTTTTCTCTTGATAATGAAGAGGGCAATAAAGTTATGGAAGGCGTTGAATGTTCTGACACGCCAATTGATTTCACAACAGAAAACAGAGTTTTTGTGCAGCTTGAATTATCTGCCGAAGCGGAAATTACCAACCAGCGCGATAAATTAAGTATAAGGGCGAAAATCAAACCTAATTCTACTGCCAGAGTGCAACAAATAAAAAATTTGCAATCGGCACGTTCCACCAGTAGTTTTTACCAAATCTAACCCAGCCTCATTAAAAACCATGACCACTATGGATTGGAAAACCGCCTCAACCTTATATGCTAACCAGCTTAAAACCGCGTTAGCCGTGCGCCGCCACGCTTTAGATTTAGCAAATTTAGCTGGAGTTACCCAATTGGGTATTACGCCCGAACAAAAAGCCACTTTGCAAAAAGCCGGTGAACCCGCTGAAAAACTCATGCACCGTTTGCAAAACGGCGAGTTTCGCATTGCTGTGGTGGGTTTAGAAAAAGCGGGTAAAAGCACCTTTGTTAATGCGTGGTTAGGCAGTGATTTATTACCCGCTAAACCCGCCCGCTGTACCTTTACCACTACGCAAATCTATTCCGTACAACACGACAGTGAACAACGGCTGGAAACCATCCCGAAAACCGAAGCGCAATATCAAGCCTATCAAGCCGATTTGCGCGAACAATCGCAAAGCGTAGACAGAAGCGCCGCGGAAAACGCCGAAAATGATTTAAAAGTGATGGGCCAGCATAACGGCACATTACGCGAGATTATTAGCGAAGGCAAAAAAACACACAGCTTTAGCCGATTAGAAGACATTAAAACCAATTTAAGCCGTTATGTTGCTGATGAAAAATATGCCCATGCCATGCAAGAAGCACGGCTATTTACCTCAAAATTAGCAGCAGTGGATGGTGTGGTGTTTTACGATGTACCGGGATTAGATTCTGGTTTATCCAAGCATATTGAAGAATCCAAAGAAATGTTGGCAGATTGCGATGCCATTATTTTGGTACAGCGTCGTGATATTGATTTAAAAGCCCACGAGCAGGATTTGATTAAATTCGGGCAAAGCGGCGACCCGTATTTAAAGCTCGCCGATAAACTATTTGTATTTTGGGGACAGATTGATTTACAACCCTCAAAAGACATATTAGAAGACAATTGGCGGCTATTATTAGAAAAATGGTCGGTGGTACAGATTCCAGAGCATCGCATAGTACGCGGTTCGGCGGGCGCACATTTAGTATTACAGGGTTTTGAATTACCGCAAATTGGCACGTTAGAACAAACAACCCAGAAAATAAAAACGCTAACAGGTTTAGAAACCCATGACGAATTAAAACAAGCCACAGGCATTATTGAACTACAACAGCGCATTCAAAACTACCTTGATAAAGAACGTACCGCATTATTAAAAAAACGTTGTGACGGCATGATCGGTGATATTCTAAAAACTGCGCGTGATATTTATCAAACGGTGGCGGCGGTTTATCCCGAAGATCCTGAGCAAGCTAAGCGCACACAAGAAAATCAACAGCATATTGAATTTAGCCAGTGGTGGCATAAACGCTGGAAAAAAATCAGTGCCGATGTGAATATTCGCTTTAAAGAAGGTAACGACGTTTCAATAAAAAATCGGCAAGCATTCCGTGAGCGTTATGAAGAATTAGTAAAGGAAATAATAACAGCGTTACCTGCGCGACAATTAGAACAAAGACAGCAGATTTTTGACAGCATCAGCAATCCCGTTTTTGATTCCATAAAAGCTAATTACACCTGGCGCGAAGCACTGCACAGCGATGTCCGTAAAATGCTCAAAATCTTAGCGAGTAATTTAGCGGTTGAATTGCAGCAAGAAGCACTTGGACTAATTAAAGAATTGGAACAGCAACTGTGGAATAGTTCGCGCGTTAAAGCAAAACTCATTGACGACGATAAGCTATATATCAAGCTGTTAGAACATAGTTTAAATACACTGTTTTTACGCTTTGCGCGCCCTGTCTCTGAGTTATTAATTCGTGGTGCATTAGGCAGCGAAACACGTTCAGATGCGCGTAAAAAAATTGGTGCAGATATTGAAATCATCGATAATTATTATTCGGGCGACGAGCCTGCTTTAAAAAGTCTACGTAAATATACTAATCATGGTATTAAGCTATTAACTGATGAACAAAAACGCAAAGAGGTTTTAGGACGTTCTGCCGATGAGGTCGTTAAAGTTATAATTGGCTCAAATGTATTTGCCAATATTGCGGTTAATACCGTAAAAACGATTGCCAATGAGATCGAGCAAGTACCCAGTAACAAACAAGATGCGGTCATTGAAGAAGTGGAAGCCGATATTCGCGTACTGGAGCATTATTTGATTTACGGTATTTTTGAAGCCTCTGGATTTGGTGTTTTTTGTCAGCAAGAATTAGATAATTTGCGTGATTGTTTTCTGGATATAGATACCGAAGGTTATTGGTCTGGGGTTGTCGGCGTAGAATGGCGCGAGGGTAATCTTGAATTACTAAAAGAGTTACCATCTGCCTTGCAAGCTTTTAAATTTGATACGGAAGCCAGTGATAATCTAAAACAATTAAGGGTCTCGTTAGATTCCGTGCATAGCATTTAATATTTTTTTTTTCGGTGTTGGTTTGGCAACCGTGCATAGCTTGGCAGCCCAACCCCACATTCAACGCGGACTGGCCTTGATAAGTGTGTGCTTTCTTACAGCACTCCGGCCAGCCGGTTAATGCAACGTTATGCCCTTTGTAGGCTACTGACTACATTAGCCACAATAAAATGTAGATATTTCATCATCTGCCGAATATAATCCATCTCATGGAATATGAATGGGATAAAAACAAAGCGTCTGCCAATTTTTCTAAACATGGCATTACATTTGAAGAAGCTAAAACGGTTTTTAATGATCCGCTGTATGTGGATTTCTATGATCCCGATCATTCCTATGGCGAGCATCGTTATATTCTTATTGGCGAATCGAATCAAGGTAGGTTATTGTTCATTTCATATATGGAACGTAACGAAATCATTCGATTGATTAGCGCAAGAGAAGCAACACAATCAGAACGGAAAGCATATGAACAAGACTGAAATTGAAGATGACCTCCGGCCAGAATATGACCTAAAAAGTTTACAGGTAAGAAAAACCGGAGCTGGACGTAAAGGCTTTGGTGATATGGTTCGTTTAGAGCCTGATGTTATTACCGCATTTCCAGACGCTAAATCTGTCAATGCAGCGCTACGCTCCCTGATTGATATAGCAAAACGTTCCACTAACTTGAACCTTAAAAACAATCCTCCATTGCTTTAGTCGTGGTGATTTTTGAGTATCAAATAGCTAAAAACGTGGTTCACGCTGATGTTTAAAGCGGGGATAAATCGGTGTATAAACGCACCTCTCAAAAAGGTGTATAACAAAATTCAAATCCAATAACATAATAAAAAACAAATAGCTTGAAAAAAGAATACACCGATAAAGGTGTATTTTAATTGGAAAAATGACACCTTTTTAGGTGTCTACTTAACGTTAGGTCGCAATGGAGAGTGGTTCATGAATCCCGTTCAGAGCGTAGCCTTCGACAACGAGATCGCTTTGGCGAAGGAGTTCATCGCAAGAGGTGAACTTGAGACAGGCTTTGCTCATATAGAGCGCGCTCACGTCATTGGCCAGGCCTTTGTCGTGCCCCACGCCAGAGCGCACTGGCTGATGCTCAAGGTTGAGTTTCGGCGAAGACGGCCCGTAGCGGCCTTCGGGCAAGTCGTACGCATCGTTCTAGGCGTCTTGGGTTCTGCTGTCGGGGTTGTCCCGGTCGGGAACACTGGCGGCAGTGACGTTAGTATGTTCAAGCGCATGCCCATTGCGTCTGAATTGCAAAACATTATTGATGTTGGCGCACCGCCTGACACGCGTGTGTAGCAGAGCTACGGAGGCGAGAGTATGGAATTTTTGATTGGAGCGGTCTTGGCACTTTCGGTCGGCCTCTCAGCCACGTTCATTGGTTTGGACCGAGATCGGGCGTTCTACCCTACGGTAATGGCCGTCATCGCTTCGTACTATGCGTTGTTCGCGGTCATGGGCGGCTCCATTCAGGTGCTCGTGATTGAGTCGATTGTCATCGTTGCATTCCTGGGCGCATCCATCGCAGGTTTCAAGCGCTCGCTGTGGCTGGTCGTCGCGGCGCTCGCAGCGCATGGCGTGTTTGATCTCGTCCATGGCCATTTGATCGAAAATCCGGGTGTGCCCCCGTGGTGGCCGCACTTCTGCCTAGCCTACGATGTCGTCGCTGCTGCCTATCTCGCATGGCTCTTGTCGCGTTTGAAAGTGCATGCGGCTGCGACCTAACAAGTCGGTCAAAGGGACGCGCCGCCCCAGGGCGGTTTTGAAGGTTTGCTTTTAAATCAGGTTCGGTGGCTTCGCTGGATGTCCGTTGGCGGCGCGCCCCTTACCTTTGCGTTAGGCCAACAAATTCTCACCCTTCTAAAGGAAATCGAAAATGAGTACTACCAAACCAATTCCAAAAGGCGAACACGCCATTACGCCTTATTTGGCTATTCAAAGGTGCAGATGCCGCCATTCAGTTTTATCAACGGGTATTCGGTGCCAAAGAAATCGGGCGATTATTGATGCCTGGTGGATTAATCGGGCACGCAGAACTACAAATTGGCGATGCCAAATTCATGTTGGCAGAAGAGAATGTCGAATGGGGTAACAAAAGCCCCGCTACCTTGGGCGGAACACCCGTAACCATAGCCTTATATGTGGATGATGTTGATGCAACTTACCAATTTGCGCTTGACGCAAATGCGACAGGAATTATGCCGGTTAAAGATGAGTTTTATGGTTTACGTGTGGGTGTGTTTTTAGACCCATTTGGACACAAGTGGCATATTGTGTCGCACATTGAGGATGTCTCTTTTGACGAGATGCAGAAACGTTGTGATGCAATGTTTGGATAATGGAAAGCCTAACATTACGCTCAAGCGGGACGCGCTTTTTCGTGGCGGTTTTGAAGGTTTGTATTTTTCCAGCTTCGGTGGCTTAGCTAATCGTCCGTGAAAGGCGCGCCCCTTAGCTTTACGTTATAAGGTGTTGCCCGTATTGGGAACTTTGCGTGTTATCGTTACAAAAACGGTTGGTGAGTTTTGTTCGTAAAAGGGTTGGCAAAAAACCGTGAT
>NZ_JAYTLQ010000048.1:0-84802 GCF_043729335.1 Crenothrix sp. | reverse complement strand
GCCGGTTGTTCCAGCATATCTGGCTTGATATTGAAGGTCGGCGTTTGTTTGGTCATGGCTAACACTATATGTAGTGGCTACCCCACGAAATCGGGAAGAGCCAGGTTTTTTAGGTGGGCGCAGTATAGCGTCCGAACATAAATTCAAACTTAGAGCCAATGCAGTCTGTTGTCACAGAACTGTCAATGAATCTTCATGCTGTTGTCATATTGCTGTTTTAGACTGCTCACCGTACAGGTAAAGAAAATACTTTAGACTTAACGGTGGGTGCTTACTATGAAATTTTTATATACGATTCAGCACTATGACACGCTTGTTTTTATGCGCTTTGTTAATGTCTGCTTGTATCAACCTTTGTACTATCTTTGTCGATTAGTTTCCAAAACCGGTGATGGATTATTATATGTGCTTATTGTTTTAGCTATGGTTTGGAAAGAGAGTACAAACAATGCGTTTGTTCAAGTGGTGTTAATCGCTTTTTTACTCGAACGCCCCGTTTATTTTGTCCTGAAGAACAGTTTAAAACGCAATCGTCCACAGGCGGCATTATATAATTTTCAAAGTTTTATTATACCCAGCGACCAATTCAGCTTTCCATCTGGCCACACTTCAGCAGCATTTATGATGGCGACTTTAGGCAGTGAATTTTGGCCTGTGCTTACCTTGCCCTTGTACGGATGGTCAGTGTGTGTGGGTTTTTCACGTGTATTATTGGGAGTACATTTTCCCAGTGATGTAGTGATTGGTTCGGCTATGGGTACGGGTATCGCTTATTTAAGTGTTTATTTGTTGGCACTATGAAAATATTTTACGGTGTACAAGGTACGGGCAATGGTCATATTACCCGTGCCAGAGTCATGGCAAAAGAACTGTACTATGCAGGGGCAGATGTTACGTTTCTGTTTACCGGCAAAAATACGGCGGACTATTTTGATATGGAGATTTTTCGACATTATCTGGTTAAATCCGGGTTAACCTTTAGTCTGAATAAAGGTCAAGTGCAGTATATAAAAACAGCGGTTAAGGCCAAGCCTATTCAATTTTATAAAGATGTAGCCGCTTTAAATTTAGAGCCCTATGATCTGGTGATCAGCGATTTTGAGCCAGTGACTGCCTGGGCAGCTAAAAAAGCTAAAAAAACTGTCTTGGGCATAGGCCATCAATATGCGTTTAATTACGACATCCCAAAAACCGGTTCAGATCCCATCGCAAATACGGTGATGAAGTATTTTGCACCGGTTGATATAGGCATTGGCTTGCATTGGCATCATTTCAATCAACCTATTTTGCCGCCGATTATTGAAACAACACAGCATATAGCCAGCATCAATAAGAAAAAAATACTTGTCTACCTGCCTTTTGAAGAGCATCAGGCCGTTATGACGTTTTTAAAACCGTTTGTTGATTTTGAGTTTTATATTTATACCTTGGCTCCTGAAAGAAGTTGTTTGAGGCATATTCACTGCAAGCCACTATCGCGCGAAGGCTTTAGGCAAGATTTTTACGATTGTGCGGGCATTATCACCAGTGCTGGCTTTGAACTTGCCAGTGAAGCCTTACAGGCAGGTAAAAAAGTGCTGGCCAAACCGTTACATTCACAGATGGAACAGCTCTCAAACGCTTTTGCCTTGCAACAATTGGGTTATGGGCAAACCATGTATGAGTTGGATGCCCAAATTCTTGCCGCCTGGCTATATGATAATCATGTAGTACAAATCACTTATCCAAACGTCGCTCAAATCATTGTGCAATGGATAGCTGAGGGTATGCCAACGATGACCCATGACTTTATTACTTCAGTATGGAGTAACGTAAAAGTCTCCCAGATTCAATAATAAAGCTTGGTGTCAAGGGTCAATAGAACTGAGCCTTTGTCTACCAAGCGCTATACCCTGTGTTCAAGCTCTATTACTAAATCCTAATGAGTGTGATGCCCATCAGCTGCCATCACCTTTTTAACAAACGGATCGTTTTCCATATCACCAAAATCGGTGGCATCAATCTGCCGATAACTGGCAATGTCTTCAACGGTTACCGGTTTGTGCTGGGCTGTTGCAAGAGGCGTGATTTCAATCAGCCGTAATTCAACCGTACCATGGTCGTCTTTCCTGAGAATGCTTGCGGGTAGTTGTTCAGCAACCAACCATTGTACTTCGATAGACTGACCGTTAATTTTTCCCGCATATTGCTGCGCATTTCTACCCAGAATTTCTGATTTGTCCACGGATTTAAGTACGTCTAATTCTTGTTTACTGAGCATGCTAGAGAGCTTTGGCCAGTCGAAATCTATGTTATTGCTGGCATTATCGGCAGGCATGTATTCGACAGCGGTTTTATCGCTATGGTAGAGCTTTCGGTATTGAATATTGCCAGTAGCGGTGCGTTGCCAGATTTCCCCCTGTTCACTGTCGGCATCTTGAGTTTGTACGCTATTGGAAGTGCGCCAGAAAAACCAAGCCTTGTGTGTGGCAGCTTTAGATTTATCCTGTGGAATAATGCGCATTTCATAGTGGCAGGCAACTTCAGGCAATAGTTGATTCTTTGTGTTATCGGCACGGCTGGCAAGACTAGAAACAGTTAGGGCAAGACAGAAAGTAAGCTTTAAAACAGTAACTATTTTCATCATATTGTTTCAATAAGGATTAAACAGAAAAAGGGATACACAAGATATCCCTTTTGTTAACGTGCGATTTGTCGTCTATTAACAGACAACAAGCCAGCTTTATTTACCGTGATGGTAGTAATGTTGTTCGGATAAGCCCAGTGCTTCAGCCATCACATGATAAATCACGTTTTGCTCAACAATGCCGTGGAACAAATGTGCCTGCGGGCCGTTGGCAAAAATGGCGACATCTTCAGCGGCGTGGGTTTCGGCACCCATGGGTACGATGGATTCCTGCAAGTAGTCATGGTTTTCTACCCTATCTTTGCTAAGTTCAGGGCGGCCCAAGGCAGGCTTGTAAGATGTCGGCGTATGGCCTTCACTACCAGATGCCCAACCAAGTGTTGCTGGGGTGGTGAACAATTTTGAACCGGCAGCTTGCTGGTTAGATTCGCCAGTGTAGCCTGGGCCATTGGCATAACTTAAAGTGGTGTAAGGTAAGCCCAGCAAGTCCACAGTAGGTTCTTTTTCACCGACGCCTTGTGCCAAGCCCAAAATAGGGTTGCCGCGTACTGGATAGCCGCCAATAGTAAACACATGGCTATGGTCAGCCGTCACAATAACCAACGTATCTTCAAGATTGATTTTTTTAACAGCGGCAGCAACAGCGGTGGCCAATTGCTGGGTATCTGATAACGCACGGAAGGCATTGCCGGCATGGTGGGCGTGGTCAATACGCCCGCCTTCCACCATTAAAAAATAGCCGTTTTGGTTCTTTTTCAGAATATCGATGGCTTTGGTGGTCATTTCTGTCAGCGAAGGTTCGCCGGCCTTGTCGTGTGCTATACGGTCCGCTTCATAATGCACATGCGAAGGTTCAAACAGCCCCAACAAATGATCGGTCTTGTTCGGGTCTATGGCATCAAACTGGGCCTTGTTCCACACGTAGTCGGCCTTGCTGTGTTTGCTGACCCATTCAGCAGTGAGGTCGCGGCCATCTTTACGTTTACCGGCGCTGCCGTATTCAGGATCATTAGTGGTGCTAGGCATAAAGCGGGCGCGGCCACCGCCCAGCGCAACTTCTATACCACCGCTGATATTGAAGTCAATTAACTGGGCAGCAATATCGGGTACGGTAGCACCGGCTGGACGGTCTGAATCGGCTTCCCAGTCACGGTTTGCGGTATGGGCGTAGGTTGCCGCCGGGGTAGCATGAGTAATACGTGCAGTGGACACCACGCCCGCAGACATGCCATTTTGTTTAGCTTGTTCCAAAATAGTGGCCAGCTTGTTGGCATCAATCACATTAGCGCTGGGCTCGCTACGTAATATAGTATGGTTAACGGAAATAAAGCCGTCATTGGATTTTACACCGGTCACCATTGCAGTCATGGTAGGCGCGGAGTCTGGAGTTTGCTGATTGACGCTATAGGTTTTTGAGAGTGCCAGGTACGGAAATTTTTCAAAGCTCAAAGAGTTTTCTTCACCATGGCCACCTTTTTGCTGTCCGTCGAAAATACGTGATGCAGTAATGGTAGAAACCCCCATGCCATCACCGATAAACAAGATGACATTTTTGGCATGCCGGTAATTGGGGTGTAAGTGCATGGCATCAACAACGGTTTTACGACCGGCCTTAAACCAATCTTGAGGGGTAGGTTCATCGGCTTGGGCAATGCCAACCGTCAACAGAGTAGTGACGGCAACGACGCTGAATTTTTTTATCAAAAGCATGGGTAATTCTCCTGGGTGTACTTGGTTAACAGACTCATTTAGCCTTAGGGGTTTCGCGCATCGAAGATGAAAGGATTGTGCGAATCCTACTTGAGAGTTGTGACAGGAATGTGAAAATTAGCATGGAGGATAAAATTGATTGATGTGGCCATAAGGACTGGTGCGCGGGCATATCAGTATCTTGGTGTGGTGGTCTTGTCACAGAATTAACATCTAACCGTCACATGGTTGCCATAATTTCAATTTACTATGGGAGTCGCTCTGTTTTAGCTGAACACTTCCAGCCATAAAACTTAACCCCCGTCTTGTAAATCACACACTCTACACATGCGCTTTAAAGTTGTGCGCCTAACGTAGCTAAACCGAGTGCTTAGTATCTGTTTTAAAGGGTTTTCACTATTTAAAACTTAGTTTTGGGTAATAAACATGAAACGATTAAGAAAGCTGACTGCATTGGGCGTTAGTGTTACGCTGTTGAGTCCTTGTTATGCTGTAGCAGGGCAATATAACAACAAACATGACGTGATAATTGGGCATGGCTATGCGCACAGAAGCACGGAAACACCGATTGAACATTTAATTGTCATAGTGGGAGAAAATCATACCTTTGATAATATTTATGGTGCATATCAGCCTAAATATGGCCATAAGGTGTCCAACCTGCTCAGCAAGAAAATTATAAACTGATGTTACGCAGCCTGTAATTTCTGCAACTCTTCATATGCCATTTGGTTAGCTTTGATAAACAATTTAGTCCGTAGTGCAAAATGGTTGGCCTTGTGCTTTATCTTCAGGCACTCAAGTTTAAAGACGGCATAGATCGACATAAAGATATGATTATTCTGGGTGGTAACTGTGCGGGTCGGTGACTTTGCCAACCCTGCATTGGATTTTAATGATTTATGGAACTCCTCAACTTTCCACCGTTTTTGGTAGATCGTCGCGACTTGTTCGCCGTTGCACGTCAAATCACTGCATACCAGATTCAATAGGCCGATGCTGCCGTCTTTGTTTGTAAAGACCCTGCGGACGAAAAGCACTTCCTGTTGGAAACCCTTCAGCCAGCCGCGCACCGCCTGCCGATCCGCCAATTCCAATTGACTGATTCGTACAAAGCGTCCTTCTTTCTTGTCTTCTTCTGTTAAAGCCACCAGGCGGTTGTCCTTTAAGGCACTGATGAAATGCTTGCCTTTTTTCAGGATGAACTCAAAATTTTCCTTGCTGGCAAACCAACTGTCCGTCAATACGTAACGGAACTTGAAGGCATTCGCCACAGCAATCGTAATCATATCCCGCATCAGCTCATTCTTAGTGACCTCACTGGCTCGCTTGACCTTATGGGTCTTTACATCGCTGAACTGGTTGGGCTTGCGTACCACTTCAAAAGCAACCGGGACTGATACCCCTCCACTGTAATATAAGGCATTCAGTAAGTTGATACCTCTGACAGATCGACCTTTGCAATGGTCAAAATGCCAGCACATAATCTCATTTTCATCCGTCCAGGCCTTTTCCTGTATGGTATCGTCAAAAATTAGGCAACCGTCTTCTTGCTCTATCTGGCGTACTGTTGCTTTAACTTGCCCCCACAGGTCTTTGGAGGTGTATTCCTTCGCCGACAGAAATCGTGTCATTTGGTCGTGGCTTATATCCCCATCTAGCATTGCTGATAATCCAGTTGCTGTTGCAAAACCGCTATTGCATATCAGGTAGTCCGTGTATAACTCGTGTTTATTTTTTCCATACGGAAATGATACGCTTATTTGCTGGGGGCTGCGTAACATCAGTAATTAAATGATGAAGAAAATACAATTTCTTGGCGACTCGTTAAAATGCTTGTGAGCGTTTCCCGAAAATGCCAAGCAAGATGCTAGCTACCAGCTTAACAAAGTACAGCAAGGTGAATTGCCGGATGACTTCAAGCCAATACCTGTTGTTATCAAGGGTGTTGAAGAAATCAGAGTGTGAGACGATTTAGGTACTTACCGGTTCATCTATATAACCAGATTAGCTGAGGCGGTCTACGTACTGCACGCCCAGAAAAAACGCAAACTACAACCCAGCGCGATGTTGCGCTTGCCACTAAACGATACGCCGAACTGATGAGGGGTAGGTAAGGCTATACCAATACCGAAATTTTTGACAGTATATGGAACGCTAATGCTGATACAAGAGCAGTCCGCAAATCTTAGGGTGCGGGCAGAACCTGATGCAGCAAATCGCAGCCATTATTAAGGCCAATGACTGGACGCAAGCATCTGCCGCTACTCATTGTGGTCTTACGCAGCCACGTGTTAACGATCTGTTACGTGGCCGTTTATCACGCTTTTCTCTGGATGCCTTGGTAAATATCGTTTTTTTAAGCGCACAGAATTTCCAATTATGCCACTCGTTCCTGTCGTATTATTAAAATTGGGAGCGGCCAAAATCTTGCATTTTGAATTTAATGTTCATGGCTATCTTAGTGCAGACGCATACATTTGTATATCGTCATACATTAGCGGTATCGTTACAGAGCCTTGGGTTGATGTAAAAGACAGTACACAATTTTGTCTAAAAAAATAACTGGGTAATTAAGGCTTGGGGATTAGATAATCCTCTGCACAGCCAAGCTTCTCCTGTATGCCGAAGGGCACTCAGGAGAATGTATTTGTAGGTTATTTCGCGGTAGAACGGTAATATTCAATCGCCGCAGCTACGCCACTGCCGGGTTTGATGTCAAAGCCATTATCCAGCAGCGCCATTTCTACGCCTGCAATAGCACCCAGCATAGACACATCGTTCATATCGCCTACATGGCCGATACGGAAGGCTTTACCTAATAACTCGGATAAACCACCACCCAAAGACATATTGTATTTGCTAAAAGCAGTGGCAATAACAGTCCGCGCATCTTTGTCTTCCGGTACCATAACGGCAGTAACGGTGTTAGATTCAAAGCCGGGCTGGGCGCATAATTTTAAACCCCACGCAGCAACCGCTTTACGGGTACCTTCGGCTAAGCGGAAATGTCTGTCGTAGACATTTTCCATGCCTTCTTCCAACAATAAATCCAGGGCTTTACGCAAGCCATACAAAATAGGCAAAGCTGGCGTGTAAGGCGTGTAGCCGTCTTTGTTATTGTTCATTTGATCTTTTAGATCTAAAAAACACCGAGGATACGTGCAGGTATCAACCATTGCCAAGGCTTTTTGACTAAACGCCAAAAACGCACCACCGGCTGGCATCATAAAACCTTTTTGCGAACCGCTGATGGCACCATCTACGCCCCATTCATCCATGCGAAAATCAATGCTGGCAATGGAGCTAACACCGTCCACGAACAATAGGGCCGGGTGGCTAGACGCATCCATGGCTTTACGTACGCCAGCAATATCACTCGTTACACCGGTTGCGGTTTCGTTATGGGTGGCTAATACCGCTTTGATAGTGTGCGCGCCGTCTTCTTTTAAACGTGCTTCCAGATGATCTAACGGGATGCCTTTGCCCCAGGCAACTTGATGAATCTCAACGTCGAAACCCAGGCGTTTGCCCATTTCTGCCCATAAATGGCTAAATTGGCCAAAACGGTAGATTAAAACCTTGTCGCCTGGGTTTAAGGTGTTGGTTAGTGCCACTTCCCAACCTGCGGTACCGGTTGCAGGAAAGATAAAGCATTGTCCGGTTTCAGTCTTAAAGATTTTTTTCAAATCTTCCAATAAAGGTTTTAGTAACTTAGGAAAAGCCGGTGAACGGTGATCTTCCATGGTAACGTGCATTGCATTTAAAACTTCATTAGGAACGTTAGTAGGACCTGGGATATATAGGTGGTTACGACCAGCCATGTGTGCCTCTTAGTTGATGGTTTTGGATAAAATACAAGGTGAGTTAAAAACGGCGTTTGACAGTAAAATAACGTCAAAAAATGACTAATCATGCCATATCTGCCGGTAATCAGCAATCATTCTAAGCGGTAAAAATTGACTTTGTTTTTCCTAAAAGTACAATGGCGGGTTGATTTACTGTTTGGGTTTAACCAGAGCTGATTGTTGAATCAGTGTAATTATCCCGTATCCCCAAAAAAATTATTGTTTAGGAATTTATAAATGAGCCACACCTTATACACAGCATCGGTACAACGCGTACAACGCTGTGAATTAGCCGTACCTGGGTCAAACCCCGATATGTTTGAAAAAGCCATGAAAAGTGGCGCGGATTTTATTTTTCTGGATTTGGAAGATGCCGTCGCACCCGACGATAAGTTACGTGCCAGAAAAAACATCATTGAAGCCATTAACGACATGGACTGGAAAGGCCATGGCGTGACTATTTCTGTACGTATCAACGGCCTGGATACCCAGTACATGGTGCGTGATGTTGTCGATTTGGTCGAGCAATGCGGTGCAAAACTGGATACTATTCTTATCCCCAAAGTAGGCGTGTACTCGGATGTTTATATGGTGGAAGCCATGCTCAACCAGCTGGAAATGCAGCAAGGCTTAAAAAATAAGATTGGCATCGAAGCCCTGATTGAAACCGCCTTAGGTATGGCTAATGTTGAAGATATTGCCCGTAATGGTGCCAGTGGCCGTTTAGAAGCTCTGCATTTTGGTGTAGCTGATTACGCCGCCAGCAACCGCGCCCGTACAACCAATATTGGCGGTTTAAATCCTGATTATCCAGGCGACCAATGGCATGCAGCCATCAGCCGTATGACGGTGGCCTGTCGTGCCTTCGGTTTGCGGCCTATTGATGGGCCGTTTGGTGATTTTAAAGATCCGGATGGCTTTAAGCTGGCGGCAAAGCGGGCAGCGGCATTGGGTTGTGAGGGTAAATGGGCGATTCATCCTAGTCAGGTTGAATTAGCTAACGAAGTGTTCACCCCACCTGCGGCCGAAGTCGAAAAAGCCAAACGTATCCTGGTGGCCTTGCAGGAAGCGGCGGCACAAGGCAAAGGCGCTGCGGCGCTGGATGGCCGCTTAATTGATGCAGCTTCGGAAAAAATGGCCAGTAACGTAGTAAGAGCAGCAGAAGCCATTGCTGCAAAAACCAAATAACAGACATTAAACGAGAGAAGAGCTGTGGATATTCATGAGTATCAAGCGAAAGAGATTTTAAGTGGTTATGGCGTAAAAATCGCCGAAGGTGGCTTGGCCTATAGCCCTGAAGATGCCGTACAACGTGCCAGAGATATCGGCGGCCATATTTGGGCGGTAAAAGCACAAATTCATTCTGGCGCACGCGGTAAAGCGGGCGGTATTAAAATTTGTAAAACCCACGATGAAGTGGCGGACGCTGCGGAACATTTGTTGGGCAGGCGTTTAGTAACACATCAAACTGGGCCAGCCGGTAAAGTGTGTGGACGGCTTTATGTTGAAGCCGGTACCGATATTGCCAAAGAAATGTATTTTTGTCTGCTGGTGGATCGCAGTTCTGAGTGCATCGTTATGGTGGGTTCGGCGCAAGGCGGTATGGAAATTGAAGAGCTGGCGATTAGTAATCCAGAAGCGATTACTAAAATTTACATTGAACCTGCGGTAGGTTTGCTGGATTTTCAGGCGCGTGAAATGGCGTTTGCCTTAGGCATTGATTCTGAAGCCATGAGTCATGCGGTAAAGCTGATTAGAGGTTGTTATCGGGCATTGCGTGAGCTGGATTGCAGTATGCTGGAAATCAATCCTTTGGTGATGACCGGTGCTGGTGAATTAATTGCCCTGGATGCCAAAATGAGTTTTGACGATAATGCTTTGTTCCGTCAAACAAAAATTTCTGAATTACGTGATAAAACCCAGGAAGATCCCCGCGAGATGGCGGCCGCCGACCGTGGTTTAAGCTATGTGGGTTTAGATGGCGATATTGGCTGCATGATCAATGGTGCAGGTTTAGCCATGGCCACCATGGACATGATTAAGCTGGCGGGTGGTGAACCGGCTAATTTTCTAGATGTCGGCGGCGGTGCATCGGCAGAACGTACTGAAAAAGCCTTTCGTCTGGTGTTGGCTGATAAAAATGTAAAAGCCATGCTGGTTAATATCTTCGCAGGTATAAATCGCTGTGACTGGATTGCTGAAGGCGTGGTGCATGCCGTTAAAAAAATTGATATGCAAATTCCGTTAATCGTGCGTTTATCAGGGACTAATGTGGAAGAAGGTCGCCGTATTATCGCTGAAAGCGGTTTACCGATTATTACTGCCGATACCTTAGCGGAAGCTGCCGAAAAAGCGGTACAGGCGCGTAATGAACAAGTGGCCAAAGAAGCGGCGGCTCAGGAGAACTAAATGGCTATTTTAATAGACGAAACAACACGCATTATCGTTCAGGGCTTTACCGGTAAAATCGGTACGTTCCATGCCCAGGATATGATTAATTACGGCTCTAATGTGGTCGGTGGTATTACGCCGGGTAAAGGCGGACAAAAACATTTAGGGCTGCCGGTTTTTAATACCGTTAAAGAAGCCGTGCAACAAGCGGATGCGGAAGCCAGTATTATTTTTGTACCGCCTGCGTTTGCGGCCGATTCCATCATGGAAGCCGCCGAAGCCGGTATTAAATATTGTGTAGCCATTACCGATGGTATTCCTACTCAAGATATGATGCGGGTAAAAAACTTTCTGCGCCGTTTTCCTGAAGATAAACGCATGATTTTGACCGGCCCTAACTGCGCTGGAACCATCAGCCCAGGCCGCGCTATGTTAGGTATAATGCCTGGCCATATTTATATGCCGGGTAATGTCGGTATTGTAGGCCGTTCCGGTACTTTGGGCTATGAAGCCGCCGCACAGATGAAAGCTTTGGGCATTGGTGTTAGTACCTCGGTGGGTATTGGTGGCGATCCGATTAATGGTAGCGCACACTGGGTGATTCTGGAAAAATTTGAGCGGGATCCAGAAACCAAAGTAATCGTGATGATTGGTGAAATCGGTGGGCCGCAAGAAGTGGATGCCGGTGTATTTGCTAAAGAAAATATGACTAAACCTGTTATTGCTTATATCGCGGGCTTAACTGCGCCAGAAGGTCGTCGTATGGGGCATGCCGGTGCAATTATTTCATCAGCGGATGAAGGTGCGGCAGAAAAAGTGGCAAGGCTGAGAGATTTGGGCGTTACCATCTGTCCAACCCCGGCTGCTATGGGTACAACGGTGGCTGAGGTTTTAGCTAGGCTGTAATATTAGCGGTTTGGCGGGATAAAAAAACTCCCATTACTACGCGTAATGGGAGTTACTTGAAGAAAAGGCAATAAACATCATCCGTTGTTGCTCGCTGTTGCGCTCAGTCTACGACTCATTTCGACGTTACTGGAAATTGCAGCAGCTGCAAACAACACGGTAGATACAATAAACTCTCCTGAAATGAAGCCTACCACGCCCATAGTAAACATCACGCCAATAACTGCATCTTTGTAAAAATCATTCATAGTTAAATCCTTAGTTGCTCATTAAATTAAAAAGTTAAAGTGGTTTCGTTAAATACAGTTTAACTATAGTTTGTTCTTTATTGAATGACAATGATGTGAATGGAAGATAAATTGTTTCTGATTCTGAAACAATGACACATCTAAGCATTGGCCATTTGTGTGGAGCTTATTATTGTCGATAGGTGATACTGGGCAGAAAATATTGATATAAAATTACTAATTTTTTGCATTGGTAGGCTATCACCATGAATATTGATACAGATAGTTTAGTTTTAACCGCACTTATCGCTATGGCTGCTTTACTTTATTCTGCCGTTGGTCACGGGGGGGCTTCTGGCTACCTTGCTGCCATGTCATTATTCGGTTTAGCACCGGCGATTATGAAACCCACTGCGTTAGTGTTGAACATTGCCGTGGCTTCTATTGCTTTATACAAATTTTATCGTAGCAAGGCGTTTTCCTGGCAATTGTTTTGGCCAATTGCCTTGCTGTCTGTGCCTTGTGCTTACTTAGGTGGCACAATTACCTTACCTGGGCATTGGTACAAACCCTTGGTAGGTGTGGTGTTGGTGTATGCGGCAGGGCGGTCATTTTATGGCGCAAAAAAACACGCTGTGTATAACGTTCAGGCTGTAGCTTACCCTACCCTGATGTTTGTAGGCGCATTGTTGGGTTTACTTTCTGGATTAACCGGCGTTGGTGGTGGTATTTTTTTAAGCCCGTTGATGCTATTTTTTCGTTGGGCGCAGATTAGGGTGATTTCCGGCATTGCCGCCGCGTTTATTTTGGTTAATTCCATAGCGGGTTTGTTGGGCGTGTTGTCGAAAACTTCTTTGGATATTTTACCGAAAGCCCTGCCGTTATGGATGCTTGCCGCCGTTTTGGGTGGTTTTATAGGCGCCGAATATGGCAGCAAACGCCTGGCTAATCCTACGCTACAAAAATTATTGGCGCTGGTGTTGTTGGTTGCCGGTGTAAAAATGATTGTTACCTGATAGATACGAGAATATTGAGTGAAAAAACGACTGATTATCGCCATGACGGGTGCAACCGGCGCCATCTACGGCGTAAGAATGCTACAGGTTTTACAAGTACAGGAAGAATGGGAAACCCATTTGATTATTTCATCGGCTGGTGTACTCAATTTAAAACACGAAATGAACATGAAACGTGCAGAATTGACACAATTAGCCGATATTACTCACGGTATTGATGATATTGCTGCCAGTATTTCCAGTGGTGGCTTTAAAACCGAAGGCATGATTATCGCGCCTTGTTCCATGAAAACGTTGGCGGCAGTGGCACATGGTTTTGGGGATAATTTAATTTCACGGGGGGCTGATGTGGTGTTAAAAGAACGCCGCCGTTTGGTAGTCATGCCGCGTGAAACGCCCTTAAATTTGGCTCATATCCGGAATATGGCCAGCGTAACGGAAATGGGCGGCATTATCTTCCCACCTATGCCGGCTTTTTACAGCAAATCCGATTCGTTGATGGGGATGGTAAATGAAACGGTAGGACGAGTTTTAGATATGTTTGGTGTCAATGTTGACGGTTTATACACGCCTTGGACGGGACTTTAAACAACACGAACACTGAAGATTGGAAACCTTAACTGGATAAAACCATGCCTAGATAGACCAGTATGGTTACAGTTATTGACCCTGTAACACATAAGACCGTAGTATGGGTATCAATACGGACTAAATGCTTTTTAGGTTCGCTTGCTTGATCTTCAAAAGATAAAAAATCATCATCCCAGTCATTATCCGATGCATTGCTTATAAAAAAGGGAAAAATGAGATCATTTTCCATTTCTTTCATAAAAAGATTGAACTTTTGTTCCAAATCTAATAATTGTTCGTCCAGGAACCGATTTATGTTGTCAGTTTCACTTTTCATGTTATTAGCGTCGTCAATGTTAGAATAATGTTACACCTGATGGTAACTGTATTAGGTATTGCTATTGTCACTGCCTTGACTGATTGGCTCCCTCTGTTTAAGCAGTAATGTTGGACTGTACAGAATCTGCTTTCACGATTTAAGTATAGTCTAAAAATTTTGCTCTGTACGGAAGAAATTCATTAATTTTTAACCAATGCTCGAGAATTTTTGCTGTTACGAAAAATCAGAGGTTTTTCTAGGTTATTTGAGTGGGTGCAAGCTTTAGCGGAATCTATAGCTTTTTGAATAACCTCATTATTTTCAGACTTGCTGCATACAGGGTCAGTGTTATACATGTTACCCGTTAATAAGTAAGCCTGACAACGGCATCCGCCAAAATCTTTTTCTTTTTCATCACAGCTGCGGCAGGGTTCCTTCATCCACTCATAACCCCGAAAGAAGTTGAATGCCTTGGATTTGTGCCAGATTTCATAAACACTGTAGTCCTTAACGTTAGGGCAGTCAAGTCCTGGCAAATCGCGGGCGGAATGACACGGTAATGCAACCCCATCGGGTGCAATCGTTAAAAATGTAGTTCCCCAGCCATTCATGCAGGCTTTAGGACGATCTTCATAAAAATCTGGCACCACATAATAGATTTTCATTTTGCCTGCGACTTTTTCTTTAAAGTCTTGCGCAATTTGTTCAGCTTTTTGAAATTGTTCTTTAGTGGGCAACAACAAGTCGCGGTTAAGGTGCGCCCAGCCATAATATTGGGCATTGGCCAGTTCGACATAGTCTGCGCCCAGTTCTTCTGCCATAGCCAGGATTTCTGGCATTTGGTGGATATTTTCGCGGTGCATGACAACATTTAAGACCATCGGATAACCGTGTTTTTTGACTAAATGCGCCACCGCTTTTTTGTGTTCAAACGATTTAGTACCGGCGATATGGTCATTCAGTTCCTGGCTGCTGGCTTGTATGCTCACCTGAATATGATCCAGCCCAGCTTCTTTGAGTTGCACAATCTTTTCTTCTGTCATACCGTAGCCAGAAGTGATCAGGTTGGAGTAGTAGCCTAGTTCACGCGCATGTTTTACCAGTTCTGGCAAATCTTTGCGCGTTAAGGGTTCACCGCCGGAAAAACCCAGCTGCACTGCGCCCATTTTGCGGGCTTGGGTCAATACCCGTTTCCAGTCGTCCGTGCTTAATTCGGATTGATAGCTTGCGTAATCCACCGGATTAGAACAATAAGGACATTGCAACGGGCAGGCATAAGTAAGTTCTGCCAGTAACCAGCGCGGCGGGGTAATGTTAGTTTTGGTTAATCCAGCCATTTTGTAAGGCAACTCCCAGGAATGCGGTAACGTCGTTAGTAAGACCGGTGGTGTCGAATTTTTGTTCAAGCTCGCTGACGATTTGCGAGGGCGTGCGTGTGCCATCGCAGCATTTGAGGATTTCTGCCGAACTTTGGTTCAGTTCCACCATGCCTTCAGGGTAAAGTATGACATATTTTTGCTGGGCTTCTTCCCATTGTAGGCGGTGCAGGGTGGAGAAGTTTATGGGTATGTTTGGGGTGATGGTCATTATTAATAGGGTGTTAGTATTTTATAAGGGCAGTGTGGCAAAATCTTCAACAGCGACTTGCATGATGCGGGCGGGTTGTTTTTGGTGTTGACTAATCATCAGGTGGCCATTTTCAATTTGCTTTAAAACCAACATATCAAAGTATTGCTCCATTGCATAGTCCCTTCCTTACTACATTTCTTGCATAAATGCCCAATCCATCTGAAGATCCGGAAATAGCTGTACCCTCGTCGGTTCATCCATGCCAAATATCTCCGGTTTGCCATAGTTCGCTTGGGTGTTAAGCAGATACACCATAATCCAGCGGTCTTCGGGATGGATAATCCAATATTCCTTTACGCCATGCCGCTCATAAAGGCTGCGTTTGCTATTCATGTCCTTTAAAGCGGTAGACGGCGAAAGTACCTCAATAACCCAATCTGGCGCACCACGGCAGCCCAGTTTATCAAGTTTGCTTAAGTCACAGATGACGCTGATGTCTGGTTGTACAATGGTATCAATGTTGTCATCCGCTTCGTCTTTATGGGGTAAGCGGACATCAAAAGGAGACGTATAACCTTTGCAAGGTTTATTTTGTAGGTAATTTCCTATTTGCCTACCTAATTCAAACACGATGTCTTGATGCAGCCGTGATGGAGCTGTCATGGCGTAGGCTACACCCTCGACCAATTCCCATCGTTCATCTTCTGGCCATTGGCAATAATCAGTATACGTGTAAGATTGTTGCCGTTTTTTCGCAGTACTCATAGGTTGCTCCAGTAGGCCATCTATAGTTTTACATCAATACCATAAGTTGATTTTTCCAGTTTTCCTATTTTTCCATAATAATCAACCACATCATTCTCCCACACCACCCATGCTTCAGTTGCACCGGCTTGTAAATAGAGTCGAACCTTGTTTGAGATTTCTATTTTGGAATTTGACGGCGAAACGATTTCAACACAAATTTCAGGGGCATGGGCGTAAGGTGTTTCAAAGCCATGCTGAGTAAAAAACGCCATAGAACACCAAGCCACATCAGCGACTTTCACGCCTTCTATGGTTTGAATCGAGCATTCGGTCAATGTTTTTCCGCTTTCAAGATTATTAATAAATAGTGCACCGATTAAAGACTGTAGATAACCGTGTTTGTTGGATGCGGGACTCATTTCAATTTTCCCATAGCGGTTCAACTCGATTTTAAACGGTAAATCTTGCAAATAAGGATTGTTGATGACTTCAGACCATTGCATGGTGTTTCACTCCACAGGAATACAATTTAGTGCCCATCCGTCGAGGGCAACCAATCTTCGGAAAGAATATTTACCATTATCCAAGGGCAAATTTCAGGAAAACAATCCATGCCAGTTTCAGCGATAGCTAATGAGATAGAATCCCCCCAAACATCTTCAAACCAGTCTAAATCAGTGACTGTTGCTTTCAAACTGGGCGTATTTTTTAAGCGCCGTGCAATGGCTTTGCGCTGCTCTTTAATAGTCCGTTGCCAGCTACTTCGTTGGCGTTCCGGTTGGTATTGCCATTTGAGCAGATGCGATAACAGTAACGCCATCCGATTTGCCAGCTCGCGCTGTTCACTTTTGCCCACGTCTTCAATTTCCTCGGCAATATGTTCGATGTCGATGGCCGACAACTTACCTGAACGCAACAGATGAGCCTGTTCTTTAGCCCACGTGACAATATCATTTTCATAAGTGACAGCCATAATGACCTCTCAAAAAGCCCGACTAATTTGAACATTGCCACCTTTATCTTAAACTTATTTTTCAACATTAAAATACGGCGGCATACCACTAATATAAGCCAAATACATGGCATCCGCCATCGTCCACAACACATCCAGCTTAAACTTTAAAATCTTCAGCATACGTTCTTGTTGTTCGCGGGTTTTATACCAGTCCAACGTAATCGCCAAACCGTGCTCCACATCACGCCGTGCCTCGCTCAACCGTTTACGGAAGTAAATATAACCGTCTTTATCAATCCATGGATAATGTTCTGGCCAGTTACTTAAACGTTGCTGGTGGATTTTTGGCGCAAACAATTCCGTTAACGATGAGCTGGCCGCCTCGTGCCATTCTGCCTGCCTTGCAAAGTTGACATAAGCATCGACGGCAAAGCGTACTCCAGGCAATACATGCTGTTCAGAAATAATTTCCTCGCGGGACAAGCCAACCGCTATGCCCAATTGTATCCAGGCTTCTATACCACCAGCTTCACTAGGTTGACCGTCATGATCAATAATGCGTTGCGTCCACAGCTGACGAGTTTCACGGTCTGGGCAATTGGCTAAAATATTGGCATCTTTGCGGGGAATGCTGACCTGATAATAAAATCGATTGGCTACCCAGCCTTGAATCTGCGCCTTGTTCAGTTTGCCTTCGTTCATCAGCACATTGTACGGATGATTGATGTGGTAATACTTTTCCATGCCGCGTAACTGGGTTTCGAATTCTTCTTTGTTCCACGGGGTATTATCAGTCATATTCATAGTGTGATTTACAGGTCAATTTCCATGCCGTCATAGGCGATTTCAATACCAGCGGCCGCGAGTATTTTACAGGGTTCAGAATCTTCATCCAAAATCGGGTTACTGTTATTGATATGGATCAATATTTTCCGTGCATTCGATACACCATTCAGGATGTCGATCATGCCCCCCGCACCGGATTGCGCCTTATGCCCCATATCGGAGGCGCATTTTTTGCCCAAGCCTTGATCGATCATTTCATCTTCCGTCCAGAACGTGCCGTCAATCAATAGACAATCGGCGGCTTGCATAGCAGACATGACGTGATCTTCAATCTCGCCCAGACCTGGCGAGTAAAACACTTTTTTGCCGGTGGAGATTTGTTCAATTACCACGCCGATATTGTCGCCGTCGTGCGGATCGTGGCGGTGCGGCGAGTAGGGCGGTGCTTTGCTTTTGATGGCTTGGGTATAAAAACGCAAATCAGCGATAGCAGGTATGGTAAAACTGCTGCCATCCACAGGAATAGGGTGGTGGTTAACCGTGCAATAATGCGACAACATATTGAAGACCGGGAAGCCGGTGGTCAAATCTTGCTTGACCATTTCTGAACAATAAATATCCAGCGGTTTGCCTTCGCGCAGCATGAGCAAGCCGGTGGTGTGGTCAATCTGGCTGTCCATTAATAATACGGCTTTAATGCCGGTATCACGTAAACCATGTTTCGGGTGTATAGCGGGGAAGGCTTCCAGTTGGGCACGTATATCTGGCGAGGCGTTGATTAGCAGCCAGTTATTGTTATCAGTACTGACGGCAATGGATGATTGGGTGCGGGCTTTGGCGTTCATGTCGCCCGTGCGGATACGGCGGCAATTGTCGCAGTTGCAGTTCCACTGCGGAAATCCGCCACCTGCACCTGAGCCGAGAACTCTAATTTTCATGTTGAGTTATCCTAATAGTGGGGATTTGGGTGATGCCTGACGGCAGCGAGGTCAAAAAAAAGGGGCTCTGTTGGGAACCCCTTTTTTCCACAAAGCCGAAAAGGAATTAACGGTTGTAGATGTACATTGTTACTTCAAAACCGAAACGCAGATCAGTGTAGCTTGGTGTTTCCCATTTCATAATCATAACCTCTTTAAGTTTCCAAAATGTTGACTAGCTTGCTCAAGTAAAGCCACTTCGAAGTATACGATGAACTGTTTATTCGCGCAACTTTTGCTGGGTGTCGTTTGATCCCAATGTAAAATTGTTAATAAGATGGGCATTTAAAAAAATGCCTTTAATACTAAAGAGATGACACCGGCTAATAGTACGCCAAGCATCCATCTATTTAGCCTTAATTCACCATCAATACGCTCAAAACGAACATTCATTTCTGCTTTTATTTCTGTTAAGTCATGTTTTGTGACAAGTCCGTCTTGGGCTTCGGCAATAACGCGCACGACTGCCTCAGCCTGTGCTTGCGGTATTCCAGCAGTTTTTAGTTTATCTACCAGTTCAAGGGTATCAAAAGTTATAGTGGCCATGATTGCTCCTGCATTTTTTTATAGTTTAGCAGGTGTTGTACTTAACCACCAAGTGCTGTTCTATTGGTAGAAATCAGTGCTCCATTAACCTTGGACACCACAGGTCGGACAATCTCGATTTTGTTTAAGTTTCATAATATTCCATTCCATCGTCAGGCCGTCTAAAAGCAATAGTCGCCCAGTCAAGGTTTTTCCTATGTCGATAATCAATTTCATTGCCTCAAGCGCCTGTATGCTGCCAATTATCCCAGTAATAGGCGCGATAACACCATTAGTAGCGCAGTTTTGCAGCTCTTCGCCATCGTGCGTGTATAGGCAGTTATAGCAGGGACTGTTATTGCGCCCCGGTGTAAATACAGCAACTTGACCTTCAAAACGAATGGCCGCACCCGATACCAGTGGTGTTTGATACTTAACGCAAGCGCGATTAATGGCAAAGCGGGTCGTGAAGTTATCTGAACAATCTAATACAACATCAGCGTTGACAACTTCTGTTTCCAGCAACTCGCCACTAAGCCTCTGTTTGACTGCATTGACGGTAGTATCCGGATTTAAACTATTCAGGGTCTGGCGGGTTGAAATTACTTTATCCATCCCAATATCGGTAGTGTGATGAGCAATTTGTCTTTGTAGATTGGATAAATCCACTTCGTCATTATCATAAATAGTGATTGACCCCACACCCGCCGCAGCCAGATACATCGATGCAGGAGAGCCTAAACCGCCCGCGCCAACAATCAATACCTTGGCGTTAAGTAGTTTTTGTTGTCCTTCAATGTCGCACAGCGGCAACATGATCTGGCGACTGTAGCGTAATAGTTGGGTGTCGTTCATAGCTTATGGCAATTAAAATGAAGTGACCAATAATGCCACACACTTGACAAACTGCGAAAGCTCATTATCATTAGCACTCATTGGCAACAAGTGCTAACAACTCAAGTTTTAATAACAATAATCTGTTTTTAGGAGACATAAATGAATATACGTCCGTTACACGATAGAGTCATCGTAAAACGTGTTGAAGAAGAAACCACTAGTGCGGGCGGTATCGTTCTGCCAGGTTCTGCTGCAGAAAAACCCAGCCGTGGCAAAGTATTGGCTGTTGGTAGTGGCAAACCGCTGGATAACGGCCAGGTTCGCGCTTTGGAAGTTAAAGTCGGCGACAATGTATTATTCGGTAAATATGCTGGCAACGAAGTTAAAGTTGACGGTGAAGACGTTATCGTAATGCGTGAAGAAGACATTATGGGCATTTTAGGCTAGTCCTAACTCATTGACCACAATCATAATCACACACAGGAATAAATAAACATGGCAGCAAAAGACGTATTATTTGGTGATGACGCACGAGTCCGTATGGCGCGTGGTGTCAATATTTTAGCCAACGCAGTAAAAGTAACTTTGGGCCCTAAAGGTCGTAACGCTATTTTAGATAAAAGTTTCGGCGCTCCAACCATTACCAAAGACGGTGTATCGGTTGCCAAAGAAATCGAATTAAAAGACAAATTCGAAAACATGGGCGCGCAAATGGTTAAAGAAGTGGCTTCGCACACGTCTGACGTGGCAGGCGACGGCACCACCACTGCAACTGTTTTGGCACAATCCATAGTCAACGAAGGCTTGAAAGCCGTTGCTGCGGGCATGAATCCTATGGATTTAAAACGCGGTATTGATTTGGCGGTGACCAAAGCAGTTGAAGCGATTATTGCCTCAGCAGCACCTTGTGCTGACAATAAAGCCATTGCTCAAGTCGGTACAATCTCTGCTAACTCTGATGAGTCAGTCGGTAAGATTATTGCTGAAGCAATGGAAAAAGTCGGTAAAGAAGGCGTTATTACCGTTGAAGAAGGCACAGGTCTTGATAATTCATTAGACTTGGTTGAAGGTATGCAGTTTGATCGTGGCTATTTGTCACCGTACTTCATCAACAAACAAGACAGCATGAGCGTTGAATTAGACGATCCGCTGATTTTGATTTACGAAAAGAAAGTCTCCAACATCCGTGAAATGTTACCGATTTTGGAAGCGGTTGCTAAATCTGGCCGTCCATTATTGATTGTTGCAGAAGACGTTGAAGGCGAAGCGTTGGCAACTCTGGTTGTTAACACGATTCGTGGTATCGTTAAAGTTGCCGCGGTTAAAGCACCTGGTTTCGGCGATCGTCGTAAAGCCATGTTGGAAGACATTGCTGTGTTGACCGGCGGTACGGTTATTTCTGAAGAAGTCGGTTTAAGCCTGGAAAAAGCGGAACTGAGCCAATTGGGTACAGCCAAACGCGTACAAATCACTAAAGAAAACACCACCATTATTGATGGTGCAGGTTCTGAAGAGCAAATCAAAGGCCGTGTAACACAAATTCGCGCTCAAGCGGAAGATGCGACTTCTGACTACGATAAAGAAAAATTGCAAGAACGTCTGGCTAAATTGGCTGGCGGTGTTGCCGTGATTAAAGTCGGCGCTGCCACTGAAATCGAAATGAAAGAAAAGAAAGCCCGCGTTGAAGATGCACTGCATTCTACCCGCGCGGCGGTTGAAGAAGGCGTGGTTGCTGGCGGCGGTACTGCGCTGGTACGTGCATTGGCTGCATTAGTTGGCCTTGAAGGTATTAACCACGACCAAACAGTCGGTGTTAATATTTTACGTCGTGCAATGGAAGAGCCTTTACGCCAAATTGTTGCTAACGCGGGCGATGAGCCTTCAGTGGTCTTCAACGAAGTACAAAAAGGTACTGGCAATTTTGGTTATAATGCAGCCACTGGCAAATACGGCGATATGATCGAAATGGGTATTCTTGACCCTGCGAAAGTCACCCGTACTGCATTGCAAAATGCAGCGTCTGTAGCTGGCTTAATGCTGACTACAGAAGTGATGATTGCCGATGCACCTAGCGATGAGAAAGGCGCACACGGTGGCATGGGCGATATGGGTGGTATGGGCGGCATGGGTGGTATGGGCGGCATGATGTAATCATGTTGTCTTAAAACCTTGCTGTTTTAAGCGCAATAAAAAGCCCTGCTTGCGTAATGCAATCGGGGCTTTTTTTATAAATATTTTTCCTTTTGCATCAATTTAAATGCTGGCATTAAACTCTCAGCAACAAATATTGCACCAGTGGCGGATAAGTGATGGTAATCAGAATACAGTGCCTTGCCCGCACTGTTAATTCTGCATCTGCGCTTGTTATCACGACATAATAAATCGCTGGGATCTAATAATCTCACCTTATAGTCTGCTTGCATTTGCTCAAAAAAAGGTAAAAGTACGTTACGTTGGGCAAGATAGCCATCAATCCATATTACTTCACCCTGTGTTTCATTCAATGCCAACCATAAAGGTACATTTCTGTCAGCCTTGGGTACAGATAACACCACCCATACCCGTTTACCCTGTGCAGTAAGGTGCTTAATTGTCTCTTTAAAGCTTGATTGAAACGCTTTCAGCGAATCATGCTCATCAAGATAGGTGATTTTACGGCTGCCTTCAGTATAAGCATTCCAATAGCCTACTAAAAAAACATCTTTTATTAACGGCTGTTGCTGTAGAAAGTCAATGACATTTTGATAAAATAACTGCCTGTTATCATTCGATTTATCAGAAAATTTTAAAGTCTTTGCCTTCAATAAAGCAGCCCCCGTGTTATAACTTACTTGAATACCCGGAACATTATACAATTCCCCCAAGGTTTCGAATGCGGGAGTTAAAGCGTCTGCGTGGCTATCGCCCCAGACAATAAAACGGGGAGGTAGATTTGAATGGCCCGCAATTAAACATTTTTCAATATCAGGTTTATAACTCTCTCCGGTGTCTTCAAATAGACAGTCTTTTTGTAATGGGTTTGCATCATCCTGCCCCGCAGCATATTGAAGCTGATAGGGGTTAAATCGCTGTGGAGTCCAGTTTGTATACCATATAACTATTCCCAATCCGAGCAATAGTATTTGAGCCGTCAAAACAGTTTTTATTAATGGTTTTTGAAGCCAGCGATGTTTATTCCGGAAAGGTTGTTCAATATATTTCCAGTTGAGTGTTGCCATCACACCGCTTAATATCAACAATCCTGTGATTATGTAGTCATGTCCATCGACTTGGACGCCCGCTTGCCAATAGGAGAACAAGCTTAACAATGGCCAATGCCAAAGATAAAGGGAATACGAGATTAATCCAATCCCTACAATGGGTTTAAGTGCCAGGCATTTATATACCCATGTCTCTCCGGTTAAGCCCGTTGTGATTAATAAAGTTGTGCCTGAACATGCCATAATCTGAAAGGGCAGTGAAGATCCTAATGCTGCTCCCTGCGGTGCAGATACGGCGAATATAATTAGTAATAGCCCCGCAAAAGCCAATAATTCCAGCCATAATTGCACTGTGTATTTTACAGTGAGTGGCTTACTAAAATAATAAGCCACACCAATGCCTAACAAGAACTCCCAGGCACGTGTGGGTAGCCAGTAAAAACCGAAGGCAGGTTTGTGTGATGCAGCCCAAAACGCTAAGCCCAACGATGATAAGGTAAGGAAAGTCAATATTGTCCAACACATACAGGCGCTGAATTTGCGCAACAAAAATACAAACGGCAATGGAAACAACAGATAAAACTGTTCCTCTACTCCCAAAGACCATAAATGCAGCAGCGGATTAGAATCAGCAGAGGGAGCAAAATAATCTCCAGATGAGCTCCAGGCTGCAATATTGGGGATCATGAAAATACTAGCAATTAGAGCTTTACCAAAGCGCCGAAAATCATTCGGCAGCATTACAAACCAGGCCAAAACACTAATGACAAACAGCACAGTCAATAAGGCGGGCAGGATGCGGCGCACTCTGCGCATATAGAAATTTTTAAATGAAAAAGTCTCTTGCGCTATTTCTCGTAAAATGATGCCACTGATTAAAAAACCGGAAATGACCAAAAAGATATCAACGCCCACAAACCCACCCGCAAATCCTGGAATTTGCGCGTGACAAAGAATGACGCTGAGGACAGCGACAGCACGTAAGCCATCAAGGTCGGAACGGTAAATACTTGGCATAGTAATTACAAAAAAGACAACTTTAGACTAAAGGTAATAAAATAGAATGAGTTAGAAATTATCCGACCCATTCTATAAGTTATCAATCTTCGATGGTAATGGTATCCCCACGCTTAACCCAACCCGCTTGAACAACCTTAGCATACACGCCCACACTAGGCAGTTCCTTACCTGCAAACGGCACCATTGGTGTATTTTTTCCAACGGCGTGCTTCAGTATGCCACTGTCCGCAGGCAAATCACCTTGAGCCAACGTTGGCATTACGCAACGAGGGCAGGGATCTGAAATGTGTACCCGTAAGGTATCACCTAATCGTATGGTTTTACCTACCCAATCATTCTCAACAAAGCCTTCCAACCCCAGGGTATCAACCATAATATTCGGTCTAAAACGCCTGACCTCAAAGCGACCAGAAGGATACAGTTTTTGCATGGCCTGGATTGAGCTGGTAGTCAGTAAATGCAGCGCAGCATAGTCAAAAAAGGAACCTTGTGGCGCATCGCCAGCAACCGTTTCGCTGGAGATTTCGTTGGCTTCGCCTTCGTATTCTGGCCAATATTGCTCTAGTTTTGCAGCGTCTGGTGCTTTGGTTTCTAATCTTACCGGGCGTCCTAAAAAACTGGACAGCTTGTCATTAATATCAGCTTGATCACTGTGTAAAACACTACCGTCTGGAAGTGAAATCCACACTGCTTGAGATGCGTTAGCTTCAAGTGGATCAGTGTAGGCAGCGCGAAATGAAAAAATATTAGGCCATTTTTTTGGATTTTTGGCGCTGACAACTTTGTTAGTTTCGGTATCGATAAGCGCATAAAAACGATCACCTAATAATCCGCCCATACTAATGTGCGCCCCATTAAGCTCTTCACCCATCATTGATTTTACTGGATAGCGCCATAATGTGGAGACGGTTATTGCGGTTTTGTTTGACATGACTACTCCGTAGTTTTTTATTGTGTTGTTTTAGTAGTTCTGCGACTACTCTGTGAAAGGGCGATTATCGAACTGAATAGGGCTTGTTGTCAACGTACAAGCGCGAGCTAATCAATATTTAACAATAGTGTAATTTAGTGCTGAAGCAGTGTTAAAAAATATCAAATAAATGCACTGTAAAAGTGTGCTGAGGTTTAGCTAACGATTGCGATAACCATAAAAAGGTGAATAATAACCGCCGTAATAGGGATAATTGCCCCATCCACCTCTCATGCCGCCATAATAACCGTTATAAGGTCCAAAGCCGCCATATCCCATTCCATAACCCCCATAGAAAGTACTGGGGTCGTATTTTGGCCACAAATGAATGATCTGTGATAAAACGACTGGCAGTTTAAGCGTTTTTTTATCAACTGTTCGGTCTACCTCTCCAAGCAAGGCGCCAAATACCGTGACTTCAGTATTTTTGCTATAAACTACAGGATCAAGAAAGCTGGGGCTGTTGATTATAAAGCGTCCCGAATTAGTTTGATCCAGTTGCGGCCTTCCGTAGCTGTTTAAAGGATACAGTAAAACTTGAATATAACTTTGATATTCTTCGTTTTCTACGTCAATAATCACACCACCCCAACGCACAAGCGTATTTTTGTAGGCGTTAATGTTGTGGATAGCTTGATCGTAAGTTATCTCTACGGGTGGCGGATTTTCAATGGCGGGAGGGAGATGCGAACAGGCACTTAACAACAAACAGCTGGAAATCAAAAGGCTTTTCATAAACTGCCTCATAGTGTCGGATATGATGTGAAGCGTTTATGATAACGTATTCAATATCTAGCGTCCAAGCATGAGTGGATTAATTGCTCTGCTGCTGTCTTTATTCCCTACACGGGTTTGGGACTAAAGACAGCTGAATGTTTAGCCTTTGAATAGTGTTCTGTTTTAAGCGGGTGGCTTTATTTTGTGACGTGCGTATAAACAGCGACCAGATCTCTGATGACTTCTTGAGATGCTTGGGCATAATCACCTTCTTTGAGTTCGGCGATGGCTGCGTTTGTATTTTTGGTTTGTGCTAAATGTAATACTTTACCTGCACAGCTATGAAAATGGGCATGATTTTTTTGGAGTCTTGAAAACTGCTCTAAGGTAGAAAACTGTTTACCACCGGCGCTATAAATCCACTTGCCAAGCAAGCATTGATCATCACGGCTAACAATTTCAACCTGGAGTGTTTCGGCTGAACTGCCATCCACAACGGATGTGAGTCGTTTTTTCCAGTTTTGATGCGCTTCAATAGCGGATTTAAAATTCAACCCTACCGTCTCTTCCTGTGCAATTTCGATAATATCTACCGTGGAAGAAACAAGGGGTGTAGGTTTAGATTTTTTTCGAGTCAGTAAACGTTTAAACCAATTTTTAAAAATCATAGCTTCCAGTTCAGAATAATTAAGCGAGCCCCTACTAAATTCAGGGAATAAATAACTTAAGCGTCAAGTTATTTCACTAATAACTATAGTACTTTTTTAAATTAGGGCAAAGGCTGCATTTAAGTATAGCGTTTATGAGTCATCGGCAAAATAGCTAACTCCAATGCTTCTGACTCATTGTATCCCTAAATTTGAGTATAATTCTTGCCTTGAAGCTGAAAGATGACTTACTTCTATCACCGGCTTGTACATAGGATTGTTTGGACATTGCGTCAGATGCCTTTCTAGATGATTGATATAAAAAATTGTCGGGCCATCATTGGGGTAATATTTATGGATATTAACAAAGCTTTTTTGCGCCTTCTTCCATTGGCATTGTTGAAATAAATGTAAAGCTTTGGCAAAGGCATATAACAAAGGGGCTAACTTGGGGTCAATCTGATCGTTTTTATCGATCAATTCAAAAATAACAATGGGCTGAGTTGTATCCTTTAGTAGAAACACACCAATTTCGCGGCTAATAAAACCCGATAAGCCCTCAATTACAGTAGCAGATACCAAAATACGCGTACCCAAAATTTTATTTAGAGCTTCAATTTGTGTGGAGGTCGTAATAATATTACCAACAGGTAAGCCACCGTAATCCTCCATTAACTTGTGGTTACTTAAACGCATTTCACCGTAATGTAAACCCAGGTAGGTGGGTAATTGAGGGGATGGCAAATGGTTAAACTCCTGTAGGGCGCTATTAATTTTAAGTGCTGCATAACAAGCATCACTTCTAAGTTGTGTCTCGGCAATAGGTTTAGCCCATAAAGCAATCAGGGCATCGTCCATTAGATTAGCTATCAAGCCATTATGGGCTTTTATCACTGGGAACATAGTGCTGTAGTATTTGTTCATCAGTGCATTTAAAGTCATTGGATTCATGCTTTCAGACAACGATTTATAATTGTCTGCATCTGTTGCCAGGCATACCCCGTGCATTAATTCCCCGTAGCCATTTATAGTGTCGGCTTGTTGATTTTCTTTTATTAAATACATTTTTTGGTAAATAACAGAAAAATTTTTAGCACTGGGGCGAGGCGTATATTTACCGAACAGGTAGCAATACGCCGCCTTGACCATTTCGTTTTAAGAGACTTCATGACTTAGCTTTAAGCACTCTTTAGGTTTACTACGTATAACGACTATATACCGCTTGTAACATTTGCAATTCACCGGCTTCTGGCTTATGCCAGCCCTCAATTTGAATGTCCGTTAAAATTTGTTGGCCTTGATTATCTTCTGTCATGGCGGTTAATACCGTCAGGAGCTCATCGACATGGTCTTGCAATTGAGGTGAAATGCAGAATAAATGGGAAGCAAAATCGGTTTCGCTTTCATCCAGTTTTTGTACATTACTGCGGCTAAACGATGACAGCCCTTGAAAAGTTTTTTTCAGCATGAAGGTTAAGTCACATTTGCCACGGATTAACGATTGCAAGGCTTTGATTTCGTTACCGGCAATGTCAAAAATAAATTTTGCAGAATTTACGCCGTTTTCATCACATAAAAAACGCCCTAACAAATAGACAAAACTGCCTTCAGAAGCCACGCTTACGGTGAGGCCTTCAAGATCTTTTAAGCTACGTGTATCATCTATCCGCGTTAGGATGACCACTTCATCGGCTTCAGAAATAGGTTTTAAGATAGGAATAAAACCATGGTTTTTAATCATTTCGCAGGCTTCAAACGGTTTTGCAAAAAACAAATCTGTCATATTGCCATCAGGCACATTGGCAGATTGTTCAAAATGAATGGCTCTATTTAATTTGCGTTGTAAATAGGTATTGAGCAAATACCAGCCGGTCAGTTGCTGACCTGATTGCAAAGTGGCTACAAAATTTAATTTATCATGGGGAATATGGGGCGTGGCAGGCTTGTGTTCTGGGTGACGTGGCGGCTCTGGGTTGACGGTGTGTGCATCAGAAATGATAGCAATATCTCTTTTCGCTGAACTAATAAAACGACCCAAGCCAGTAATTTTAAACAGCATGTTGATCATTCTGTTCAATTTTTGCACTTCAACGCGAATTTTTTTGTGTTCCCATTGCTCAAAGAGCTTTAACAGCAAGGATAAGCCCATTGAATTGACGCGCTCAACTTGCCCAAAATCCAGCAAAACCTGCGCACCAGAAGGTAGCGAAGATAATGATTCTAAGGTGCTGGCGGCATGGGCATCAATTGAACCAATGAACAGGTAACGGTAGAGTTCGCCTTGTTTGGAGATCTCTTGAATACTAAAGCTATTTGACATTAACACGGTTTAATCTCCTTTTTATGCGGCTTCATGTTCGCTGTGGTAGAGGAATTGCACACCTGAATCGACGTTCATATCAACGCTGCGGTGCAAATCCCACAGCGTGGTGACCTGGGTGCGTTTTTGCGGATGCACCCGTATTTGCAAATAATCTGCCAACCGCCACATCATATATAACCCTACGCCGCCAATGCCGGCTTCAACACCCTCTTCCATCGAACGGGCAATGTTTTTCAAAAATATGCCCGGGGTTAATGTTCCCCAGTTGTCGGTAATCATCAGCCCTAAAAAGTCTTGCGTCAGCGCGATATCAATACGGACTTCTTCGTGTTCGGACAGCTCCCTGGATTCACCTTTGCTGTAATAAGCCACGCCTTTACCATCACGCGGTGCTGCGTAAAGGCTGTTTTCGGTCATTTCGTCCAAAATAACCATTAAGGCTTCGAGTTGATCTTGATCGATACGGCCTTGATCGGACAGCCAAGATTGAATTTCTTCCATGATAAATAATTTATCTTCGGTATGGGTTAATTGAAATTGACGGTGTTCCGCTGTACCAGGAATAAGGGTGAATAAATCATCATCCGGCGATTCGTGGTGTTGATTGAGCAGATGCTCCCAGCCCAGTTTTTTACAGACATCATCATAGCGCGGCAGAATGCGGCAGATACCGTCCTGGCTGAAGCGGGTTAACAGATCGGAATAACCCTGATCGGCCAAAAAGACTACGTATTCTTTGGAGATACGCGGAATAGGATGCTCGCCCTGGCGGTAGAAGTTCTCTGAGATGCGAATAATATCGCTGACTTCGTTACTGGTAGAGCTGGCCTGTATAACGCGGTCACTGTGGACAACGACGGCAATGGTGACATCATCGGTATACGCCGTGCCACGACAATGCAGTCTGAGCGCATCCAGCAGTTTGATACGCAGTGTTTCAGGATCAGCCGTGGTGTTATTATTGAGTATCGCTTCGAGCCGGTCGTAGCCAAATGCTTCACCATTAGGCGATTCTTCTTCAACCAGGCCGTCGGTGTATAAAAATAATTTGTCACCGACATTTAGGGTTAATTCCGTAGCGTGTGCGCGGTAGTCGGTATCGATATTTTTACCCAGAGGCAGGCCAGATGCTTCCAGCATCACCCACTCACCGGTTTGATAGCGTAGTAAATAAGGTAAAACATGGCCCGCATTGGCAAAAATCAATTTCCCAGTTCTGGCATCAAGACTTAAACACGCCATGGTCATCAGTAAAGACTGTTGTGCAATGGCGCGAATGGTTTTATTGAGTGAGCCAAGAATTTCAGCAGGGCTGATGATTTCATTGGCAATCAGCGGATAAACACCCGCCTTGGCCGCGCTCACCAACGTACCGGCGGCAACGCCATGGCCGCTTACATCGCCAATTAATAAAATATTATGAAAGCCGCCAATGTTGTAATAGTCGTAGTAATCGCCGCCCACTTCGCTGGAGGTTAATAAATTGGCCTGTCCTTGCATGCCGGGTAAATTAATAATCGGACTCGGTAAAATAGAACGTTGTAGGGCAGCAGCCAGGTTAATTTCACCTTGTAAACGCAAGCCTAATTCAGCCAGTTCTGTGTTGGCGTGTTGCGCTATGCGTTCTGCATTTTTACGTGCGGTGATATCAAGGCCGGTGGCTAAAAACATGATCGGCAGTTTGGATACCGAGCTTTTCAATACCGTTGAATTCCACACCACATCGATAAGTTCGCCGGTGCTGATACGCATTTTGGTTTCGATTTCTTCACCAAATTTTATTGCGCCGGACATCATGCCATTAAACAGTTTACGTAACCCGTGTTGGTCGTCTTCGGGAATGCAGCGATTAAAAAAATTGCTGCCTTTGATGTCTTCTTCCGACCAGCCGGTGTCTTCTTGAGCGTGTTGATTAAACAGCACAACGTCACCTTCTGCACTAAGCCCGACGATTAGTGAATGTGTGGTGTTGATGACGTTATCGGCCTCTTGTTTCATGATTAAGGCTTTTTCCTGCAAACTGGACACCAAAGGATGCAAAAGTAAAAACCCCACCATGATTAAGGATGCCAGCGAGATAGCAAACGACAGATGTTGCTTATTGATGGTGCCACTGAGCATAAACTCACTATGGCGCTGCTGTATTAACGAGCCTCGATTGATGCCGTCTAGTATGACCGGCGTGAAGACAAAAAATAAGCGGTTCAGATCAGTGTTGGCAAGATTGATTTCACCGGCCGGAATACGCTGTAGCTTACGTGCGAGCGATAAGTAGTCTCTCATTAAGGCATCGAGGGGTTTTGCGCCATCAAAATACAGTAGCCTTAATTCTGTCGACAATTGCCCTGGAATATGGATAAGGCGCTGACCCTCGCGGATAAAGCGCACGCCTTCGCGCAATGCAGCATGGGATTCTTCTAGTTGTATGATGTTGGAAATAATTTTCGAGTCTATCTTGCGTATTTCGGTAGCATCAGCCAGATAGCTTTTGTGGGTTAAAGACAGATTGATTTCTTCGATAAGCTGACCCTGTTCGGTACTCATCTTTACCAGTAATGCGTTACCTTCCTGTTCTCGAATATCGGTAATCAGTACTAAATAAGTTGCGATGGAAACCAGAGCCAGCAGTACCAGTACCGCAGCGTACTGCTCTAGCAAATAGTTGATGATGCGCTGAAAGATTTTTTGCATTATGCCCCTCTTTAGGTAGATGCCATTAATAATCAATAGCATGCTGAAGGGTAGGATAAATGGCGGCTTGATAAAACAACAAAATAACGCCGGAATTTTTTATTATTAGTCTATTCCTACCCAGAATTTATTTTTAGTCACAATAAGTACGTTAGCAATTTTTACACCAACATAAAACAAGTCTGTTTTTAATGTGTTTTGTGTCTTTTTAACTCAGATTATTTTAGCCAAATGTAAAATTTTGTGACATGAAATTGCCAATAAATTTTTAAATAAACTTATTGTGCAAGTTAAATGGCGTGGGCTTATACCCCACACATAAATAATAGATATGATTTAAAAGTGAAAAATATCTTGACAGCTAAAATTGATACTATCTTAACGCGGGTCACTCTTGCTAATGTTAAAAATTAGCAAGAGGAATTATTGGATGGCTACTCTTGTCTATTTCGGTGGCCGTGTGCAGGTGGTTGCGGTGCAGCAACTTGTCTTCGGCGCTCTTGGGTTTGTGGTTGCTGCTGAACTGGGAATTCTTGTTCTTGTCGCTGACGATTTTGGAGTTCTTGCCGTTGCTGTTGTATAGCAACAGCTTGTTGCCGTTGGTTTTGGACTTGCTCTTGTCGTTGACGGTTTTGAGCTTCCTGTTGTTGTGAATCGTGTTGCTCTTGCCTTTGGCGTACTCGAATTTCTTGCTGTTGGTTTTGATGATTAGTGTGTTCCTGGCGCGGTTGTCCGCGATTGGGTGTTAGCCAACTGTCATTATGGGGTGCTGGAGGCCTAACAACCCGGTTGGAATGACGTGAAGGCTGATGAGATGGTCCGTAACTTTCATAATTGCCTTGATTGCCATAATTACCCTGATTACCGTAGCCACCATAACCGTTTTGATTACCATAATGGTCAGAATCGTCTTGGTCACCGTAACCGCCATAACCACCTTGATTACCATAGTTACCGGGGTTGTTGCCATAGTTCCCATAACCACTTTGATTGCCATAGCCCCCCTGATTGCCATAGCCACCATAATTACCTGGGTTGCCATAACCGCCATAGCTACCCTGATTGCCGTAACCATTATCATTAGCGCGATTATGCATACAGGCGGATAAAGGCACGAATGTGGCTATGATAAGAAGTCTTTTTATTGTGTTCATGCGTTACACCTCGTTGTTTAATTTAGATTAATATTAACGATGTAAAACTGAATGTAACATGAATTAAAACTCTAAAGTTAAAGGATAGGTTCAGGGGAAGTATGTGCTTGAATTTAATAGCTTTAAAAAGGCTGTATTGTGCTCAATAAGCTATTAAATTATTAAAATGCAATGTGTTAAGATTAGTTTGGGCGGGTTATGACCACAATATTTTTGTCGACCAAGCCTTTAAGAATTTGAATGCCAGTATTAATAATCAGTTCAGGGTTAGAGTGCTGGGCTTCTTGTGCAACTTGCATCAAACTGCTTTCCACGGTGGCGTTTGCATTTTCTTGAATAACTTCCAGTAAGCGATAGGTGGTCGGTGTTATTTCCAGAAAATGTACATCATCGCTTTTATCACGATAGACAATCAAAAAGGTAGGCGATATCGGCGCAGTTAAAGGTACAAATTGCGGTGAAATTTTGTGTACCGGAAAGCTATATGCCAAAGGCCACGCTAACGGCGAGACCTGGATGTTGCTGTGTAAGCTATTAGCCCAGTCAATAGCATCATTTTCCAAGCTATTATCTTTGGCTATCGATAAGGCCATTTCTACCCATTCATAGTGTGCAAGTTCCAGCAAAAATGGCAAATCGTCGAGATTTTGTCGTTCGTTTTGCAGGTAATCGATAAACTCTTCCGGAATCTCAGAAAAATAGGGGGACGAGCAATGATGATGGGCAAAAAAATCCTGAGCTAAAGCTAGCCATTGCTGGTCATTCAGCAGGTGTCTAATAACAGGGAAATTGCCCGCTAAAAAACCTTCGACATTGTTAAAAAACAGTTGCCGATACATCTGCATACGTTTTTTTTTGATGCCTAACGGCATGGGATTGCGGTCTGGATCGCGGATATAAGCGGCAAATTCCAGTTGCTTGGCTTTAAAATCGACTTTAGGCCGGCTGTTTCGCATATTGTCTCGTCCAAGCCTCTTGTAGTGCATTAATAGTGCCCACTTCCTGTAATAATTCGCCCATTTCCGGAATGTTAAAATCCCGCTCTAACAGTGTGGGGAATACACCGTACAATTGATAGGCTTTTTTCAAGAGTTTCCAGACCGGATCAACCACGCTGGCGCCGTGGGTATCTACCAAAAAATCTTTGGCTTCAACATGATGCCCGGCAATATGTGCATAAGCAATGCGTTGCGCAGGGATGGCTTTTAAAAACGCGTCGGCCTTGTAACCGTGGTTAGTGCTGTTCACGTAAATATTATTCAGATCCAGCAATACATTGCAGTCGGCCTCGCTAACAACGGCATTAAAAAAGTCGATTTCTGACATTTCCTGGCCAGGAGCTGCATAGTACGACACATTTTCGATGGCTATTTTTTGTTCCAGAATGTCTTGTACACGTTTAATACGCTGGGCAACGTGGGTTACCGCTTCTGAGGTAAAAGGGATCGGCATTAGATCATACAAATGGCCGTCTTTGCTGCAATAGCTTAAATGTTCGCTGTAGAGTTTGATGTTGTGTTCGGCTAAAAACTGTTTCACGGCCAATACGAAAACTTCATCCAAAGGATCGGTGCTGCCTAGCGATAACGATAAACCGTGACAGACAAAGTCGAAACGCTCGGTCATAGACCGAAATTGTTTGCCAAGTTTGCCGCCGACAGTTATCCAGTTTTCCGGTGCGACTTCATAAAAGCCGATGTCGTCTGGTGGATTATTGACCAGCTGATTTAAGAGAGGACGCCGTAAACCTAAACCGGCGCCGCAAAGGGAATAGTGGGTTGTGTCCATTAGAACACCTTGATGTTGTTTTAAAGGGGAGGGCTGTTACACCCTCCTTTTTTAACTAAAAGCCAAGTTAAACTTGCTGCTGTCTAACATTAACGTTTATTTTGTTGCTGGGACAGCAGGTGTTGCTGGAACAGCGGGTGCGGCAGCAGCCGGTGCTTTCATATTAGCACCACAAGCGCCATCTGCGCCTTTCATCATGTCAACACAGCCTACCATCCCTTCGCCGCAACCTTTCATTGCTGCGCCACAAGCACCTTCTGTGGTTTTCTTGTCAGGGCACGCTTTCATGCCATCGCCGCATTGTGCGCCACATTTGCCGTCAGGCATTTTTGAGCCAGCAGCCCCACAGGCGCCTTCTTTGCCCTTCATCATCGCGCCGCAAACTTTTTCCATGCCTGCTTTCATTTTGCCATCTTTCATCATGGCACCACATTTGGCTTCACCACAGCTCCCTTCAGTGGTTTTAACGGTAGTTTTAGGTTTTGCGGCGCCAGCACAAGCGCCTTCTGGCATCTTGGACGGGGTCATTCCAGGCATGTTCATGCTTGCGCCGCATTTCATTTCAGCGGCTTTAGCTTCTGCAACTTGCATATATCCCGAAGACAGCTCAGTCATACCAAATGGATTAGCTTCTGCATTTGCGGCAGTGGCAGCAAACGAGGCAATAAAAGCAACGCCGAGTGTTGCAGCTAACGGCGTTTTGTTTAACTTTTTCATAGAGAGGTCCTATTTGATTTATTATAAAATTCGTATGCTTAGAGTATCAAACAGCCATTAATGTTCCTTAACTCCGATACCCTAACCGTAGTATAAAAGGTCTAAATATGCGTGTCCAGACTTGCTAGATTATTGTTTTTTCTTTAAATTCACAAAGATTTGCAATAATACAATCTGGGCATTTAGGTTTTCTAGCAACGCAAGTATACCGCCCATGTAATATTAGTAAATGATGCGCATCTTTTTTATGCTGCTTAGGGACGAATTTATCCAGTTTGCGCTCGACTTCGCGTACGTTTTTGCCCGGTGCAATGCCGATACGATTGGAAACACGGAAGATGTGGGTATCGACAGCAATCGTGTGCTCGCCAAACGCAGTGTTAAGTATAACATTGGCAGTTTTACGCCCAACACCGGCCAATTTTTCCAGCGCTTCACGGGTATGCGGAACTTGTCCGGCATGATTATCCAGCAATTGCTGACACAGCGTGATGATATGTTTGGCTTTGCTGTTATATAAACCTATCGTTTTAATATAGCTTTTCAGGCCATCCAAACCCAAGTTTAAAAGTGCTTGCGGCGTATTAGCGATTGGAAATAATTTTGCCGTTGCTTTGTTGACACCTTTATCAGTCGCCTGAGCTGACAGCACAACGGCAATTAATAACTCGAACGGCGTAGTGTAGACCAGTTCTGTGGTCGGTTCTGGGATGGCTTTTGCCAAACGCTCAAATATTTCCAGCCGCTGTTTTGCGTTCATTACAACGATGACGGATTTATGTTAAGCAAAGCTGCTTTCTTTTTCCGTAAACGTTCGGTTTTTTCCAAGGCTTCGTTTGTTTTGCGCAAGTTTCTCGCTTCATAACGTTGTTTGGCGTGTAGTGCTCTGGGGGCTTTTTGTTCTGCGGGGTACATAACAATGCAATCCATAGGGCACGGTGCAATGCAGAGTTCGCAACCGGTACATTCGTCAGTAATTACAGTGTGCATAAATTTAGCTGCGCCCAAAATGGCATCAACAGGGCAGGCGGCAATACATTTAACGCAGCCGATACAATCCGCTTCAATAATAAACGCCACGCTTTTTGGCTTATGTTCGCCAAATTGCGTGTTCAGTGCTTTAGACGGCAAACCCAGTAAGTTGGCTAAGACTAGTACGCCTTCATCACCACCCGGTGGACATTGGTTAATATCCGCTTCGCCGCTGGCAATCGCTTCTGCATACGGGCGACAACCCTTATAACTGCATTGCCCGCATTGGGTTTGCGGTAGCAGGGCATCAATTTGGTCTATGGTAATGTCAGGCACGGGTGAGTTGATCACGCTTTGGGTAAAGTTACGCCAGTTTGTCCCTGGTACTTGCCGCCTCGATCTTTATACGAGGTTTCGCAGACTTCATCGCTACCGAAAAACAGCATTTGTGCCACGCCTTCGTTGGCGTAGATTTTGGCGGGCAAGGTGGTGGTATTGGAGAATTCTAAGGTAACGTGACCTTCCCATTCGGGTTCTAAAGGCGTTACATTTACAATAATACCGCAGCGTGCGTACGTCGATTTTCCCAGGCAAATGGTCAACACATCACGCGGAATCCGAAAGAATTCCACGGTTCTGGCTAGGGCAAATGAATTGGGTGGAATAATGCAGACATCGGATTTTATATCGACAAAGCTATTAAGATCGAAGTTTTTAGGATCAACGATAACTGAGTTAATGTTGGTGAAAACTTTAAATTCATCGGAGCAGCGCACATCATAGCCGTAGCTGGAAGTGCCGTAGGAAATCACCCGTCCTTTTTCCGAATCACGTACTTGGCCGCTTTCAAACGGTTCTATCATGCCTTGCTGCGCCATGCGGCGTATCCATTTATCTGATTTAATGCTCATGTTTTATTTTTTAGTTGTAATGGTTTTTTATCGAATTGCTTTGGATCATAGCCACTTTAAGCTCATGATACCCAGGCCTCACCACAATTTGTAATGGCAACCGTTCTACGTACTTTCTTGGGTTCGCCATTATAAACCGCCATGAATTCTAAAGTAACGTAGGATGCCAGATGGCCCTGGATTTTATCCAGCCAGTCCATGTCACCTTTTAAGCTACCGGAAACATTACAAATACTGGGATTGCTGGCCAATAACGCATTGGCATCTTGAAAGGGGTAAACAACAGCCCGATCTTTATCGTTAGCTACGGTTTCGCGGTTTTCTTTCAGAAGATAGTTAATGGCAATCTGAATTTTTTCATCATCTGGAATATATCGAAATTTTGTTAAGCAAAATCCCGAAGCAATCATAATGCCGAGTAGGATGACGGTTATTAAAAATAATCTCCCCGTTATTATCTTGATATACCAAATACAGATGTCCAGATAACGAAAATGTAATTATTGAGACTCCCAGCTTAAAATTCCTTCTCCTTCGGGAGAAGGCTAGGATGAGGGGTATAAAATTGACAGGGGTCTGAATAATTACACGAAAATATACCTTCAGAGCCAACTTGCGTCCCTTCAATTAATATTTTACTCATTTGCCGATTGCCTCAAAAGTTTAAGTTTATTATGTTGATTACTATTAGTTGTTTACTGTACATGGGGTATAACATCAATTTCTGTGATCTTTTGTTTCTCGTTATGGTGACCCAATACGGCAATTTTTACATTGGCTAAATTATTTGCCCACCAATGAAAATAAAATCTACCGTTCTTGAGATCATCTGGATTTTTTGTATTTTTGAGACCTATTTTTGCCATGTAATTGTTTAACTCAAGATAGCTAGAACCGATTGGAAAATTCTTTTTTATGCAAGGAGTAAATGTAGAGATATTACATTTATCACAATTATATGGACTTAAATCAGCGGGAACACGACAAGACGAACTGCAGGAAAAAAGTATCGGTAGAATCATTAAAATCCATAACCTTTTTATGCTAACTGTTCGCATTTTTTATTCCTAGTGGTTGATTTAGGTATTTTGCACGATAATATTAGGAAAGCGCGTCGTAAAATCCTTAGCCCTTAACGCTAATTTAGCCGCCGTCTTACGGGCAATTTCCTTATAAATCTGCGCCGCACGGCTATCAGGATCAGCGATTACAGTCGGCACGCCAGAATCGGCATATTCACGGATCGACCTATCCAATGGCAACGAACCTAACAGCTCAACTTTATTAATCTCTGCCATTGCTGCGCCGCCGCCCGAACCAAAAATAGCTTCTTCATGGCCGCAGTTGCTGCATATATGCAGACTCATGTTTTCCACGATACCCAGCACAGGCACGTTAACTTTCTGGAACATCGCCAATCCGCGCTGCGCGTCAATCAAGGCAATATCTTGGGGGGTGGTGACGATAATCGCGCCACTGACCGGAATTTGTTGCGACAAGGTTAATTGGATGTCACCGGTGCCGGGTGGCAAGTCGATAATCAGGTAATCGAGATCATTCCAGTTGGTTTCCTTGAGCAATTGCAGCAAGGCATTGGTGACCATTGGGCCGCGCCAGATCATCGCCTGTTCAGCGGGAACCATATAACCGATGGACATGGTTTGCAGACCATGCGCCATATTGGGCATCATGGTTTTTTTATCCAAACTGGTGGGGTAATTGCTGATACCTAACATGGTCGGAATACTGGGGCCGTAAATATCAGCATCCAAAATACCGACCGTTGCGCCCTCTGCCACCAACGCCAAGGCAATATTCACCGCTGTAGTGGATTTGCCGACACCGCCTTTGCCGGAGGCCACGGCGATAATGTTCTTCACATTGGGTTGCGGTTTTAGGGCTTGCTGTACGGCGTGGGAGAGAATCTTAACGTTAATATCGACAAACACACTGCCGATGTCGGGCAAGGTTTTCAGTTGTTGCTTAACGGCTTCGGTTAAGGCTTCAATCGTGCTGTTGGCGGGATAGCCCAGTTCCAGGCGCACGCTAACGTTTGCGCCATCAATGGTAATGGCCTTAACGGATTTTGCTGCTACCAAATCCAAGCCGTGGTTGGGGTCGATAACGGATTTGAGGAGGTTTTCTATTTGTGATTTTTCGAAGTTTGCCATGTTTGTTTAATTAAACCTGTTGTGCGCTGCTTTTGGGATGGCGTTATTCTACAGGAATTTTGTTGTGTGAGCGGTATCTGGCAAGCGTATTCTTATTGGTGTATCAGCACAGTTTCCTAGTTGTTACATTAGTTATGTTTAATGAGTGATGTACGGGTAAGTTCCAAATAGCCAAAATCTGCTAATGCCGAAATAATTTTTGGTAAATTTTCGATAAAGATTGCTTTAAGTTCCTTATTTGAAATATTTCCAGTAGAAACCAGAAGCAATTTATACGGTTGATGTGATATAAAAATGAATTTACATAATCCGTATCTTTGGTAATGACCACACGTTTTTTAAATTCAGATAGTCGATTAATGTGGGTATCTGTTGTTCGATTGCCTTCTGGTAAATCTAAAGTGTGGGTTGCATCTGTGAAGCCGTACAATAGCCGTGTTACATTTCGCACAGCTAACCCCCGCGTGTTTGGTTATATTTTAAACAGCGACTGCACGATGCTGAAGCGTAGGGCGGTTTACTACGCTAAATCACTCTATGCGTTTATTCACAAAAAAATCCATAGCCAACACGTTATAATTTGATATGCCTTAACCCAGAAGAGTGCAAAATTATGAATATTGATTATCACAACATAATTACTATCAAACCTGAAAAACGTAGCGGTAAACCCCCCTGTATTAGGGGCTTACGGATTATAACGTACTTTCTTGGTTGGCGGATGGCATGAGTCGTGCCGAAATTGTTGATGACTTTCCTGAGTTAACAGACGATGACATTACTGCTTGTTTGCACTATGCAGCGGATAGGAAACGCCAATCTGTAACCATAAAAGCCTTATGAAGTTTCTGCTTGATGAAAATTTATCACGAGTGAAACCCCTCATTGATATTCGGCATAAAAAAAACCCTGGTCGATTAATCGACCAGGGCTTTCTATTTATCGTTACTGCTAGAAACTAAAAGTATTTCTTAGTTTGCGGCAGGTAAAGCGAAGACAGAGAATACGCCGCCAGCTTTGGTTAATTTACCCAAACTTGCATACGCGCCCGCTGCGCCCAAAGCTTCTTGGGTTTTCATCAACAATGCTTTTTCAAGTTCAGTTTTCTTGGCTGGATCGGTTTCAGCAGCAATTTTTTCTTGCATTTGAGCGATAACTTTATCGCCGTCAGTTGCAACAACTGCGCCTGCCCAACCACCAATACCTGACAATACGCCTACGTATTGCTTGCCTTCAAAGCTCCATGTATTTACGTTGCCGATAATACCGGATGGGGTTTTAAACTTGTACAGTTCTTTACCGGTTTTAGCATCAACCGCTTTCAGGTAACCTTCTAAAGTACCATAGAAAACCACGCCGCCTGCGGTAGCAACAGAACCAGACCATACTGAGAACGGTTCTTTAACAGACCAGGCGATTTTGCCGGTTTTAGAATCCCAAGCTGTAAACTGACCCAAGTTGGTTGTACCGTCTGGTGCGCCAGTCAATACATCTTTACCCGCTGGCATCATGTCCAGTGTAGCACCTACGTAAGGTTGGCCTGCTGTGTAGTCAACAGCAAACGGTTCGTAGTTCATACACAGGTGATTACCAGAAATATAAACTAAGCCTGTTTGTGGTGAGTAAGAAACCGGTTGTTGGTTTTTGCTACCCAATGCAGCTGGACAAACGTCTTCAGACTTAACATCTTCGCCATTTTGCTCAGTACTGTATTTAGCAACCACTTGTGGACGACCTGATTTCATATCAACATGGCTAGCCCAGTTGACAGATTTGTCGAATTTTTCGGCAATTAACAATTCGCCTGTCTCACGATCTAAAGTATAGCCAAAACCGTTACGGTCAAAATGCACGATGGTTTTGTGCATTTTACCATTCACTTCTTGGTCGATTAATGGCACTTCGTTGATACCGTCAAAGTCCCATTCGTCATGTGGCGTCATTTGATAGACCCACTTTACAGCGCCGGTGTCAGCGTCACGCGCCCACAAAGACATAGACCACTTGTTGTCGCCAGGACGTTGGGTTGGATTCCAGGTAGATGGATTGCCTGAGCCGTAATAGACCAGGTTTAATTTAGGATCGTAAGAATACCAGCCCCAAGTTGTGCCGCCACCGATTTTCCACTGGTCGCCTTTCCATGTTTTTAAGCTGGAATTTTCGCCAACTGGGGTAACTTTACCGTCTTCCCAAGTTGTGGTTTTGCTAGGCTCAATCAGGGTGTCTGAATCAGGTCCCATACTGTAACCTTTCCAGGCCAACTTGCCGGTTTTCATGTTGTAAGCCGCCATAAAGCCGCGTACACCAAATTCACCGCCGGAAATACCGGTTAATACGTTATCTTTAACAACTAAAGGCGCGTTGGTGTTGGTCATACCCAATTTTGGGTCGCCGTTTTGTACGCTCCAGATGCGTTTACCGGTTTTGGCATCCAAAGCAGTCAACACTGTATTAGATTGTTGCAGGAAGATTTTGCCATCACCGTACGCCAAACCACGGTTAACGGTATCGCAGCACATAACAGGAATAGTTACGTCAGCGTCTTGTACAGGGGTGAATTCCCATAAAATGGCTTGGGTTTTTTGGTCAATGGCGAAAACAGTATTAGGGAATGGTGTGTGAATGTAGATGACACCGTCAATGGCTAAAGGTCCGCCTTCATGACCACGCAATACGCCAGTAGAAAAAGTCCAGGCAGGTTGCAGATTTTTTACGTTTTCAGCAGTGATTTCTTTCAGCTCACTGTAACGTGTACCTGCGTAGTTACCACCCCAGGTCGCCCAGTTAGCCGGGTCTTGAGTAAGTTTTTCAACGTCGCTGTTAGCAGTTGAAATGGCTGGTGCAGCTAAAATTGCTGCCACGCTTGACGCAAGTAGCAAGCTTTTTAAAGGCTTGTTCATATATATTTCTCCTGATATTTTGTGACACGACAAAATACTGATTGTGAATTTTTTATGACTAATATTAGTTTTTGGGTGATATTGTTATTTTCCCCTGCATTTCAGGAATTTTTCACGCCAAGTGTGTAGATTAAGTTTTTTACGCTAAAAGTCAACTGTTAATAGTGTTTAAGCAAGTTGCTTTAGTGCAGAGCATTCATTTCAGTAGATAAATTGGCTACCCCCACTTCTATGCAGTAGCCGTTATTTGTCCAACATAAAATTTCGGTTTTATGGTTGTGCCATTCGGAAAGCACAAAGCGTTGGGCGGTTTTTCCGTCCATCTCAAAGCTATGAACATGAGGTCGATGGGTATGGCCATGTATAAGCCGCACGCAGTTGTAAGTGCGCAACGTTTCAATGACGGTGTTTTGATTGACATCCATGATGTCCTGCGTTTTGCCGCGCTTATGGAAATAGCTGCGTAGCCGATACCAGCGGGCGACCAATAATCGTAGCACTAAAGGTTTGGATAGCACGTTTTGCTGCCATTCAGTCGTGTGTGACTTGATTCTGAACGCTTGGTAGGGCAAGTCATCGGTACACAATAAATCGCCGTGCATAAGCAACGTGGCTACGCCGTATAAATCGATGACCGTATAATCATCTAGCAAGATTACGCCGGTGGCTTGGCAAAATCGCTGGCCTAACAGAAAATCCCGATTGCCTTGCTGCAAATACACCTTTACGCCCGAATCAGTCAATTGTTTGAGCTGTTTACGGATTTGCTTAGTCGGTGGCATAAAGTCATCGTCGCCAACCCAGGTGTCGAACAAGTCGCCGAGTATATAAAGTGCTTCGGCATGGATGGCGCGATTTTTTAGAAAGTCCAGAAATCGGCGTGTGATGTGTGGTTTTTCAAGGCTAAGGTGTAGGTCGGAGATGAAGAGAGTTTGATTTTGCAAAGCGAGGTATCTGATGAATTGTGATGTGGATATAAACAGCAAGGTGGAAAGTGCGATGACGATCCACCTTGTCAGTAACTTATTTTACAACTTCAGCCTTCTCAATCACGATATCCGTTTTAGGTACGTCATCATGGCCACCACGATTACCTGTGGGCTGTTTTGCCATAGCATCAACCACATCCATACCTTCAACAACTTCAGCAAATACCGCGTAACCCCAACCACTTGAAGTCGGGCTGGTGTGATTTAAAAAACCATTATCTTTGTAGTTGATAAAAAACTGCGCGGTAGCAGAGTTAGGATCATTGGTGCGTGCCATTGCCAAGGTGCCACGGGTATTTTTCAGGCCATTATCCGCTTCGTTTTTAATAGAAGCATGCACAGCTTTTTGATTAAAACTGGTATCAAAGCCACCGCCTTGTGCCATAAAGTCTTTTATGATGCGATGAAAAATCGTGCCATTATAAAAACCTTCATTAACATAAGTCAGAAAGTTAGCCGAAGAAACAGGCGCTTTTTCAGTATTAAGTGCAATAGTAATCGCGCCGAGATTGGTGGTTAGTTTAACTTTTGTTTGTGGTTCAGTCATTTTATTTTCCGTTGCGAAAGAAAGTGTTGGGGTTAAAGCAAGTATCATGGACAGCATTAAAATACGCATTTGTTTTCCCTATAAGCGATTTAATACCGAATTTTATGTGTTTTTGTATTGAAATGGAAGCACCCGCTTGTTACATTGGTTAGTTTTACCCCATACGTAAACTCTCGCCGCTAGGTTAACTGCCCCATCGCTTATGTTAAAAATATACAATACCCTGACCCGAAAAAAGCAGCTGTTCCAGCCCAGAGTGCCTGGAAACATTGGCATGTACGTCTGTGGCATGACGGTTTATGATTACTGTCACATTGGCCACGCCCGCGTCATGGTGGTGTTTGATACCGTTGCGCGGTATTTTCGCCATACCGGCTATGAATTGACTTATGTGCGTAATATCACCGACATTGACGATAAAATCATCCAGCGCGCTAACGAGAACGGCGAAGACATTACCGCCTTAACCGAGCGTTTTATTGAAGCCATGCACGAAGATGAACGCGCACTGTCGGTATTGCCACCGGATATTGAACCCAAAGCCACACAATCCATTCCTGACATTATTGCCATGATTGAACGCTTGATTAACCAAGATTTGGCTTATGTGGGCGGCAATGGCGATGTTTTCTATTCGGTTGCCAAATTTGAAAATTATGGCCAGTTATCCGGCAAAAACCTGAATGATTTGCAGGCTGGCGAACGGGTCGATGTCGATATGGCCAAGCAGAATCCGTTGGATTTTGTGTTATGGAAAATGGCCAAAAGCAATGAGCCAGCCTGGGAATCACCTTGGGGATTGGGGCGTCCAGGTTGGCATATTGAATGTTCGGCGATGTCCACCTGCTGTCTGGGCAATCATTTTGACATACACGGCGGCGGTATGGATTTACAGTTTCCGCATCATGAAAACGAAATCGCCCAATCCGAAGGTGCGACCGGCGAAAAGTTCGTTAACTACTGGATGCACAACGGTTTTGTGCGTGTCGATAACGAGAAGATGTCCAAGTCTTTGGGCAATTTTTTCACCGTGCGTGAAGTCTTGAAACAATACAAGCCTGAAGTGGTGCGGTTTTTTATCCTGTCCAGCCATTACCGCAGTCCTTTAAATTATTCGGATGAATCACTCAATGATGCCAAGGCCGCATTAACGCGTTTGTACACGGCGTTACGTGATGTTGCTGTGCTTGATGCGCCGGTGCAAGATGATTATAAAAGCCGTTTTGACCAAGCAATGGATGATGATTTTAATACGCCAGTTGCTTTGGCTGTATTGTTCGATCTAGCCAGGGAGCTGAACAAAGTTAAAGACTCAGAACCTGAAAAAGCCGGTATTTTGGCGGCTAGCTTGAAAAGTTTAAGCGCTTTACTGGGCATATTACAGGATGATCCGGATAGCTTTTTGAAAGGTTCCGTCAGTCCCCTCCAACTAAGTGCATCTATAACAATTAATGTCTTCTCTCCTGATGAGATGGTTGAAAGAAAAATTAACGATCGATTAGATGCCAAAAAAACCAAGAATTGGGCGCTGGCCGACCAAATTCGTGATGAACTGAAAGGGCAGGGGGTGATTTTAGAAGACTCACCAAATGGCACAACCAGCTGGCGACGTGAATAGCACGCTAAACGCAGTACTGCATTTAAAATATGGGCTACTCACTTAATGCGGGACAATATGTAAGGCTTAGCCGTTCGTCGAAGGATGTATGGTTAAGCCGATCATGGTTCGACAAGCTCACCACGAACGGCTTAACCTGATACTGTCCCGCCTTACGCGGATAGCCAAAATATGTAACGATAACCTTTAAAAAATAGACCGACACATGAATGACATTGAAATCAAGGACAAATCCATAGAGGTTTTTTTGGATGAATTGGCCAGCAAATCGGCAACGCCAGGTGGTGGCAGTGTTGCTGCCTTAATGGGTGCACAGGCAGCGGCATTAGTCAGCATGGTGTGTAACCTGACTATTGGTAAGCCTAAATATGCCGAAGTTGAAACTGATATGCAAGCCTTATTGGAAAAATCCGAAGTCTTACGCGAAAAGCTGGCTGGTATGATTAAAGCTGATGTTGATGTGTTTAATCGTTTAATGGTGGCTTATGGCTTACCCAAAGAGACCGATGAAGACAAGCTGGCGCGTAGTGCCGCAATTCAGCGGGTATTAAAAGATGCAACCGATGTGCCGTTAGCATGTGCCAGTGCTTGCGCCGAGGCCATAAAACTAAGCCACTGTGCCGCAGAAAAAGGCAGTGTTGCAGTCATTAGCGATGCCGGTGTGGCAGTTATGGCGGCTTATGCGGGTTTAAAAAGTGCGGCATTAAATGTTTATATCAACACTGCCAGTCTTAAAGACAGAGCATTTGCCGATGCTAAATTGGCAGAACTCGAAAAAATACTGCACGGCACTGAAGCCGCCGTTAAAGAAACCTACGACACGGTTAAGACTAAATTATAAATAGCGTATACCGAGCTTAATTTTTTAGTTGCATAAAAAAATAAGGCTACCCACTAAACGGGACTAAGCCGAGCATGGTTCGACAAGCTCACCACGAACGGCCTAACTTAAACTGTCCCGCTTTAAGATTAAGTAGCCAAAAATAAAGTTATCAACTTGAAGTTAACAAAATACAATCTACACTTATGTGTTTTTTTTAGTTTTTTAAATTTGTTTATTGCTTGTGCCCCAGTGGCATTAGGGGAGGATGGCGCTTACGTATCTGCTTCACTTTCCAGTAAAAAATACCTCAGGTTAAATTAATGGGCAACTAATTTTACCTTACTGATTATGTGATTACATCGGGTTCTTGTTGACATTCTTTAACTCAAAGTTGACAATCGAGTTTGCTGCCAGCACAACCGCTAATTGTACAGGGAGCATTTGTCCATTAAAGAAGCGGCAATATGTTGTTAAATTACCCTCGACACAAAGCCACGTTGTGTCACACAAAAAGACTAATGAGGAGATATTGCATGTCCAACAATTTACTAGAACTATTAAATGCCCACTTAACCGAGGATGTAGTCTCAAAGATAGCAAATTTTATTGGCGAGTCAACTAAGAATACCGGTTCAGCATTAGGCGGTGCCCTTCCGTCCCTGCTTTCGGGTTTAATTCACAAAAGCGCAGATACCCAAGGTGCCAGCATTCTTTTCAATTTATTAACACAAAATCACGACAGCGGCTTGCTCAGTAATTTAGGCGCCTCATTAGTGGGTGGCGATGTTACAACAAGAATGGCCAACACAGGGGGCAGTCTTTTAAACTCAATTTTCGGCAATAAAACAGATGGCATAGCCAATGTTGTGGCTGATGCTAGCGGTATTAGCAAGCAGTCATCGACCTCTTTATTGGGTTTGCTCACCCCAATTGTTTTTGCGGTGTTAGGTAAAACCCTTAAATCTCAACAAATAACCAGTCCAGCCGGTTTAATGGGGCTATTACAGGAGCAATCCGGTTTTTTGAAAAATTTACTTCCGGCAGGTTTAGCAGGTATTTTTGGAGCCAGCACTGCAACAGCCAGTAGTGCACAAAGCATTCCCGCAGCGGCTAGTGTCCGTGCTGTTGATGAAGCCCTTGCACATAAGACAGAAATCCCCGTTACTTCCCTTGCTAAGGAGAAGAGGGTAGAAGAGCCCTACGTAGCACCCGTAGTAAGAGAACGCAAAATAGTACCGCCACCCGCGCCGGTTGAGGATGATGATGTGGGTCTATTTGGCAAGTTGTTACCCTGGCTTATTCTAGGTTCTATTTTGGCATTAGGCTGGGGAATATGGAAAAACCTTAAAAAGTCTGTGGATACCGCACCTGTCTCAGTTAGCGGCCCAGATACCACCTCTACACCGATAACCAGCACTACGCCAACAACACCTGCAAGAGTAGCTCCATCAGTTCCGATAACCGCCGAACCTGCCTCCGCTGCTAATAGTGGTATGGCATTTTTTGAACAAAAATTATCGACTGGATATGATTTAAAAGCGCCAGCAACCAGTATGGAAAGCAAGTTGTATGCGTTTATTAACGATGCCAATGCCAAAATTGATAAAGATAAATGGTTTACAATGGATGGCACTACATTTGATACCGGCAAGGCCACTTTAAAAGCTGAATCCACCCCACAAATAACGAATACTATTGAAATTCTTAAGGCTTTTCCAAAAGTTAAAATAAAAATTGGTGGTTATACCGACAATACCGGCAATGCAAAATCTAATCATAAATTATCATCAGATCGCGCCCGCACCATTCAAGCTGCGCTGGTTAAGGCAGGGATTGATAAAAGCCGGTTAGATGCCGAAGGTTATGGCAGCAATCATCCTGTGGCGACTAATGATACGGCCGAAGGTCGTCAACAAAACCGTCGCATTGAACTACGTGTGACCGCAAAGTAAGCTTATATCATATCGGAACCCCGGTTAGCAGGGGTTCCGATATTCAGTTGCAAGCGCCTTTCAACAAAGCAATTTCTAGATTCAACGTTAAAACAAACTCCTCATTAGCCTAAAAAAAATATCCCTGACAAATTTTCATTAGACATTGTGTTCCTAGTTGTGTGCTAGAGGTATAATTTGAACCTTTGGTTTGTCTAAATGCGGCTTTTTATAGTCGCAGAGGAAAATATGTTGAATCCATTGCACTTTAATTCCCGAACCTATTTTTTTATAGGGTTTTTAATCTGTTGTAGCTTATTGCTTATCGGTGCTTATTTACAATTTGAAAAAAAATTGGAGCCCTGTCCGCTGTGTATTTCCCAACGGATAGCTATTTTTGCAACGGGGCTGTGTTTTTTGTGTGCAGCAATACACAATCCCAAACAACAAAGCACCAATATTTATGCGATTTTGGGCGCAGTTTTGGCGCTGTGTGGTGCTGGGGTTTCCATGCGGCATATTTGGTTGCAGCACTTACCACCGGATAAAGTACCCGAGTGCAGCCCTGGTTTGGAATATATTTTCCAAAACTTTCCGTTGTCGAATACTATAAAGCTTATGTTAAACGGCACGGGTGAATGCGCTAAAATAGATTGGACTTTATTGGGCTTTAGTATTCCAGAGCTGACATTGGCGGCTTTTTTAGCGCTGGCGGCGTTAAGTATTGCGCAAATTTGGAATCGTCCAAAGCGCAGCGTGTTTTATGGCTAGTTATTTTAGGAACGCGCAAAAATTACAGAGTGCCTGACATTTTATTGTCAAATTTTGAAAGCAATGAGATTATTGTAAGCTTTCCCATTCTGCCAGCTTTCTAATAAATTTTAATAGGTGGAAATTAAGGGGTATGGCATTGAAAAAAATGATAATTGGGCATCTTTTTACATTGGGTTTTGGATTAGTAATCTCGGTAAATTTCTTAACGGTCGCTAACGCGGACACGAACAATGAACGTCGCTATGAAATACCTTCCAACAAAGCAAATATTTCTGTTTGTCAAAAAAAGGCCTTACTTTTGAAGCCAGGAATTATTAAGGGTCTACGATCCCTCCATCAAAAAGAGACTTTTTTGTTTCAAGTAAGGATCACGCAGAAAAATGGCGTGGATGTATTCGTTTTGTGTGATAGTAAAACCGGAAATATCCTTCAAACGAAAGCAGATTGATATATCTCCGCCCTTTCTAACACTCAGCTAATTGTAATGTTTTAATAATTTGCCTGACCATTACAGGGCGCATACTCTTCGTGACCACGCAGAATAGAAGTAATGGTGGACAAAACTGCGTGCCCACCTTTACTAATCAATAATATAAGCCATTAAAAATGAGCGTGTTAATTCTACAAATAATCATTAAACAATGGGATAAAAGCCAAAGAACACCGGCGCATGTGTTGCAACGCGCCAATATTCCCGATAGATACCCCATAAAATTCCCACCGGCGGTTTATGCTTTAGATAAGCATTGTGTTATAGATCAGCAGGGTGATGATATTCAAGGGAGTCGAGTCAACCATGCAAAGCTAGGGGATGGAGCTGTCATTTTTGACCGCTTTACTATAAATTTAGCCAGCCAAAGCCTTGCCTATTATGATAACAATGCCAATAAAACTCCCAGAATTATTGGCTGTATCGCTAATCAATGGCTGCAATGCAAATACAATTACCGGTATAGCATTTTCCAGTCTGAGCTGTATTATTGGCTGTATGAAGAAGTCACTTTAAACGCGGCTTGGTTAAACCAGTTTGATGAGAGTGTGTTTTTAAAGTCTGCGCCGACACTTGTATACCAGGATATGAATGATCTCAATAATTCCAAAAAGCCGTAACATTATAATCCACCTAACCCGTAAATGCTTATGAAATCAGCTGTGGAAGAATTAAATGAGATAGAAACGGTAACGATTAGCCATTACAATCAGAATGCCGATTCATTTTGGCAGGGCACCAAAGACCACGATGTCACCCAGAACTACGCAGCATTCTTGGCGCCATTTCCAAAAGATAAACCATTGGATATTTTAGATTTGGGTTGTGGCCCAGGCAGAGATGTCAGCTATTTTAAATCACTGGGACATCGACCCGTTGGTCTGGACGGCAGCGAGGTTTTTTGCAAAATGGCCAGAACCTACACCGGCTGCCACATTCTGCATGAGACCTTTGTTAATATGGCGTTACCCCAACACGCTTTTGATGGCATCTTCGCCAATGCGTCGTTGTTTCATGTGCCCAGTCAGACATTGCCAGGCGTTCTTTTAATGTTACAGGCCGCATTAAGACCTAATGGCATTCTATTTTTATCCAATCCACGCGGGAATGGTGAAGGCTGGTCAGGCCAGCGTTACGGGCACTACATGGAGTTGGATGTCAGTACGCTATTTTTGGAAACAGCGGGATTTACCGTGCTTGATTATTATTACCGGCCTGCCGGAAAACCGATTCATGAACAACCCTGGTTAGCTATTGTGGCGAGCAAGTTGTAAGATTAATTTTCCAGGTTTCTAAGCGAAGTGACGATTGCCTCAGAAAATGGAAAGTTTGGGCTATTAAAATCATCTAGCGACTTGGTTTTTTTATTTAAAAACGAGCGACCATTAAGAATTTTAAAAATGGGGTGTATTAACTGGCACTCATCTTTATTATCCAGAATACGATTGCCTTTAGAAAACAAAGCTACTGATTTCCATAACCATAAATCACAATCGTTATTAATGGTAAATCTATTTTGGTTAAGCTGGTCAGCAATTAAACGTAAAAGATTTCTACTTTTTTTAAAATCAATTTCAAGAAAGGTGTTTTCTAGCACCTTATCCAGCATGGTAATTAAAGAAATATTGCTTAAAAAATCATCCGAGTAACCTCCACCAATATCGGTATGGACACCGGGCATCCAAATTTGCTCAAGAATTTGGTTGGGATCGCGTTTTTTCTGAAACAGTACAGGCCGGAAAAGAGCGCGTGTTTCATGCAACGCCAAAAGGTGTGTGGTGGCCTTTACATGAGTGCCCAGTATGCGGTCATCGAAAAAAATTTTCTTCAGACCTGCTGAATTTTTGCCTTGGTAATTGCCATAAACCGTATCAAACAGCCCCAAAAATTCAATATTGATCTCTTCAAGGCAATGGCAATAGTCCTCCTTGAAACCGTTTAAATCATTAATTTTTCTATAATTGACAAAATCATTCCAAATTCTTGGAAACATTTCTATTTGCGAGGAACGCAATACGCCATATTTTCCAATAAGCGCAGTCACCAAACGTGCGACAACGGCACCGCGAGAAAATCCGAAAATATAAATTTTATCGCGCTCGTTTTCATTTTCAGACCAGATGTAATTGGTGCAAATATTAATGTAGACTTTTTCGACATCCAAAGGCAATTGTTTGGCAAATATACTGTTAATAATGGGAAGGCCGCTGGTTTTGGAGCCTATGCCGGGCAAATAGAATACAATTTGTGACTCACCAGCCTCGCTACGAGGATCAAGGTACAAGCTTAATTTGTAAACATTAGATTGTCTATCAATTGCATTTTTGCAGCTTGCAGACATCCCCGTTCCATCAATCAAAAATATAAGATGGCGGATAGGTGCATCCGATATATTTTGGCTCAGCTTAATATTTTCACGCGCCTGAAATCTCATTGGGAATGCCTCTTTGATAAAGCTTATGTCAGGGTTATTGCAAAAACAATAAGCGGACATTTGTAGTTTTTATGGTGTTTTATCCTAAAAGTATTTATAAATTAGGTCACTATTAAGTTTTTGCCCGCCTAATTAAGCTATCGAGCACATCCGGCACAAAACGCTCAGCAAAACCCGATATAAAGCACAAAATGAGCAATTTTGCTGTCTGGGCGGAGTCGTAAGGGTCACATAGAAATTTTTCTATAGTATTTTGCGTTTGTGTAGGATCAAATTTACACAGGTCCGGATTGGGTTTGGGTAACAAATCAAGGACATTAATAAGCTGGGATCTTGCAAGCAAATACACCAGTACGGAAAACACTGCGCCACTGACTACTAAAGAAACCATATAAAAATTTGACATACCCTGGCCGATATCAGTGGAATTAATGGCAGAATCCGTAAAATTGGTAGGCGTATTAGAGGCTTGCTCAAGACGCTGTAGCAGGCTTACAACGGCACCAATCATGCCAAAGTAAACCGTTAACAAAATCAACTGCCAACTTTGGCCTTCATCTGTTCGTTTCAATACCGAAAAAAGCAAGATACCCGCTACCAGCAACAAAAAAAAGATAATGATAGGGAGCTTTTTTTTGGTATTTATTTCAATATTTCGTTGTACACGGTAGTAATTCATGCGTTGCATCTGCCTGATAAGATTAATGGCATCTTCTTTTAAAAGCGGGTAATTTTCAGCGCCAATGCCTTTTTGAAGGGCTTCGTCTGATATTGATTCGGGTAAACATTTTGCATAACTGGCGTAAACGGCATCACCTGCCTGTAAACGAAATTTTTCCCGGATTATCCACATCCGCCGCGACAGCTGCTCGCATGAAAGGCTTTTGAGGATAAAAATTTCCATCGACCACATTTGTGGCAAGGTAGCCTCAGCAAAATCAGGCCTGGATATATCCAAAGCATACGCCGATAAAAAAGCATTTTTGCAGCCATTCTCAAGTAATAAACAATCCGCTTCTATGGCCGTTCTGATTTCTTCCTTATAAGCCTGTGAAACGTTATAAGCATGTGAAATGTTCATGAATTTATGCTCCCTATACTGAAATAAAATAGGACAGGTGCAATGTTAAGCTTTTTGGAAAAAAATAGTAAAGTCGGAACATTGAGTGGCTTTACTTTACAATGATATTAGCTCGCTGTCTGTGAACTATTTCACATCAAATGCAGAAAATGTAGGATAAAACTTACTCGTTTGTGAAAAATAAATGCTTTATCCGGCGACGTATTTAAGTAATCGGTCAATAGCCATAAACTCCTCGGTAAGCATGGCCTTGGTCAGTGTTTTAATGTTCATGTGGTAACGGCTGGTGTGGTAAGAATCCACCAAAAGTCAATCATGCTCTAAACTGTGCTGAGCATTATGGCCAAAGGCCGCACTGGCTGCTTTAAGTTGACAGGTGACTCGACCGTAAGATTGGTGTTTCTGGATAAGAGCCAGCGCTGTGGCTTATGGGGGGTGTCCGTGTTATGTGCTTAGCCCATATAATGGCTGCATCAGTGCTGATAAATCTTACGAAACGTCAAATTAATCCGGGGTGTTTTTAACTGCTGGGTTTTGGGTACAGAATGCTTCCAATAACGCTGCAAAGCTCCCGCCATAACCAATAAATCCCCATGTCCCAGCATCACATCCAGCGTAATTTTACGGGTTTTATGATGCAACTTAAACCCCCGCTCATCACCCAAACTTAAAGAGGCAATCAATGGATTCTCACCCAATTCTTTTTCATCATCGGAATGGCAGCCCATAGAATCCTGGCCATCGCGGTACAAATTAAGCAACACGCTGTTAAAATCGTGGCTACAATGCTGTTCGACCTTTTCCCGAATAGCTAATAATTGCGCAGTCCACGGTAGCGGCTGATGCTTGACGCCCGAATATTGATAAGTGGCATGCGTATCGCCGTACCACGCCATTAAGCGCGGCACTTTACAGTATTTGCCATAAATTAGAATATCTTCCTGTTGCCAGGCAATATCAGATTTAAGCACAGTAAATAACTGATCCGCATGCTGAGGCTGGTAAAACTGTTTAACCAGCCTCAGCTCACCATCACAAGATGCCAGATTTAAATCTTGGCAACTTTCATCAAACGCCGACAGCGACAATTGCTGCGTCACACTGCACTGAGCAAAAACTGCCGCATGACTTTAATCATAGCCGCATGATCAAGTACGCCAGCGCTTTCCCTGATACTGTGCATCGCCCACATTGGACAACCCACATCTACAGTGCGAATCCCAAGCTTAGCCGATGTTATCGGGCCAATGGTGCTGCCGCACGGCAAATCACTGCGGTGTGAATAACGCTGGTACGGCACATCAACTTGCCCGCACCAATCGGCAAACATGGCCTCGGAAATACTTTCTGAGCTGTAGCGATGATTGGCATTGACCTTAATCACGGGGCCTTTATTGACCATGACTTTATGGTCTGGGTCATAGGCATTGGGAAAATTAGGCTGATAAGCGTGCGCCATATCCGCACTCACCATAAAGCTTTTCGCGAGTGCCCGGTGATAATCTTGTCCTTGCGTGTCCGTTGCCAGTGCAATACGTTGTAATACATCCGGTAAAAAGCTGCCGTTTGCGCCTTTGGTACTTTCGCTGCCAATTTCTTCGTGATCAAATAACGCACACACTAAAGTGGCATCCGATTGCATCACGGTTTCATCCAGCAAAGCCTGCAACGCTGCATGGCAAGAGGCCAAATTGTCCAGCTGGCTATCGGCATAAAACTCATTTTCAGCGCCCCAAAAACTGCCTTTCTGGGTATCGTAAACCGCTAGATCGAAGGCTAGCATTTGCTTAGCATCAATACCGGATTGCTGCTGTAACAATTCGGCAAAATAGGTTTGCGGTAATTGTTCTGTCGTTAAAGTCGATAACAGCAAAGGTAATTCCAGTTGTTTGTGCAACTTTAAACCGTCTTCATTAACCCCCCTGTTCATGTGGATGGCCAGATTAGGCAACCGCAGTAGTGGTTTATCAAAACAAACCAAAACACGATCAACGTCGCCCTGAGCATTTTTATAACTGATGCGCCCGGCAAGGCTCAAATCCCGGTCGGTAAAGGTCGCTAAAATGGGCCCGCCATAAATCTCTACGGACAATCTTAATAAACCATCGATACAATTGGCGGCGTTAGGTTTAATACGAAAGCCAGGTGAATCGGTATGCGCGCCAATAATCTTAAAGCCGCTATCCTGTACAGGTTGTTGGCCTTGCACAAACACAATAATCGACGAATCATCACGTACTACGTAATAACGGCCACCGGGTTGCAATGTCCAGGTGTCGGTTTCGTATAGTTTTTTAAACTGATGCTGCGCCAGTTCGGTTTCAATACGAGCCACCACATGCCAAGGACTGGGGCTGGCATCAATAAAATCCAGCAATTGTTGAACCTGTGCGTGTACTGTCATCATTTTTCGTGTAAATCCAAAGCCGCCGAATTAATACAGTAACGAAGTCCAGTGGGCTTTGGGCCATCTTCAAACACATGGCCTAAATGGGCGTTACAGTTTTTGCAGATCACTTCAACGCGGCGCATACCGTGGCTGATATCGGCATGCTCGGCAACATTGTTTTCAGCTGTTACATCATAAAAACTCGGCCAGCCAGAACCGGAATCGTATTTGGTTTCAGAACTGAACAATGGACTGCCACAGCAAATGCAATGGTAAATGCCGTCTTTTTTGCAATCGGCATATTTACCGGTAAACGGCGCTTCTGTGCCTTTCATCCGGCAGATTGAAAATTGTTCCGGCGTGAGTTTATCGCGCCATTGCTCATCCTGTGTGCTGGGTTTATCTGTCATAATAAGTCCCTGTCTTTAAGTTTTGGAAAGGGTTTATTGTACGCTTTCAAAACGCATTCGACAAAATACCCCACCCCGTTCTTTTATTCAGGAAATCATTATTTCAAAAGATGTTTTCGATCAAGAGTGCAGGCAATGTGCCCGTCTGGCTGACTTTCTGTGTGATGTTAAAACGCAATACCCCCGTTATCACGCACGTCCCGTTGCCCCCTTTGGCGATATGAAGGCTCAGTTATTGATTGTAGGGCTAGCGCCAGGTATGCACGGTGCCAATGCGACCGGCAGACCTTTTACCGGCGATTATGCAGGCTTATTGTTATATGAAACATTGTACGAATTTGGCTACAGCAATCAGATACTTTCAGAGTCTTTACACGATGGCCTGACGTTAAACAACTGCCGTATTACCAACACTGTTAAATGTTTACCGCCACAAAACAAACCCACCGGTGCGGAAATTAATCAGTGCAATCATTTTTTAGCGGCCGAACTCAATACGTTACCAAAATCATCGGTCATATTGGCGTTAGGCACGGTCGCGCATCAAGCGGTATTAAAAGGCTATCAACTTAAGGCAACCAGTGCAGTATTTGCACATAATGCACAGCACCCCTTAGAGTATGACCGGTTTTTGGTGGATTCTTACCATACCAGCCGTTACAACATAAATACTAAACGACTGACCAAGACCATGTTTACCGAGGTGTTTATGACTATTGAACGATTACTGTGAAGTCGGTAACCGTTCAGTCCCCCTCTTTGAAAAAGAGGGGTTAGGGGAGATTTTTAAAATAAATCCTCCTCCACCCCTCGTAAACTCTCCCCTTTTTCAAAGGGGGAGGTGAACGCATACGGAAGTCGTAGTTAAAAAAGAGGTAAATATATTCATCTACGAATGAGTTCGCACCTACAGTTTTCAGTCAACGAAATTTAGGGCTACCGACTTAAGACGGGACATCCGTTCGAGCTTGTCGAAGGGTTTGTGGTTCATGGTTCGACAAGCTCACCACGAACGGCTTTTTTAAACTGTCCTGTCTTAAGTGAGTAGCCAAATTTAGTAAGCGTATATACGTTATACGCGATAAAACAAGTGAGACATGTGCTAAAAAAATTCCAACCCCCGCTGCAACTGGTACTGCAACCTTCTGCCCGTTTAAAGAAATTCATCGTTATTATTCATTTACTTGCTTTGACAGCATGTATGACGAATGCCTTAACGCCGATTTTTAAAATGGGATTGGCTGCGATTGTTGGCGTGCATTTTTGGTTTACCCAACAACGCTTAAAAAATGAGCATTGGGTGCTTACGCATAACGATGCTGCCGGTTGGGAAGCATTCATAAACGGTCAATTTGAAGCCATCCAGATTCTCGATTCAACGGTAATAACCCGCGTTGTTGTCTTCTTGCATTTTAAATACCGAAACACGGTAAGATGCAATATCATAATTTTGAGCGATGCGCTGGCAGCTGATGATTATCGGCAATTTATTGTCCGGTTGAAAACAACAAGAGTGAAATGAACATTTTAGATTGTGCCTATAACTTGTATAATCCCCCGCCTTAATCAGCTGAATTGCGCTGCTCCTTCTTTTTATCCTGAAATTCACCCAGAGAACCCTATGGCACTGTATTGCGGAATTGTTGGTTTACCGAATGTTGGCAAATCAACGTTATTTAATGCACTCACTAAAGCGAAAATTGCGGCAGAAAACTATCCTTTTTGTACTATTGACCCTAATGTGGGCGTGGTGCCGGTGCCTGATGAACGCCTGGAAAAATTATCTGAAATTGTTAAGCCAGAACGCATTTTGCCCACCACCATTGAATTTGTAGATATTGCCGGATTGGTTGCAGGCGCATCAAAAGGCGAGGGCTTGGGTAACCAGTTTTTGGCTAATATTCGTGAAACCGATGCTATTGCTCATGTGGTGCGCTGCTTTGACGATGATAATGTCATCCACGTCGCTGGCAAAATTGATCCCATTTCTGATATAGAAGTGATTAATACTGAATTGGCGCTGGCTGATATGGCTTCGGTTGAAAAGGCCTTGCTGCGTGCAACCAAGTTATCTAAATCAGGTAATAAAGATGAGCTGTTAAAAAAGAATGTGCTGGAGCGTGTTTTTACCCAATTAGATAAAGGACAGCCGGCGCGAGCATTGGATTTAAGCGCTGAAGAAAAATTGTTGATCAGGGATTTGTGTTTATTGACCATTAAGCCCGTCATGTACATTGCTAATGTGCAGGATGATGGCTTTGAAAATAATCCATTATTGGATAAAGTACACGCCCATGCCGCGCAAGAAGGCGCGATGGTAGTGCCTATTTGTGCAGCGATAGAAGCTGAAATTGCTCAGCTGGATGACGAGGAAAAAAAGGAGTTTCTGGATGATCTAGGCCTGGAAGAACCGGGGCTGAACCGTGTGGTTCGGGCAGGCTACTCTTTATTAAATCTGGCCACTTATTTCACCGCCGGTGTTAAAGAGGTCAGGGCATGGACGATTCCAATAGGGGCAACCGCACCGCAATCAGCCGGGGTAATCCATACCGATTTTGAACGTGGCTTTATTCGCGCTGAAGTGATTGCTTATCAAGATTTTTTGACCTACAAAGGTGAGCAAGGCGCTAAAGATGCCGGTAAGTGGCGATTGGAAGGCAAAGAGTATGTCGTAAAGGATGGCGATGTCATGCACTTTAGATTCAATGTTTGACAAAGCTTGGGTGGCTATTTATAATTCCGGTTCTTAATTAAGCCAGTCTTAATGGCGATGTAGCTCAGTTGGTTAGAGCACGGGATTCATAACCCCGGGGTCGGTGGTTCAAATCCACCCATCGCCACCAATAAAAATTAAAGCCCGCATGAAAATGCAGGGCTTTTTTTATGTCTAAAATTAGCAATGGCGCAATTTTGGCGCACTTCTTAAAAAACACCCGCAATAATCACCGCACTGATTGCAATAATACCTAATTATTATATAGAGACGACTCCTCAGGCATAAAAAAGCTGGTATTTAACCGGCTTTTTTATGCTCTCTGCCCCGCCCATTTGATCCCATCAGTTCCGAACCAGAATAAAGCCATAAAGTAGACTATCCATTTCTTTTGGTTTGCATTGTCGCATTACTTTACAGAAACTAGCTTGCTATCCCCTGTAAAACTTCTCTTATTATCCAGTACAGGCACGGTATAGCAACAGATAGCTTTTTCCGCCGGGTTGTTTTATCGATTTGTCTTTCTAATAAAAATGGCCTGAACTTAGTCGTTCGTCATAATTTTTTACGATATCGTAAAATATTTTGATTGCAATAGGCTGTAGAGAGAATAACATATTGATTTAATATGTTTATTATATTTGGCGTAGCTTTTGCTTTAATGAATTTAAGCCTTTAATAAGGCAATAAATAGCGCAAGTCACGTTGTAGATAAGCGCCATCTCATAGGCTTTAAGTTCATATTAGGTACAGGCATAAAATGAAAGAATTTATCGGTGGAACCCTTATCGTTATAGCGCTGTTGTTTTTTGCCTTGAGTATTATTGGAATATTCGTGCCTCGAAAACTTACATTTTTTGTATCAAAGACCGAAAACCCACCATCAAGATTTAAAATATTTGTAACCTATATTTTTCTATCTGTTGTATTTTTTGCGGTCGCTGGATCGATTCTCCCTCAACCAGATAAAATAGATCAAACACCAGCAAGTGTTCAACAATCAGTAGCGGCTGAAACAAAACAACCAGAATCTAAAAAAATAGAAGTCACTCAAGCTAGTCTCCCCCCACAAACATCCAGCCAGGCAGAAATACAACAGACAGAAAAATATATGTTACCCAAGTTAACGAAAGAAGAGGCAAGCAGATGCGACCTTGCCCCATGTCCAGCAGGAACTCATGTTGTTTCATATTTCAAAAAAAATGATCCTTACGTCGCTTGTCCAACAAAGGAACTTGCTGAATATACTAATTTTGCTATTGGTCTTATGGTTATGACACTTAATGTCTCAGGCGGTGATAGGATGCCAAATATTTCACCAATCACTGGGGATCCTGAATATGAGGGAAGCACAAAAATAATGATGGATAATTTACGCGATTCTGCTGGGGTAAAAACATTTGATCAAGCAATGACCGTTTGCCGAGATGGAAAAAACGGACGACACCTTGTCGTTATGAATAACCGAGAAAATGAAAGCATGATATGAGTCGCTGACATGAAAAATCAATCAAACTTCTGGATGCCTAAATCCTCACTCAATTTAAAGTAATAACTCAAACGCTTCACTACGGGTATGATTGTATGACAAAAACGCTCGCCATCTTTCTTGGAATCATGGCTTTTTGCTTTGATGCACATGCAATAAGCTGTTCTTCTTTTGCCTCACATGCACAAGCGCAACATTATTTTAATGCTCACCGATGGGTTCACAAATTAGACCGCGACCATGATGGAAGTGCCTGCGATTGTCTTTTGGAAGGTTCGAGGATGTGCGGCAAAAAAGGACATAAACGCCATGGTCATCATAGACACCGCAGACATCATAGGCATCACCGTAGACACTACGGGTAATTGCCAAATAACTGTCAACTAATAAAAAAAGTGAGAAAAGTATGAGCAACGAACAACCAAAAATATCAGAAATGATTGCCGGATTGATAGGACTTGCCATAATCTGTATGTCAATCGCCGTTTATTTTAGCGTAAGCAATGATTCGTCCACAGAAGTCGAAAGCCTTAAGGCGCAGATTGTGGCAAAAGACAAGCAGCTTGTTGCTGGTAGAAACATGTTTATATCGTCAGCGGCTGAGTACATTGAGAAGAATGGGAGCGACCTTAACGAGAATAGCAGGGCATACGCATTAGCTATGATGATGACCGGATATGACCAGTCGCTTACATGCCAAGGCGGTGGAGTTTGCGAAGGAATGGCAGCAATTCAGCCCCAAACAGAACAAAATAAATAAACTTTATATTTTTACAGTCTGAGACTACGGCATCAATAGCTAATACATCGCGTCTAGCTGTGCCTTGGCTTCCTGATAACTTTCGGCGGGTGTCATGCTTTCAATCTCAATGTATCTCTGCAACTGTGCTGCTGTAATTGGTTAGCTTCTGACATAACCATCAGGTGTAGCGCTCATATTGCGATTCGCACCACTACCTACTGGGGTGTTTTACTACGGCAGACTTACCTATCCACGATATACCGTGACAAAAAATTTCGTTCTGAATAGACGTTTTTCATAATAAGAATTGCTGGCAATGTGGCGACTGCCTTCAATGCTGCCGTTAATCTGTGTTATTATGCCGAAAATTGATATTTGCATCTTGTAATAGGATTTATTAGTTTAGCAGATAGCTTTTTGGCATTTGCCCACTAAAAAATCAGCTAGTTTTAATTGTCTTTGTTTTCTTAATGAAGATGATTGGATCTTAGCTTAACAAGCCTAGTTGTTGAGTCATCGAAAACTCGCCAAATATTTTTAAATTGGCATGGGCCACCCCAAACTTAATCAATATTTAAAGCAATGTTAACAAACAAATCTATTCTCATAACCGGCGGTACAGGTTCATTCGGTAAGGCTTTCGTAAAAACAGTACTAGATCGCTACCCTGACATTAAACGGTTGGTGGTTTTTTCCAGGGATGAACTCAAACAATATGAGATGGCTCAGGCTTTTTCTGATAAAAAATATACCGGCCTCAGGTATTTTATCGGCGATATTAGGGACGAACCCCGGTTAAAACGCGCCCTTGAAGGCATTGATGTTGTCGTGCATGCTGCGGCGCTCAAGCAGGTGCCTGCCGCTGAGTACAATCCTTTTGAGTGCATTAAAACCAATGTATTAGGTGCTCAAAACCTGATAGAAGCCTGTTTGGACAGCAATGTGCAGCGTGTTGTCGCGCTGTCTACCGATAAGGCAGCCGCGCCTATCAACTTATATGGTGCGACCAAGCTTTGTTCCGACAAATTGTTTGTCGCCGCCAATAATATCAAAGGACATCGGGACATCCGCTTTAGCGTAGTGCGTTATGGCAATGTGATGGGCAGCCGTGGCTCGGTAATCCCTTTTTTCCTTGAAAAACGTGCCAGCGGTGTTCTACCCATTACCGATGCAACCATGACGCGCTTCAATATCAGCTTGCAAGAAGGTGTTGATATGGTGCTGTGGTCGCTTGAAAATGCGTGGGGTGGGGAAATATTAGTCCCTAAAATCCCTTCTTATAGAATTATGGATGTCGCAGCGGCTATCGGCCCTGATTGTGAATACCCTATTGTTGGGATTCGGCCAGGCGAAAAAATCCATGAAGAAATGATAACCGCCAGCGACAGCATTAATACCGTCGATATGGGTAATTACTATGCCATTTTGCCGGTTAATGCCAAATACACCATGCAGGATTATTGTGAAAAAATGGGCGCAGCACCGGTAAGTCAAGGGTTTTGCTATGAAAGTGGTAGCAACGTCGATTTTTTAACCGTAGATGAGTTACGACAGTTGATTAATGAGCATGTAAGCGAGCTTTAAACCTTGGTGATGTTGTCCGCGTATTTGAAAATCTTATTTTGTCCAATGGGACAGGGAGTAATATGATTCCTTATGGCCGTCAGGATATAAGTCCAGCCGATATTCAGGCTGTGGTGGATGTCCTTAATTCTGACTTTCTGACTCAAGGCCCGGCCGTACCCGCCTTTGAAAAAGCAGTGATTGATTATTGCGGTGCCCAGTTTGGTGTGGCGGTTAACAGTGCGACCAGTGCTTTGCATATCGCCTGTCTTGCCTTGGGTTTGGGGCAGGGTGATTGGTTGTGGACGACGCCCAACACCTTTGTAGCCTCAGCAAATTGCGGGCTTTATTGCGGTGCGCAAGTTGATTTTGTCGATATTGATCCCAAAACTTATAACCTGTGTGCCGACCAGCTTGAACAAAAGCTGATTTTGGCCGAAAAACACGGCAAACTCCCCAAAATTGTGGTGCCTGTGCATTTTGCCGGGCAGTCTTGCGATATGCGCCGCATTCATCAGCTTGGTCAGCAATATGGCTTTAAGATTATTGAGGATGCGTCCCATGCTATAGGTGGAAAATACCTGGAACAGCCAATTGGGGGTTGTCAGTATGCTGATATTACGGTATTCAGTTTTCATCCAGTCAAAATTATCACCACCGCTGAAGGCGGCTTGGCGACGACCAACCAGGCAGAACTTGCCGAAAAAATGCAGTTATTACGTAGCCACGGTATTACCCGCGATCCACAGCAGATGACCAAACCATCCGAAGGCGGCTGGTATTACCAACAGATTGACCTGGGGTTTAATTATCGCATGACCGAATTGCAGGCGGCATTGGGTAGCAGCCAAATGCAACGTCTGGATGAGTTCGTTGCCCAGCGTCATCAATTAGCGCAGCACTATGACACGTTGCTGGCTGGATTGCCTGTTGTCAGGCCTTATCAACATCCGGATAATTACTCTGGATTACATCTTTACCCTATCTTGCTGGTGCTGGATAAAATCTCCAAAACCCATGCCGAAGTATTTCAGGCGTTGCGTGAAGGTGGTTTGGGCGTTAATGTGCATTATATTCCTGTGCATACCCAGCCGTATTATCAACAACTAGGCTTTAAGGCGGGAGATTTCCCCGAGGCTGAAAACTACTACAGCCGTGCCATTAGTATTCCTATGTTTTATGGTTTAGCGGACAGGCAACATGAAGTTGTTTCAGTGTTAACACAGGTCTTGTTGTGAAAATATGTGTTATTCCCGCCCGCGGTGGCAGCAAGCGAATTCCTGGCAAGAACATCAAGGATTTTTGCGGTAAACCCATTATCGCCTGGTCCATTGAAGTGGCGAAAGCGTCTGGGTTGTTTGATTATGTTTTGGTTTCAACCGACGATGCTGAAATTGCTAGAGTGGCAAGAAGCTTGGGAGCCGAAGTGCCTTTTATGCGTCCCGCTGAAATAGCCGATGACTATTCCGGCACCACTGAAGTGATTGCACATGCCAGCCAGTGGGCGCTAGATCAAGGTTGGCCTGTTTCGGCAGTCTGCTGTATATACGCGACAGCGCCATTTATACAAATAGATGATCTTAAGCGAGGCCTGCAATGCCTGCAATCTGGCGACTGGGCATACGCGTTCACAGCCACTGATTTCGCTTCGCCCATTTTTAGAGCATTCCAGCAACGGCCTGATGGAAGCATTGAAATGTTTTTCCCTGAACAGTTTTCCGTGCGTTCGCAAGATTTGCCAGTGGCTTTACACGATGCCGGACAATTTTACTGGGGACGGCCTTCGGCCTGGATTAAAGGCCAGCGGATATTTGACCAGCACTCTGTACCGGTCATTCTACCTCGCTGGCGTGTGCAAGACATTGATACCGAGGACGATTGGCTCAGAGCTGAAGTCATTCATAAACTATTGGAGCAAACCCACCTATGAGCACACTGAAAGAAAATTATGCCACGCCCCAGGAAGCATTTTGGGCGGGACAGTTCGGCACCGAATACATTGGCCGCAACGCCAGCCAACAACTATTGGCCGCCAATTTAAACTTCTTTACCAAGGCACTTAAGCAGGCTGGCAAGCTTTCTTCATGCCTGGAGTTAGGTGCTAATATCGGCATGAACTTAAAGGCGATCCAGCTCCTGTATCCTGATATTGAACTGAACGCAGTAGAGATCAACCCCGATGCGGCGGCAAAATTGCGTGAGCTGGTTGACCAGGGCAATGTCTATGAAGGCTCGATATTTGATTATCCGGGCACTGCTAAAGTTGATCTGGCCTTGATTAAGGGTGTGCTGATACATATCAACCCAGACAAGCTTGATATTGTGTATGAAAAGCTCCATCAGGCTTCAAACCGCTACCTACTGGTGGCCGAATACTACAATCCGTCGCCGGTTGCTATCCCTTATCGAGGCCATACGGATCGCTTGTTCAAGCGCGATTTTGCTGGAGAATTGCTGGATAAATACTCCGATCTGGTTTTAATAGACTATGGCTTTTCTTACCATCGTGACGCTGCCTTTCCACAAGATGATATCACCTGGTTTTTACTGGAAAAGAAGGCTTGAAAAGCTATAGCTTGAAGTTGACCTGAAATTTTCTGTAATAAGGTATTATTAATTGAGAATTGTTTTCCGAGCTGACGCATCGCTGCAAATGGGTACAGGCCATGTCATGCGCTGTATGACATTGGCAGAAGCCTTACGTGATAAAGGTGGTGAAGTGAGCTTTATCACGCGTGCGCATTCTGGAAATTTGATCGAATTCATTAAGCAAAAAGAGTTTGCTGTAAACAGTCTGCCACTGTTGATTGGCATGGAAAAACAAACGGAGACGCAACCAGAAAATCCATTGGCACACGCCGACTGGCTAGGGGCATCACAACAGCAAGATGCCTTGCAATGCCTGCCGCTATTGCAAGAGATTCAACCCGATTGGCTGGTGATTGATCATTACGCGATTGATTGCAACTGGCAAAGTATATTAAAGCCTTATTACAAAAAGTTGATGGTGATTGATGATTTGGCCGATCGCCAGCATGAGTGCGACGTGTTACTGGATCAGAATTTAAGCCGAAAAATATCCGATTATCGTGAGTTAGTGCCTGCAAATGCAAAGTTATTATTAGGGACGGATTTTGCGTTATTACGCCCGGAGTTTACTCGGTGGCGTGATTTTAGCTTGAAACGACGCGCTAAGCCTGTGCTTAAACATCTGCTGATTACAATGGGCGGTATTGATCCGGATAATGTAACGGGGCGGGTATTGACAGTACTAAAAGATTGCGCCTTACCCAGCGATCTTAAGATTACCGTTGTTATGGGCGGCGCTGCACCGTGGCTGGAACAGGTCAAACAGCAGGCTGCCCAAATGCCTAATGCAACCGAAATTAAAGTTAATGTGACTAATATGGCTGAAATAATGGCCAACAGTGATCTTGCTATTGGCGCCGCAGGTTCAACCTCTTGGGAACGTTGTTGCCTGGGATTGCCTACCTTGATGGTCGTTTTGGCAGATAATCAGCAGATTATAGCCAACGCTCTTGAGCGTACAAATGCGGCTTACCTGATAGGTGATCAGGCAGCCATCGTAAACAAATTACCCCTGTTAATGAACCAAGCAATGTCTTCGGCACAGCTTGCTGCAATGAGCCATGCCGCTAGCGTTATTGTTGATGGTGCTGGCGTTGAACGCGTAAGTGCCCATCTGGAAATTAATTGAATACTTCCCATCCTGGTCAAGGCCATGTACGCGCAATGACAGACGATGATCTGGCATTAGTGCGCCAATGGCGGAACCATGAAGATGTGCGCCGTTATATGTATACACAACATGAAATTACCTTGGCAGAGCATCAACACTGGTTTCAACGCGCCGCTCAAGATAACCGCCGCCACTTATTGATTTTTGAGCTGGAATCTATCCCGCTGGGTTTTATTAATCTTCATGAGATAAGTGCTGGTAACGTTGCGGACTGGGGTTTTTATATTGCGCCTGATGCCGCTAAGGGAACCGGGAGGCAACTTGGACGCACAACCTTGGACTATGCGTTTGGGACATTAAAGCTGCACAAAGTTTGCGGCCAGACATTAGCCTTTAACGAACGCTCGCTACGCTTTCATCACGCTTTGGGTTTTCAACAGGAAGGTGTATTGAGAGATCAGCATTTTGACGGCAACAACTACCACGCCATAGTGTGCTTTGGGCTTCTGGCTCATGAATGGCAAGCCAAAAATTGAGGGAAAGAAATATGTCGAAAAATCCAAGTATTTGCATTGCAGGCCGCCGTATTGCTGTTGATGAGCCACCCTATATCATCGCCGAGCTGTCTGCCAACCATAACGGTAAGCTGGAAACGGCACTGAAGATTATCACGGAGGCAAAAAAAGCCGGTGCCGATGCCGTTAAATTGCAAACTTATCGGCCAGATACCATTACCCTGGATTGTGATTCTGAAGACTTTCAGATTCATGGCGGCTTGTGGGACGGTAAGACGTTGTACAAGCTTTATGAAGAGGCGCATATGCCTTGGGAATGGCATACTGAGTTATTTGAGCACGCCCGTCGTCTTGGAATTACTATTTTCAGTTCTCCTTTTGATACGACGGCTATCGATTTGCTGGAAAGCCTTAATACTCCCGCATACAAGATTGCATCCTTTGAAGCCGTTGATTTGCCGCTTATCAAATATGCCGCCAGTACCGGTAAGCCTATGATTATTTCTACGGGTATGGCAGATGCGGAAGAAATACAGGAAGCCATTGATGCCGCGCACGAAGGCGGTTGTAAAGAATTGGCCATTTTACATTGTGTCAGCGGTTATCCTGCACCAGCGGCAGACTACAATTTAAGAATCATTCCCGATATGGTTCAGCGGTTCGGTTTAGTCACCGGGCTATCTGACCATACGCTAGATAATACCACTGCGGTTACCAGTGTTGCTCTGGGCGTTTCCATTATTGAAAAGCATTTTACTCTTGATCGCCGTGGTGGCGGGCCTGATGACAGTTTCTCACTGGAACCTGTGGAGTTGGATGCCTTGTGTAGAGATAGCAAAACGGCATGGGAGGCTTTGGGCAAGGTTGATTACGGCAGAAAATCGAGTGAGCAAGGCAATGCGAAATTCAGGCGTTCTTTGTATTTTGTAAAGAATTTAAAAGCCGGCGATAGGGTTACCCCAGATGCAGTAAGAAGCGTTCGGCCAGGCTATGGCGCAGCCCCTAAATATTTAGACCAGGTAATAGGCAAGCAAGTCATTGGCAATGTTGAATGCAATACTCCGGTGATATTAGCTAATTTGAAATAATTGGGTTATGTATTCACCTCCCCCTTTGAAAAAGGGGGATTGAGGGGGATTTATTTAAAAAATCTCTCCTACCCCTCTCTTCAAAGTGGGGGGCTGAATGATGACTAATTGGGTTATGTGTTGGTCGGCGTTTTAAATCTGAATATGGATTAAATTATTTTAATTCAATAGGTTTTAATTGGAATTATTTTAATTTATGCGTATTGGCAGTGTTAAGTGGCGAAAAGATATTGAAGGACTTAGGGCTTTCGCTGTCATACCGGTTTTGCTATTTCATTTTGATCCCCATTTTTTACATGGCGGCTTTTTAGGCGTAGATATTTTCTTCGTGATTTCCGGGTTTTTAATAACAAAAATTTTACTGGAAAATAAATCACAGGGTTTACCAGATATTGCCGCTTTTTTATATCGACGTTTTCGGCGTATATTCCCCGGCCTTTTAGTTGTTTTTGCTATTTTCTCGCTAGTATTTTCTTTTTTTCTTGTGCCCGGCCTTCATAAAGCATTTTTCTTGACGGCTTTAAGCTCTTTTTTTGGCGTAAGCAATGTGTATTTGGCTAAAACACAGGTTGATTATTTTGCTCAAGATACCAATTTAAATCCATTTTTACACTCTTGGTCAATTGGGGTAGAGTTGCAGTTTTACGTGTTGTACGGGCTTATGTTTTTTGTGCTTAGAAAGCTTTTACCCCATCAAGCCGCTGTAAAATCTGTCTTATTTGTATTCGCTATTTTCTGGATTCTGGTTTCTTGTCACTATAATCAACACACTTCGGGTTACGCTTATTTTGATTTGTTCGCCAGAATGTGGGAGTTTATGTTCGGTGTTTTGGCATTTTTACTGCTTCCGTATGCTAAACAAATATCACTCTTTATAAGAAGCGCGATATTTTTTTTGGCGTTAATCGGTTTGCTTTGTGTTTTGTTTTTTGCCGAAAAAAATAGCGCTAATTATTTTCCTTTTTTGTGGGTTTGCATCGCAGCGGCATTGCTTTTACTGTTGGGTGATTCTTGCGGCGTACCTGGCTCTTATATTTTGGAAAATAGGCTTGTACGCACCATCGGTAGAATATCATTTTCACTGTATATCATTCACTTTCCGGTGTTGAAATTAGTCGAATATTATTTCGATACCAAGGCTAATGATGTCGGTGCGTTATCTTTATATTTGGCCATTACTTTTTTTTTAGCCAGTATTAATTTTATTTTTATTGAACGGCCTTTTATTGTCTCTCGATCTTTATCAGCTAATTCATCCCTGACTACAAAGCATGTACTATTTCCGTTATTTTTAGTTTCAGTAGCGATGGTGCTAGTGGCGCAATATAAAATAAATCCATCGTTCAGCATGACAAGGCATTTAACGGCCAGTTTGGCTCACCCTAAAATAAAACCTGTATTGGAAGGAGATAAAGGGGAGGTTGTTGTGCTTGGTGATTCCCATGCACAACAATTGTTTCCTGCATTTGAGGAGATTAATCGTGAACACAATGTTAAATTTATAAACAAAACCGGTTCGGCTTGTTTTTTTTCCGAAGATATTTTTTATATGCGCCAAGGGAAAATTGAATACCGTTGCAAGAAGTTTTTAAAGAAAACTTTAGCGTGGCTTAAGGAAACGTCTCATAGTAATCGTTTAGTTTTGATAGCCACTAGGTCACTGTACTATTTATCACCTGTGTTGATTTCTGAGTCAGATTATCCTGTGGACGGTGTGGTAAAAAATGGCAAGCTTATTCCGGCAGGGAATGATAGGGCACTGGATGCTTTCTTTATTTCTCTCGAGGCTACCCTCAAGAGCTTAAGCTTTACTCATGTAAAGATCATCTATATGGCGCCACTTCCTGAGCTGCAAGTATCCACCTATCGCTGTGCATTTAATCCCCAGAAAAACGAGTGTCAAACAAGCCGTGCACTCAACTTGCAGTATCGTCAAAAATTCATGGCTAAGCTGAATCGCCTGGAAAGACAGTTTGTGGGATTTAAAGTATGGGATCCCTTCGATAAAATTTGCGGCCATGAATTTTGTGCGAATATTTATGAAGGAAAAGTGCTTTATCGTGATGACGATCATCTTTCTTTGGAAATGGCTAAATCCTTGGCGCCTGATTTATGGAATGTTATGTCAACATTTAAGGCGCAGAAGATTGATGGCGCTGTGGTGCGACATGTCGGTTTATGAATACTGAAGGCAGTATTCCTGATCTGCTAGCAAAGCTAAAGCCAATTCATACTTCTCAGGTTATTTTTTAATGTTCAAGTACCGTCAAGATATCGAGGTAATGCGGGCTATTGCCGTCATTATTGTGGTGGTTTTTCATGTTGATGAAAACTGGCTGTCTGGCGGATTTGTTGGCGTTGATATTTTCTTTGTGATATCAGGTTATTTGATTACGCAAAACTTAATCGCTCAAAAGTCTAGCGGTAACTTCAGTTACAAGAAATTTTATGCCCGCAGAGCCAGAAGGCTGTTTCCTGCTGCATTCTTCACTATTCTTATAACTTTCCTGCTGGGAGTGCTATGGTTTTCACCTGAACACCTTATGGCTCTTTCTGAGGCAGTAATCTATTCATTATTATCTGCATCAAATATTTTGTTCTGGAAGGGTTCTGGTTATTTCGATTCTTCATCGGAATTTAATCCCTTGTTACACATGTGGTCTTTGTCCGTGGAGGAACAATTTTATCTGGTTTGGCCTTTAATCATTTCGGGTGTCTTACTGATAAAAAATAAAGTAAGGGAATTAGTCTTTTTTATTGGAGTTGCTGGCTTTTCTTTAGCTCTCACTGAATATGTCCTAGCCAAGGATGCATCCGCAGCATTTTTCCTGATGCCTTATCGAGTAGTTGAGTTTTCAATGGGCGCTCTTTGTATTTGGGCAAGAAGACTATACCTTGAGCAGTTTTTTGCTAAGGCGCATTTCCTGGCTGCAACTATTTATTTAACTGGATTTTTTATCATCATGTTTAGTGCTGTTAGCTTCAGTCATGAAACAAAGTTTCCTGGGCTGAATGCAGTTCTGCCTTGCATGGGAGCCGCACTCATGATTTGCACAGGTGATAAAGTAAGATTCTCCTATATCGTCAACAATAGATTTATGATGGGTATAGGGTTGATATCCTATTCGCTGTATTTGGTTCACTGGCCAGTTATTATTTTTTATAAATACCATAATTTGGGCGGACTTTCATTTTTTGAAAAAATTCTGCTTATGGTGATTTCTGTCGTATGTGCGGTTTTACTGTATCAATTGATTGAAAAGCCCTTTCGAATGTCATCAGAGTCAGGAAAAAATAATAGACCTTCAATCATTGCTTTAGTGTGTGCAGTTTTGATCACTTCATTATCAGTTCCAGCGGCTTATGCTTTTGTCGATAAAGGCTGGGAGTGGCGAGTTCCTGTCGTGCTAAGACATGTGTTAGATAATTCTCGTAAAGCCAAGAAAGCATCAATAAAAGCAACCCAATTAACGTGTTCTCTTGATAAGGGTATAAAACCTATTGATTGGTGGGCATCTTGTCTTTCTCAGAAATTTAATACAAAAGAAGGTTACCTTGTTATCGGCGATAGTCATGGGCGTGATACTTGGCAGGCTCTGCGCTTAGCGTACCCTAATGAAAATATACAAATGCTTTATCAGTCCTATTGCTTGCCTTTTGAGTACTCACGTTATGAGCGATCCAATTGTTTTATGGGTATGGATCAATTTATTAAAAAGCATTTGACAAGAATTAAGGTTAAAGGAGTGCTTCTTTCCAGCCACTTTGCCACCGATATAGATGTGGAGGTTGAAAAGACAATTAAAGCTATTGAAGAGCTAAATGTTCCAGTGACATTATTTGGCCCAACCATTAAATTCAAAGAACATATCCCTAAAATTGCACTGAATCATGGTCGAATGGCTGGCTTGGAAAACAAAGTTAATAGCTTGCAGGTCTTCGATATTTATACGAAAGAAAAAATACTATCGAATATGGCAAAGTCTTTAGGTGTGCCATTTATAAGCAAGCTGGATATTTTGTGCCCACATAAGCAGTGCGTAGTGATTATTCCTGGCAAAAATTCATTGCTTAGCTTTGATGATGCGCATTGGACGCCACCCGCCCAGCAGTTTGTCGCGGGTAAATTAAAAGCAAAATATTCAACCATTAATATGCTTTTTAAAAATTAGCTTTTAGTTACCCTTGTACGATGAGAAGTCTAGAAACCTGAAGATGAAAAAAATTTAATGCCCGTTATCCTGTATGATGAAGCTTGAAAGGCACAAGCCTTTCGATGATTTATTTCCAGACTTTATCTGGTAATCATAACCGAGGATTTTATAGCTTTATGAATTTCATTAAAAAAACAGCGTTGACTTTATCTATTGCTTTGTCTTTAGCGGCTAGCACAACTATCGCTTTTGCTGAAGCAGCAGCTGCGCCAGCCGTAGCTGCTGCACCTAAACCAGTAGCTACAGGTGCTGAACTCATAGCACATCTTGAACAAGCGATTGTTCTAATGGGCAACAGTGATTTTTCTAACGCTAATTTATCTATCAGAGCTGCGCGTTCAGGTATAGAAACAATGGGTGATTCAAACACCTTAAACCAAGCAGACGCTATTATTCAACGCGGCCAAGTGGCTAATAAAACTGGCGAAATTGAAAAAGGGACTGCCGCTTTAAAAGAAGGCATTCAATTAATTAAATCGTTATAAGTTAGCGGTTGTATGTGATGACATAAGGTCTCCCCCTTATGTCATCCATTCTGTCAAAAAAATGTGCAGCAAAGCTAAAAAAATTAGCCTCATCAATAAAATCAGTCTTGAAAAAAATCAATTCGCCCCCAAATTTCCTCTACTGTTTTTGATTAATGAGGATTGATAAAGATGACTGTTGAAGTAAAAAAAGAAACCCTGGGCTTTCAAACCGAAGTAAAACACCTGCTGCACTTAATGATTCATTCTTTGTACAGCAACAAAGAAATTTTCCTGCGCGAACTGATTTCCAACGGCTCCGATGCCGTAGACAAACTACGCTTTGAAGCCTTATCCAACGATACCTTATACGATGGCGATAGCGATTTAAAAATTCGTGTTGCCTTTGATAAAGACCAACGCACCATTACCATTGCCGATAACGGCATAGGCATGACCCGCGCTGAAGTGCAAGAACATATCGGTACTATCGCCAAATCTGGCACCAAACAGTTTTTTGAAGCCTTAACCGGCGAACAAGCCAAAGACAGCGAGTTAATCGGCCAGTTTGGTGTCGGCTTTTATTCAGCATTTATCGTTGCTGATAAAGTGACCTTAACTACCCGCAAAGCCGGCAGCGATAAAAGCGAAGGCGTACGCTGGGAATCAGCAGGTGAGGGCGATTACACCATTGAAACTGTCGACAAAGCCCAGCGCGGCACTGAAATTGTCCTGCACCTTAAAGACGGTGAAGATGAATTTTTAGACGGCTATCGTATTCGTTCTATTGTCAGAAAATTCTCTGATCATATCGGCCTGCCCATTGTTATGGATAAGGAAGTCATGCCGTCTTATGATGACGAACCCGAAGAGGAAGAAGACGGCACTGATACCGAAAAAGCCGAAAAGGCAGAAGCCAAACCCCAACCAAAAATTGAAGAAGAAACCATCAACAGTGCTTCTGCACTTTGGACAAAAGCCCGTCAGGATATTTCCGAAGAGGATTATGCCTCGTTTTACAAACATGTTTCTCACGATTACCAGGAGCCATTGGCTCATATTCACAGCAAAGTGGAAGGCACCAACGAATACACCTTATTGCTGTATGTACCCACGCGCGCGCCTTTTGATCTGTGGGACAGAGATGCCAAACACGGCGTAAAACTGTACATACGCAAAGTGTTTATTACCGACGATGCCGAGCAGTTAATGCCGCGGTATTTGCGTTTTATCAAGGGAATTATTGATACCAACTCTTTGCCGCTGAATGTGTCGCGCGAAATTTTGCAGCAAAGCAAACAAATCAGCACCATTAAATCCGGTGCGGTTAAAAAAGTCTTGGGTATGCTGGAAGCTTTGGCAAAAAATGATTCTGAAAAATATGCTACTTTCTGGTCGCAATTTGGTGCGGTTATCAAAGAAGGCCCGATTGAAGATCATGGCAATAAAGACCGAGTTGCTAAACTGTTGCGTTTTGCATCAACCCACAGCAATACCGATAAGCAGGACGTAGCTTTAGAAGATTACGTTGGTCGTATGAAAGAAGGCCAGGAAAAAATTTATTACGTCACCGGCGAAACCTTTGCCGCTGCCAAAAACAGTCCGCATTTGGAAATTTTCCGTAAAAAAAGCATTGAAGTATTGTTGCTGTCGGATCGTATTGATGAATGGCTGGTGTCGCATCTGGATGAGTTCGACGGCAAACATTTAGAATCTGTTGCCAAAGGCAATCTGGATTTAGGTTCGTTGGGTGATGAAGAAGATAAAACCAATCTGGAAGAAGTGAATAAAGATTTTGAATCTGTGCTTAAGCAAATTAAAGACGTGTTGGGCGATAAGGTCAGTGAAGTCAAGTTAAGCCATCGTTTGACGGAATCTCCCGCGTGTTTGGTGGCCGATGTTTACGGCATGAGCCTTAACATGGAGCGCATCATGAAAGAAGCCGGACAAATGATGGGCGGTATGGGCATGGGCAAAAAACCTATTTTCGAAATTAACCCAGATCATCCTTTGGTTGCCCGTATGAAAAACGAGCAAGATGACAATCGTTTTGCTGATTTGACGCATATTTTGTTTGATCAGGCTATTTTAAGCGAAGGTGGCCAGTTGGATGATCCGGCAGCTTTTGTACATAAGCTTAATGGCTTGTTGCAAGGCTTGTTGCATTAAAATTACTGTATCAAGCTGTACAGAAAGGCCGACTTTGTCGGCCTTTTTTATAACTATCACAAAACCCTTGCAACAGCCGTATAGGTTGGGTTACATGCTTTCCGTAACCCAACATTTGTCGTACCCACTGTGGGGTTAGAATCGCATCAACCCAACCTACCGAGCCGAAACTCTTAAAAAAAGTGTGAAATATTTACTTGTAGAGCCTGCAAAAATATGTAATAAACAGATTGGTTTTAGTGCAGCAAGTGTGGATGTTCTAATGCTTTGGTTATGATTTATGCGCTTAAGCCATCAACATAATTACTTGGAGGTCAATATCATGAAAAAATATATATTTGGGATGGTAATAGGTCTTTTGTGTGTTCCCTCGCATGCGTATGAACAACACAATGAAGCAAAGGCTAGACTTTATAATCAAGCGGGTAAGGTTATAGGAAAAGTAGTGTTTTCTCAGCACAAAAATGGTGTGGAGGTTAAGGTAAATGTCACCGATCTTCCCCCGGGCTTTCATGGCTTTCATGTGCACACAACCGGACAATGTACTATTGTAACCACCACGCCCCCTACGCTTCCTTTTGCTTCAGCTGGAGCACACTTTAAGCTTGATCCTGCTAGCAACCATAAAGATCATAACGGTGATTTACCTGTTTTACTAGTAAACAAAAATGGCACAGCAAAGGCGGAATTTAGAACAGATCGGTTTATGGTTAAGGATCTTTTTGATGCCGACGGCAGCGCAGTTATCGTACATGCTGACCCCGACAATTATGCAAATATTCCAGTTAGGTACGCACCAGCACCAGATGCGGATACCTTGAAAACAGGAGATTCAGGTGGCAGAAGTGCCTGTGGTGTAGTGAAGTATTAATTGTCTACCCTTCTAAATACTTTTTTCTATGACGGGTCTAAAAAACCCGTCTAATATAACCGTCATCATTCAGTCCCCTCTTTGAACTTCATGTTGGCTAACCTCAAATTTACCACAACTTGGCTATGCTAGATTGCGAAAAACGCGCAGTCCAATATTTTGCTCCCACTTAAATTGGTAGCCGTAACTTACTGAGTAACATTAACGATGAAAGCTATACTCATGACCGCCATCGGAAACCCCGATGTTTTAGCCGTACACGATATTGCTGAGCCGACAATTACTGCCGCAACCCAGATTAAAGTAAAACTGAAAGCTGCCGGTGTTAATCCCGTTGATACCAAAGTCAGGCACAATGGCGTATTTTACTCGCAGTCCTTACCTGCGGTGTTGGGTTGTGATGGTGCAGGGGAGGTGATTGAAATCGGCACTGCTGCTGGCCGTTTTAAGCTGGGTGATAAGGTGTGGTTTTGTAACGGCGGCTTAGGCCGGGAGCAAGGCAATTATGCCGAAGTCACCGTATTGGATCAACGCTGGGCCAGCTTAATGCCAGACACTTTGTCTTTTGCCGAAGCCGCTGCTTTGCCGTTGGTGTTAATTACCGCCTGGGGAGCCTTGTTTGATCGCGGTGGATTGCAGGCCGGACAAACGGTACTCATTCATGCCGGTGCCGGTGGTGTGGGCCATGTCGCTATACAATTGGCCAAGTTGAAGGGCGCGCGAGTTATTACAACGGTTAGCTCTGAAGAAAAAGTCGCGTTTGTTAAATCTTTAGGGGCAGATGATGTGGCGTTGTATAAGCCCAATGGTTTTGCTGATGCGGTCAATCAACTCACACATGGCAAAGGGGCGGATGTGGTGTTTGATACCGTAGGGGCGGCTGTCTTTAAAGAGAGTATTGCTATAACCGCGCATTTTGGGCGTTTAATAACCATACTTGATCCCGGCTCGCTGGATTTGACTGAAGCCAGAATGCGTAACTTACTGATAGGTTTTGAGCTGATGTTAACGCCCATGTTACGTGATTTACATGAAGCCAGAGACAAGCATGTTGAAATATTGAATGCGTGTAGAAGTTATATAGAGCAAGGATTATTAAAGGTGTATGTTAGTCAGCGCTTTCCACTGGAGCAAGCAGCTTTGGCACATGCGTCTATAGAAGCAGGGCATACCCAAGGCAAGATTGTTTTAGAAATAGCTTGAGCATGATTTTTGCCTACCAGAACCAACATTAGATTTTGTGGGTTGGTGGTGACGTTAGGAACCCCAACAGATGATGAGCCATAGCGTTGGGGTTGCTAACGTCATCCCAACCTACATGACTATGTACCATCGGCAATATTGTTCATCCGCAGTTCATATCCTAGAGATACACTAGCGATTAATTTCAGTCACTGGGTTTATGTATAATACATCGCATCAACGCAAATAATGATGTAAAGGGTATGGCAGAAAAAAACACAAAAAAAAGCAGCGTCCGCTATAAAGCGAAAAAGAGAGTCAGTAGATCGGTTAAACCAAGTTCGCACTGGCTTAGAAATCTCTCCCTTGTTGTTTTATTAGGCGGTGGAGCGGGTTTAGTGGCCTATATGGGCTATTTGGATCACAACGTGAGTACGCAGTTTGAAGGCAAACGCTGGGCGATTCCGGCGCGGGTTTATGCCAATCCTATAGAGCTGTATGCAGGACAGCGGCTAAGTGCAGGCGAGTTTGAAAACTTATTAAAACGCCTGCATTATCGACAGGATGATCTGCTGAGTGCCGAGGGAACCTATGTTAGAGATGGTCTACATGTCAGTGTAAAAACCCGCGATTTCAATTTTTGGGATCAAGCGCAAAACAGCGTACGCATGAGCCTGAATTTTACCGAAACCAGTATTGAAAAGATTACCGATTTAAAAAAGTCTACCGAGATGGCATTGGTAAGGTTGGAACCGGTGCAAATCGGCAGTTTTTACCCCACCATTAAAGAAGATCGCGTATTAATCAAGCTGGCTGAAGCGCCCGATGCTCTGGTTAAGGCTCTACTGGCTTCAGAAGATCGTGAGTTTTACACCCATCATGGTATTTCAGTGCGCGGTATTATCCGGGCCATTTGGGCGGATGTGCGTGCAGGTGGCTTAGTGCAAGGCGGCAGTACCATTACCCAGCAATTGGTCAAGAATTTTTACCTGACCCCAGAACGACGCTTGTGGCGTAAGATCAGGGAAATCTTGATGGCGCTGATTTTGGAATTCCGTTATAGCAAAGATGAAATTCTGGAGGCTTATTTAAACGAAATCTATTTGGGGCAAGATGGCTCAAATGGCGTGCATGGTTTTGGTCTTGCCAGTGAATTTTATTTTGGAACCCCATTAAAAGATTTACCCTTAGAAAAATTGGTCACTTTGGTTGCTTTGGTGCGCGGGCCTTCGCAATATGATCCTAGACACTTCCCTGAGCGGGCTTTGCAGCGGCGTAATCTGGTATTGGATGCCATGGTGCTGCAAAAATATCTAACCCCTCAACAAGCACAAGCGGCTAAAGCACAGCCTTTAAGTGTTATTACGCGCACCCGTCGCGCTTCAAATCGTTATCCGGTTTTTCTTGATTTTATTAAACGGCAATTAAAACAAGATTATAAAGAACAAGATATTACCTCCGAAGGCTTGCGGATTTTTACCACCCTGGACACACAAATTCAGGATACCCTGGAAGTCACAGTAACTAAAAAACTGGCACAACTGGAAAAACTTCCACATGCCAATAACCTGGAAGCAGCGGTTGTGGTAACGCGGCGTGACAGTGCCGAGATAGTTGCCATAATAGGAGGGCGCGATGATTCTGGCCAAGGCTTTAACCGCGCATTGGATGCGGTCAGGCCTATAGGCTCATTGGTAAAACCGGCGATTTATTTAGCAGCACTGGAAAAACCGGACAAATACACTATTACCACACGCGTCAGCGATGCTGAAATTCATGTTAAAAATGAATCCGGCAAAGATTGGATTCCGCAAAATTACGATCATCGTGAACATGGCCGTGTACCCTTGCATACGGCTTTAGCAAAGTCTTACAATTTGGCGACGGTGCGGGTTGGTATGGATGTCGGCATTGCCAAAATAGCCAAAACCATGAAAAACATGGGCGTTAGCCGCGAGCTGGATTTATATCCTTCCTTATTGTTAGGCGCATCCTCGCTAACACCCATTGAAGTCACCCAAATGTACCAAACCTTGGCGGGTGACGGTTTCTTCACGCCGATTAAAGGTATACGTGCAGTAGTATCGGCAGAAAACAAACCCTTACAAAGTTATCCGTTTGTGGTTAAGCAGGTGGTTGATCCGGCGGCCACCTACATCGTTAATACCATGATGCAAGGTGTTATGCACGAAGGCACCGGGCATTCGGCTTACGAAGCATTTCCTAAAGATTACGGTCTAATCGGTAAAACCGGCACGACCAATGATGCCAAAGACAGCTGGTTTGCAGGCTATACCGGCGATTATTTGTCTGTGGTTTGGGTAGGACGTGATGATGATAAGCCCATAGGTTTAACAGGTTCTACAGGCGCATTGCCGATTTGGACATCGTTAATGAAACAAATTTCAACTCAGCCGGTATTGTTAACACCTCCGGATAATGTCACTTTAACCTTAATTGACCCCCGCAATGGCTTATTGGCTAACAAGGCGTGTCATGGTGCTAAAGAATACCCTTATATCACCGGCTCAGCGCCTAGCGCTTATTCTGTGTGTGGCGCTGCGGTTATTAAGGAAGATAAAAAGTGGTTTGATGACTTGTTTACAGAATAATTTTTACACTAGTACTTAGTCATTTTTTACGTTGCTGAGTACTATAAAATACTCCGTTCGTCCTGAGTTTGTCGAAGGACTTGTGGTTCATGGTTCGACAAGGCTCACCACGAACGGTTTTTTAAAATTTACAGACGTCAAAATAAAATTGACTAAGTACTAGAGAATGTTAATGAAAAAAACCAATGTAGCTCGTTTATTGTTAGTGACTTTAATGGTATTCATTACCGGTGCTGTGTTTGCACGCGCAAACACAGGCGTTAAACCGGTGGTACAACTGAAAGCCTTTTTGTTGGCTTCAAAATCATTAACGGCTGATTTCAAGCAAGTTGCCATCAATGAAGCCGGTCACCCCACGCAAACCAGCTTTGGGGTGTTTTATTTACAGCGGCCCGGTAAGTTTCGCTGGAATTATCTAAAACCTTTTAAGCAGGAAATTGTTTCTAATGCCGGAAAAGTATGGTTTTACGATACCGATCTGGAACAGGTGACTGTTAAAAAAGTCGATGAATCGCTGGGTTCAACCCCTGCTTTATTACTGAGTGGCAATGTAGCACTGGAAGATAACTACACTATGGAAGATCAAGGTGTTGATGGCGATATGGAATGGGTAAGGTTAACCCCTAAAAGCCAGGACAGCAGCTTTAAGTATGTATTGATTGGCTTTAATAAGCAGACACTGGCGGGCATGGAGTTAAGCGACAACTTTGGCCAATTGACACGGATTTATTTTTCCAATGTGTTACTCAATCCCCCTTTAAAACCGACATTATTTGATTTTGTCGCACCTAAAGGCGTGGATGTTTTTGGCGATTAAAGGTAATTTACGTGCCGCTATTTGATGAGCTAGCCAAGCCGCTGGCAGATAGAATGCGGCCAAGATCATTAAGTGGCTACGTAGGACAGGCGCATATCTTAAAACCCGGTAAACCCTTGTATGAGGCGATTAATTCCGGTCGCTTGCACTCGATGATTTTTTGGGGGCCGCCAGGCACAGGGAAAACCACACTGGCACGGCTGATTGCCCAGCACTCCGATGCTGAGTTTATGGCCATTTCAGCGGTTTTATCGGGTGTTAAAGAAATCAGGGCAGCGGTAGCAGAAGCGCAAAAGCTTCAGCAGGAGCAGCATAAACGCGCCGTTTTGTTTGTTGATGAAGTGCATCGTTTTAATAAATCGCAACAAGATGCGTTTTTACCCCATGTGGAAGATGGCACTGTTTATTTTATTGGTGCAACTACCGAAAATCCCTCGTTTAGCTTGAACAATGCGTTATTGTCGCGGGCCAGAGTGTATGTGCTTAATGCCTTAACAACAGATGATTTATTGAGCGTGTTAAACAAAGCCTTAAGTGATGATGAGTGTGGCTTAGGCACGTTAAACATAGCCATGACTGAAACAGTCAAACAGAAATTTGCCCAAGCTGCCGATGGCGATGCCAGAAGGTTGCTCAATTTACTGGAGATTGCCGTCGAACTTGCGGCAGCTAAAGGCAGCACGGATGTAGATGAAGCTTGTGCCAAAGAAGTCCTTACTGGCGGCATGCGGCGCTTTGATAATCAAGGTGAAGAGTTTTATAACCAGATTTCAGCGCTGCATAAATCGGTGCGTGGCAGTTCACCTGATGCTGCATTGTACTGGCTATGCCGGATGATGGATGCCGGTTGTGACTTGGCTTATTTAGCGCGGCGCATCGTGCGTATGGCTTCAGAAGACATTGGCAATGCCGATCCGAGAGCTTTGCAAATTGCCATCAATGCCTGGGAATCTCAAGAACGCTTAGGTAGCCCTGAAGGCGAGTTGAGCTTGGCGCAAGCAGTACTTTATTTAGCCTGTGCGCCCAAAAGTAATGCAGTTTATACGGCATACAATGCTGCTATGAGTCATGTTAAACAAACTGGTAGCTTGGGTGTGCCATTGCATTTAAGAAATGCACCAACCAAGCTTATGAAATCGCTGGATTATGGTTCGGAATACCGTTACGCGCATAATGAACCCGAAGCTTATGCCGCTGGAGTCAATTATTTTCCTGAAGAATTAACCGGAAGCCATTATTATCAACCGGTAGAGCGGGGGTTAGAAATAAAAATCAGCGAAAAGCTCAGGCATTTACATGATTTGGACACACGCTTTCGAAAATAAATGCACCAAAAACAATGTCAGCATGACTTTTAAAGCAGTTTAATTGATACTTAGGAAAGTTTTACGCTATAATGCGCCGCTTAAACAACAGTTTCTATGCCGGGATGGTGGAATTGGTAGACACGCTAGCTTCAGGTGCTAGTGAGCGCAAGCTCGTGGAGGTTCAAGTCCTCTTCTCGGTACCAAAATTTTTAAATATAGCCTATTAATCAATAGGTTATATTTTCATAAATTCAGAAAGGAACACAGCTACGTTACTTTTAGGCGTACATTGTGTCTTCCAGAACCCCCTCTTACTTAACCAAAAATAATTTTGGTATCTATGTTTTTCAATACCGCTTTTGTAAAAAAGTAAGGCATCATCACCCAAAAATTCAGCTATTATTTAGGCGATCACTTAAAACTAGATGTAAGCGGGAAGCTATAAAACGATCACGCCATTGGATGATAATTATGGATGAACTCACCTATAAGCTTTTGAATGACCCTAGTTGTTATGGTCGGACGATGGGCTTGCTCAAACGCTATCAACAGATGGAAGATTTCAGTTGGAATGTAGTTGAGCAGTTCCTCATGGAACTGGGTGAAGATGAATCTGCGCTGTTAGAGCAAGCTATAAAGCAACACGATCTTGGCAACCTTAACTTACCCGCGCCTAAACAGAATACTAATCTGGCGATTACCCAACAAAACAGCAATGACCCACTAGCAATCGCATTAGCAATGCTTCAAAAATTACTTGAAGCACAATCATCTGGCGGAACTGTCATTAGTTCTCAAACAAGCAAACTTAATCCTAATGAAGATTTAACCCTTGATGAGCTTGCAAAGCGATTTATTGATTCTAAAAAAGCATCTTATAAGCCTGGAACGGTAGTATCAACTAAATCAAAGATTGGTTTGTTTGTAAAAATCCTAACCGAGCACAATCATGAAAACGTTCCAACTCTATCACAGCTTAATCCAGACAGCATTCGTCATTATCGGGACACTCTGTTAAAGATACCTGCGTATCGACAAAGCTTTCCTCATAACGCTACGATAAACGATTGGATTCGCGCAAATAAGCCCCCTATTAGTGCTAAGACAGCTAAAGATAGTGCTGCTTTGATCGGTGAGTTTTTAACATGGATTGAAGCGGATGGTTATCCAATAACAAAAAGCCTTAAGACGATCCTCAATCAAGTTAAAAAACCTCGCAAAGAGCAGACAGACTGTAGGCAGCCATTCTCAGAGGGACAATTAAAAACGTTGTTTGAATCAGAAACCTATCAAAAAGGTTTATTTAAAACGGGGGCTGAGTTTTGGACACCACTTTTAGCCTTGTTTACAGGCGCGAGAATGAGTGAACTTTTACAGCTTCACATCACTGACATCAGGCAACATGAAAATATATGGGTTATAGACATAAACACAGATGATGAAAAACAAGTAAAAACTGAGTCTAGCCATCGGTTAATCCCTATCCATTCGTGGCTTATCAAATTGGAGTTTTTAAATTATGTCAATGAACGAGGCAAAAATAGCAATCGTTTATTTCCAGAAGAAGATAGAAACGCCCATGGAAAGTTTCACGCCTATTCAACGCGATTCAATAGATGGAAAGAGCAATTAGGTGTAATAAAAGCAGAAAATCAACTACTTGATTTTCACTCATTTCGCCATACGGTAAGGACTGCATTAACGGATGCTTCTGTTCAAGAAAGCTTAATTGACGACATTATAGGCCATAAAACCCAAGGTGCATCCATTGGCAAGAGAGTTTATACCCATACCCAGCTTGTTCCCCAAAAAAAAGAAGCGATTGAAAAGCTCAATTATGCCATTGATTTTAATAAAATAAGGCCTTGGAACAAACACAAGCTTATACAGATACTGAGAGACCCCACTTTAAAACGGGCTAAATCTTAAACATTGGCTTTTATTTACACCTTGATTACATTTTATTGGTGTTTGATTTTAGCCATCTGCCAAAATGGATAATACTCGAATAGGTAGAATAAATCCTGTCAAATCATCAGTATTATCCTATGCTTGTTTCAATAAAAGATAAGGATGAGACGTAAAACCCTTTAGGCATCAAACGAAATATTATTAACTCTATCCTCTGCCATCAAACACTCTGTGTACTAAAATGAATCCAACGCCCATTAATCTCAGTTCTTTAAAAAAGGTCTACAGTAAAGAGGTGCAGCAAGTAACACTTGAAAAGGTTATTGACATGATTCGTCTGGAAAAATTATCTGCTAATGTTCAAGAGCTTAGAGGAATTAAGGATGATGAAAAAATTAGAAAGTATAAAAGAAAATTTTTTCCCGCATTTTTCCCAACACTATTACTGGGTACTAAAAAAAATACACTTGACAACAACAGCCAACCAACAGGTATCGTTCAATTTGACATTGACAAAAAAGACAACCTTGATTTGGACTTTGCCCTGCTTCGTCAGGAAATAGAAAAGCTACCTGAAGTGATTTATGCCTTCACGTCACCTTCGGAAGGCTTGAAGTTTGGCTTATTAACTGATTTTAAGCGGGCGGTAGACGAGGAAAATCAAACACTAAAAGACCGCTACAAGCAAGCCTATCAACTGACCTCGAATTATGTAGTCGATTCTGTTGCTATGGACTTTAAACTCGATAACAGCGTAGGGCATCTAAAGTACAGTTGTCTCCAGTCCAGTGATCCCCGCGTTTATTTCAACCCAAACTGCAAGAAATTCGCTGTTGATTCCCGATGTGTGTCTTTACCTGTTAAGCAAAACTCTTATACACCTAATACATTGGATCAAGCTAATATCGTTGAATTATTGGCTTACATACCTAAACATCTAAATTATAATGAACGTTTACCTATAAATGGTGCTGTGTTAGCTGAATTGAATCATTCTGGCATAGCCTTGTTAGAAGGGCATTGGGCAACTGGAGATAGAGTTAAATTAAGCAAGGACTTAAGGGATTTACTAAAAAGAGTCGGACAGGGTAATTTTAACAACAATATCGGTACGCTAATCAATGAAGCTAAAAGGCATGGCTATAAACACGTTACAGGCAAAAAGCGTTCATCACTTAAGCCACAAACTAGTGATCATCAGCTTGAGCCTTTACTTTCAGCAGTAGAAGCGGAAGCAAAACTTAAAGAAATTGTCCAACAGTTTTTCACTGACAAAGTTTCGCGCTTTATCAATTTTTCAGCAGGTGCAGGAAAAACATATACGTTAATCAAATCATTAGAGGTGCTGAATCCAACCGCAAAAATTTTATATTTGGTTAAAACCCACGAATTGGCAGCAGAAATCACTAAAACCTTTGATTCAGTGCGAGCAGATCGATTAAACCAACCGACATTCAAAGAAGCAGCCCTTAGTAAAAGCAAAATGATTCATGTTAAAGAACGAAGTGAACTCTGCGAAAATCCCGTCGTAAAACAAAAATACAATGTAGCTGATAAGAAAACAGCAATCCCCATCCCTGCTGATCAATGTGCCAAAGATTGCCAATACTATGCTAAGTGCGCTTATACAGCACAATTTAACACCATCTTCCAAGGTATTCGTGTAATGATGGGTGCTAATCAACAAAAGGCTCTAAAGTTTCACGGGATTTTAGCTAACCTCTTGACCACCATGGTCTATAGACGATTTTTGATCTCTCAAATTCTAA
>NZ_JAYTLQ010000047.1:0-8112 GCF_043729335.1 Crenothrix sp. | reverse complement strand
TAACTCAGGAGGCATTGACTTGGAGATTCCTGTTTGTGGCACCTATTTTGGTAACCCATTGATAAAAATCAACCTGCATTGATTTGTAGGGACTACCCGTCACACTATCAACGTCAACCACACGATCTTGAATAGTCACATCACGCATCCAGCTGCTTTGCGCACCCGTCATCACATTAACCTGTGATAACAATTGGCTTTCTTTAGCGATATGCTCACCATGAAAAACAACATGCGCATTGTCGGCTAGACCATCACCCCAGTCTGCCATGCTATTAGCAACCGAATGCGTAGATACCGCCGCTAACGGCGTGTTACCTAACCACTGTTCACCGTTTTCTATCCAGGGCACAATATGTAGATTTTCAACTTCATGCCATCCACCCACGGCATTGGCCACTTGCTGAAAGCCATCTTCCATCGTATCTAAAACAACCAGACGACTACCAACCGGCGGCTTGGCCAACAAAGACATGCCTTCATCCGAACGTGGATCAACAATAATCAACGTCTCTGAATTATCCAAAGGCTGGGTTATTGCCTGAGCGGCATAATTAAGTAAACTGGATTTTTCCGAACCCGATTTTTGCTCGGTGGGATCTTTATCTAGCCCTAGTGTTTCAAAGTTAAAATCAGACTGACGACTGACATCCGGCACGCTGTCTTTTTGCACGATACTGTCGTGGATAGCGTCGTTGGCGGTGGCTACTAGCGCCCCGTCAAATAATAGCCGACTTTCCAGCGCTAAACGTAATGAAGAAGTTGATTTTTTGTTAACTTTTGACTGGCGGCTAGAATTTTTTTTCATCGGCTTATCGGTTTAGTAGTCTATTGTGAAACGGATAAACCAAATGTAGATCAGCGCAACAAAATTACTAGAGTAATTAAAAAATAAATGTCACTTTGTGACGTTTTTTGGCTTTAAAGCATCCAACAATCGATGAAGACATAAATGGAATGTAAAGTATTTATTTGAAGAATAGCTCTAAACACAACAATTTCCAATCTCTAGCCACTCTAAATTGAAATCGCTGTACAATTCAGATAACCGATTTATGGGAGACAACATAATGGCCTTACACACAAAATTAGACACCGAAAGCGTTTATATGAGCGAAACCGATTACTTGACCAGTGAACTAAGTTCTGAGGTTAAACGGGAATATATTGATGGACGTGTTTATGCAATGGGTGGGGCAAGCAATAATCATTCACGGATAAGCGCTAATGTTCTTCGTGACTTTGGGAATCACCTAAAAGGTAAGCCGTGCGAGGCTTTTGCAGCGGATACCAAAGTTAAAGCCGGACAAAATTACTTTTATCCCGATGTTGTCGTAGATTGCAGCCAGCCTTCTGGCGATGACTATTTCACTAAAGCGCCGGTGATCATTGTTGAAGTGTTATCAAAATCCACCAAAAAACATGACCTGACCACCAAGCTGGTGCAATACATTAACCTGCCGTCTTTACAGGAATATGTGCTGATAGAACAAGATTGTGTTGAGGTACAGATTCTTCGTCGGCGCAATCATTGGCAATCAGAATATTATTTTCTGGGGGATTCAGTAACCTTTGACCCTATTGGGTTGACGCTCAGTGTTGAAGCCATTTATGACCGCGTTGATAACAGCGATATGAATGAATATAGGCAGCCGCAGCCTGAAGTATAGTTGTTTGGCGACCCAACATCTCTCATTAAGTTAATGGAAATCGGGTAGGGTGGCAGGCTTTTGTGCCCACCTTGTTACATTCCCGTACTGTTGCAGGTGGGCACAAAAAGCTTGCCCACCCTACTTTTTGAACCCAACATGTGCAATGATTTGATCATGTTGGGCTGAGAAAAACCATCAACCCAACATTTTGTCGTAGATTCAGGTAGAAACTGGCCTTAGTGAATAGCCAAAAATTATTACCAGAAAATTTGTGTTAAATAAACACGGCCATTGCTGTCTTTGGCAACACCAATACCCGTCAATTTATAACCGCCGACAATATTGGCAAGATGCCCGGGACTTTTAAGCCAGCCATCAACAGCCGCACCCGCAGAATCAGCATAACCATTCCAGGCCACATTTTCAGCAGCACCGCCATTAGGGATGCTCTGGGCTATAACTGTTGCGCGTTGGTTAAAACCATCATGCCCAAAACCTACTTTACCAGTGGCCATATTTTCACTATGCCCACGCGCCACATTAGCTATCGTGCTATTAAACGTTAATGCCGGTAAACCTTTGCTTGCACGGAAAGCATTAATTTTTTGGTGGACACTTTGTTCTATACCGGTAATATCAGTGGCGGGCGGTTGATTATCTACCGGTGGATTAACAGGTGGATTGTTCGGTAGATTAACGGGAGGATTAATACCTGTGGTGGTCGTACCAAACAACAACGACACACTATTATCTAAATAATTAGCGGTAGCAATATCCAGTTGCTTATCACCGTCAAAATCACGTACAGAAATAGATGCAGGTGCCTTGCCGGTATCAAAGGCTTTCTGGTTCATAAAATTACCCCCAGCTTTACCCTGCAAAAACGAAATAGTGTCACCCTGAAAATTAGCCACCACCAAGTCGGGTAACGCATCTTTATTAAAATCGGCGGCCATAACCGAGATAGGCCCCGTACCCACATTAAAATGGCGAGCGGCCAGAAATGCCCCATTACCTTTACCGAGTAATACAGAAACCGAATTGCTTTGAAAATTAGCAACCGCAATATCCAGTTTAGAATCTTTATTAAAGTCTTTTATGACGGTAGCAACCGGCCCTGATCCAACTTTAAACGTTTTTTTAGACGAAAAATTTCCGGCGCCATTACCCAGCAATACCGTAACCGATTGACTGCCATAATTGGCAACCACTAAGTCTGCACGACCGTCTTTATTAAAATCACCCATGCCCACAACACTGGGCTTACTGCCTACCGCTATGGATACAGGTGCTTTAAAGCTGCCATTCCCTTTTCCCATAAGCAGGCAAATCTTATTGGTTGTATAGTTGGCTACCGCCAAATCGGGAATCTTATCCGCGTTAAAATCAGCAACGTTAACATCAAAAGGTGTACTGCCAGCCGGATAGTTTATAGCTGGTTTAAACTTGCCGTTACCCAAGCCCATTAATACCGAAACACTGTTGCTGCCGTAATTGGCCGTGATTAAATCTGGCTTGCCATCGGCATTGGTATCAGTAGTGCGAATGGCCTGCGGAGTTTTTCCGACCGCCATTTTCTTAGGCGCTTGAAAATAGCCGTTGCCACTGCCCAGCAAAACAGAAACCGAATTGTCTTTATCATTGGCAACCACCAAATCAATCATTTTATCTTTATTTACATCACCGTCAGCAACAGCAATAGAGCCATTGCCGACCGCTAAATCTTGGCCTCTATCAAAGCTAGCCGCAGCGCAGGGAAGGATGATAATTGCCGAGAATAAGCCCGAACAAAAAATAAGGGAGGGAATCATTTTACGCATGTACTAAATCTCCAATTAAACAGAACCTTGTTTTTATTGTTGCAACTGTTTAATAAGAATCTTCAACTCATGCGCGGAGCATTTACACGACGTCTTTCTAGCCTGCCTCAAAAAAGGCTGCCGAAATTAAAAGCCAAGCATGGCTTGAGTTAATTCTGGTAGCTCGAATATCCGCAATTCAAACCCGTATGACGTTATTTTGTGAAGAACTGAAGATTCTTACTAAGCAAGCAGATCAGTGAGGTAAAATTTAGGCAAAAAAAAGCCCCCGTAACAATTTCGGCTATACATCAACGAAACGCACGAGGGCAAAAAACTACACTTGCCTTAAAGAACCTAACTCACAAACGCTGCCATTAAATCAACTGAGTGATAACATAAAAAATGAATTCAGCCGCCCACCAAGCCCTAGTCATCCATTACAGGACAGCTGAAGGCTCTTTCCAGTTTTCAGTCATTTAAAATAATGGCAGTGAGGCTAGTATAAGGACGTAAAATTAAGCCATGCTTAAACACACTACAACATGTAAAATATTTTTTAGTTTATTTCAAACTATCGGTCACATGAGGTTCAATTAACCGATACATCACATGATGCATTTTAGGATTACCGGCAATAATATTACCGGATTCCATATAATTTTCACCAAACGAGAAATCAGTGACCACACCACCCGCTTCTTTTATTAAGAGAATGCCAGCAGCAACATCCCATTCCATAGTACCGATTTCCCAAAAGCCATCCAAACGGCCACAAGCGACATACGCCAAATCTAAAGCCGCCGCCCCTGCCCTGCGTATGCCGGCTGCATCAGTCGTAATAGCACGGAACATCCCCAGATAAGCATCAAGATGAGTAGCGGTTTTAAAGGGAAAACCCGTACCAATCAGTGCGCCTTTTAATGTCGATTGATTGGTCACTCGAATACGGCGATTATTTAAAGTAGCACCGCCACCCCGTTTAGCGGTAAACAATTCATCGCGTAACGGATCGTAAATAACCGCAACTTCCAAACGGCCTTTGTGCTTTAAAGCGATGGATACGGCATATTGCGGAAAACCGTGTAAAAAATTAGTCGTACCATCTAAAGGATCAATCACCCAAACAAAATCATTGCCTTGATGTTGGCCACTTTCTTCCGCCAAAATAGCGTGATCAGGATAAGCCGCTCTGATAATGTTGATAATTTCCCGTTCTGCCATGCGATCGACTTCGCTGGCGTAATCATTTTTACCTTTTTGGTCGATACGAAGGTTGCTGACACTGTCGGCAGAACGTAATAGCAGATCGCCCGCACTTCTGGCGGCACGAACGGCAATATTGAGCATTGGTTGCATAGATTTAGATTGGTAATGAGCGCAGAAAACCGTATAGCATACCAAATCTTTTGGTAAACTTAGGACTTTTTAAACTTTGGTTACCGCATTGCTCTCGCATATTAAAATTGTTCTGGTCGAAACCACTCATCCCGGCAATATCGGTGCCGTTGCCCGTGCCATGAAAAATATGCAGATGAGCAATCTCTGGCTGGTGGCTCCTAAAATATTTCCCAGTGCCGATGCCACTTCCAGAGCCTCTGGCGCGGATGATGTGCTATCAAATGCTATTGTCTGCTCAACCTTACAAGAAGCCATTAGCGATTGCCAAATCGTCATTGGTGCCAGTGCGCGTTGCCGCACCATTAGCTGGCCAGAACTTACACCCCGCGAATGCGCGGAAAAATTTGTCACCCGCAGCCCCGACCAAAAGATCGCCATTTTATTTGGCCGGGAAAATTCCGGCTTGAAAAATCACGAACTGGACTTATGTCAGTACTTATTGCGCATCCCCTGTAATAGTGAATACAGCTCGTTAAATATTGGCGCAGCGGTGCAAGTTGTGTGTTATGAACTGTTTGTTGCTGCTGGCATCCAACAATCCATCACCATTGGTGATAAAGGTGAAATGCCGTTGGCTACCGCCGAGCAAATGGAATTGTTTTACACGCATTTGTTACAAACGCTGTACGACATCAATTTTATGCAAGGCAACAGCTCACAATCCATTATGCGGCGTTTGCGCCGGATTTATAACCGCGTGCAACTAGACACCAAAGAACTTGACATACTGCGAGGTATTTTAAGGATGTCCCAGGGCAACAAGAGAAACGACTGAATGTTTAAGCAAATAAAAGAAGATATTGCCTGCGTTTTTGAACGCGATCCTGCCGCGCAATCGGTGCTGGAAGTGGTGACCACTTACCCTGGTTTTCACGCGGTACTTATTCACCGTGTCAGTCATTTGTGCTGGCAAGCCAATTTCAGATGGCTAGGGCGCTTTATTTCTCACATTGGCCGCTGGTTAACCGGTATTGAGATTCATCCGGGCGCACAAATTGGCCGACGCTTTTTTATCGACCACGGCATGGGCGTGGTCATAGGCGAAACGGCCATTATCGGTGACGATTGCACTTTATATCATGGCGTTACCTTGGGTGGCACGACCTGGAATAAAGGTAAGCGCCACCCTACCCTGCATAATGGTGTGGTCGTTGGTGCGGGCGCTAAAATTCTAGGCCCTATTGAAATTGGTGCAGGCGCACGGGTGGGTTCCAATTCGGTTATTTTAAAATCGGTGCCGCCGGGTGCTACTGTTGTAGGCATTCCTGGCCATATTATCGACTCCAAAACCAAAACCCAAAAACCGCAATATGGCTGGTTGAATGGCGACTCCGAATACGCAGAATCGCCTACCCAAAACACTGTAAATCCGGAACGTGCCAAAATCGCCTCCAAGATGGGTTTTGATGCCTATGGCGCAACCGCTGATATGCCTGATCCAGTCGCCTTTGCCATTAACCGTATGCTGGATCATATCAACGTTTTGGATGAGCATATTGAATCCATGCAAAAAGCCATTAATGAGGCGGGCATCAAATGCCCAAAAACACCAATGTGCAAATTAGAGGGCTGTGAACTGACCGACAACTACGCGCCAGATAATCCTGCTAACGCGGACACACCACAACCATGATCTACCTAGACCATAACGCGACCACGCCGATACATCCCAAGGTGCTGGAAGCCATGCTGCCATTTTTGGGCGCGTTTTATGGCAACCCGTCCAGCTTGTACCGTCATGGTCGCTTGGTACGTAGTGCGATTGATACGGCACGTAGCCAAGTCGCGAACTTAATTAACGTACAACCAACGCAAATTATCTTTACCAGTGGTGGCACTGAAGCCAATAATTTAGCCTTGCAGTCTATACCGCCTTTGGGCAAGTTGGCTATCTCGGCTATCGAGCATCCTTCAGTTAGCCAACCTGCCGCACACTTGCAACAAAAAGGCCATGACCTTACTATTATAGAGGTTGATAATAATGGCTTGGTTACGCAAGCAGCTATCGACAAGGCGATAGCCGAAAAACCGGATTTTGTTTCTATCATGCTGGCTAATAATGAAACCGGCGTAATCCAGGATGTTGCCCGCTATGCTGAGCAATTCAATGCCCTTGGTACAACCGTGCATACCGATGCCGTGCAAGCCTTGGGCAAAATACCGGTCGATTTTGAGCAATTGGGTGTGCAGTTAATGTCATTGTCCAGCCATAAAATTTACGGACCAAAAGGTTGTGGTGCGCTGGTATTTGCCAAAGGTACAACGATCACACCCATGTTGCGGGGCGGTAGCCAAGAACAAGACTACCGAGCTGGCACTGAAAATGTCGCCGCTATTGTCGGTTTCGGCAAGGCGGCAGAACTGGCATGCGCGGAACTTGTTGCCCGTACCGAACATCTAACTAATTTAACAACCTTGCTGGAAAGCGCACTACTCGGCATTCCAGGCTTGAGCATTTTTGCACAACATGCCCAGCGCTTACCTAACACGGTGCAATTTGGCATTGACGGCATGGATGGCGAAATGTTGCTGATGAAGCTTGATCAAAAAAGTATTGCGGTATCTAGCGGATCGGCCTGTGCCAGTGGTGGCAACACACCTAGCCCTGTATTGTTGGCAATGGGAGTTGAGGCTAATCTGGCCAAAAGCGCCATCCGTATTAGCTTAGGGCTAAACAATACCGAAGCCGAACTACTAGAATTTATCACTGTTTTAAAGTCGCTGGTTAATCCAGCCTATTGAAGTCAAGAGGTCATCATGTCCGTATCGTTAACTGAAAACGCCGCCCGCCAAATTAAAAAACAACTGGATAAGCGCGGCAAAGGCCTCGGCTTAAAACTGGGCACCAAAAAATACGGTTGCTCCGGTTATGCCTACACACTGGATTATTCAGATGCTCTAGTCGAAAACGACGTGGTATTTGAGGAATTTGGTGTCAAAGTCATCATCAGCCAGACTGATCTGGACTTGATTAACGGCATTCAACTCGACTACCGCAAAGAGGGCTTGAATGAAGCTTTTCAGTTTGATAACCCCAATGTAACGGGTACGTGTGGGTGTGGCGTGAGTTTTTCGGTAAGCTAAACCTAGTACTTAGTCAGCTTTATAATGTCGAGTACTATAAAATACTCCGTTCGTCCTTATATCTTGATTCTGGATCTGAGCCTGTCGAAGGACTTGTGGTTCATGGTTCGACAAGCTCACCACGAACGGTTTTTTAAAATATCTGACTGACAAAATAAGATTGACTGAGTACTAGG
>NZ_JAYTLQ010000046.1:0-1606 GCF_043729335.1 Crenothrix sp. | reverse complement strand
GCCACCACCATTCTTGTCATTGTGTTTTGTATAAAATAACCAATAATACAATAACTTCTGGTTGTTTATTAAAGTAATTGAGAACGCCCCCTAGTTCGAAAATGTGGATGTTTGCAGTTTTTATGGATTATATTTGCAGGCCGTTACACCTAGGTATTTACACGGATATTAATGTTGTGGGTAACCTTGTAGCCTGCCGAGCTATGCGTAACCGTGGCTCTACAAACTTGGTAAAGCTTGCTGTCGCATCAAAAACGGTCATATAAGGTTTACAATCCTGTGCATAGGGTAAGAGGTGTTTAAGCCTTATTGCTTAGGGGGTTTCACTATATTTCAATTACTTGCGTGGCTTTTGGTGGCGTATGGTTAATTGAAAATTGAGCAACATACATCAAAGCCCACTAAAAAGCCGAATTTTGACACTATTACGCCTTAGCACTTGGCCTGATTTTTGGAGCCCACTCTACTAAATGCCTTAATTCTTACTTAATCGATTCTTGAACAGTAAAAAAGGAAACCATTGCATGAAGTACGATCTCATTGCCTTTACGGTCAGTTGTTTATTGATATTGGTTTACTATCTGTATTTAGGCAGACGCACTCGCCGACTACCGGATTCGAGCGTACATACACTGAATGCAAGGATTCGGGAGCAATGGGTCAACATGGTAATGAATAAAGACAACATGGAAATCCTTGCTGTCCAAACCTTACGCAACTCAGTCATGGCGGCCAACTTCATGGCATCGACCTCGATTTTATTGATAATCGGCACTTTAAACATCGGCGAAAAAATCGGACAGTGGGCACTAGCTTGGCATCCCTATGGCTTAGCACAACCCTTTTCTACCGAATTATGGCAATTAAAACTGTGTTTATTGCTGCTGGATTTTTCCATCGCCTTCTACTGTTTTTCGATGGCAATACGGTTTTTCAATCATGTTGGTTATATGATTAACCTGCCTGTCGATTCATCACCAGACGGCGGCTTATACAAACTAACCTGTGCCTATTTAAATAGGGCCGGCAGTTATTATACGTTTGGCACTCGAACTTTCTTTTTCAGTTTGCCAATCATACTGTGGTTTTTCGGCCCCTATTTTTTGATGCTGGCGACGCTAACGCTGATAGGTGGCCTTGCCATGCTGGACAAGGTGCCAAGTTGAGTGCGTTCATCAAAATCGACTCGATAAAAATAAGCTTTCTTCTATAGAGAATATTCTCAAGCCTAATTGGGTATCAATGCGTAGCCGTCCAATTGATAATCTACCAACACGGTCAAGGCCGATACAGCTAATGTAATTTCCGGATTCACTGATGCAATCTCTAATTTTTTTTCTGCCAGGGCTTGGCCGCAGATATATAGCTTAACGCCTGCACCATTGAGTAGGTGGATAATTTCGATATTGGGATTATCCCGTTGGTGTAGTTTTCGGTATGCATCATTTTTCAGGGCAATTGACGTAGCCGGGCCATGCACCACCAGGACTATTTTCAAGTGATCGGCTGGGACTCCAGCTAGAGCATAAAGATTTAGCAGCCGCGCGACATGGTCAAGCCCAGAATTCACCTTGTCAGGGGCATCTGCCGCGTTGGTGATGTCGAA